>NZ_JAWUEI010000033.1:0-57853 GCF_036663495.1 Enterobacter sp. 342
TAACGGGTTCTTATGCCTTAGTTGTAAGTGTCTACCATGTCCCCGAACAAGTGTTCACCATGTCCCCGGACTGTACATTGGGAGAGGGCTGGGGTGAGGGGGAACATACGGCTGTGGAGGTTATTCCGTTCACTTTATGTTCCTTGCTACTCTGTAACGACAATACCTGTGAACGTGCCAGGGTGGCTCAGTCGCCACCACCCTGGCGACCCGGGCTCCCGGCGGTAAATCGCCGCTACGCGGTAACTTCGGCTTATTCCTTTCGGCTTATCGGGGACGGGCGGAGGTAACATCCCTGTAAAGCCCGCCCTCTCGGCGCATCCATGCGCCTCGCCCCGGCCTACAGGAAACGCCTCAGCGATTTACAGCCGGACCATGGCGTCGCTGTAAGACCTCTGCCCGCAGTATGCTTCTCATTGCGGTAATTTTGCGAGCCTCTTTCCAGAAATGGTAATATCCTCAGTGACATAGCTCAAATCTGTTGCCGCCTGTTTTGATGAGCAGTAAGTTCTCTTCGCACCTGCAAAATCAGGTGCCGGGTTTAGCATCCTGGCTTATCTTATCGGCGGCACATTTTGTGCAGCATGCTTTGCTACATCTCAATGGTGGGCTGAGCAGGGGCATCGAAAGATGCGCCGGTATCCGATAAGGCCGGTAATGCTAACTCTGTTCAGTCCACCACCAGCGAAATTAGCATTTCCCGTGGTGGAAGCTTTATCACTTATCGGAGGCTGCCAATATGGCTACTACCCCAACCCACGCTCATTCTTTATTCACTCTGCCCTTCAACCACGCGACCGACTTCACCGAACTGGCGGATAACTGCGAACGTTTTACCGACGCACTGGTAGATTGCGAAGAACCCGCTCCAAAAATGGCGCTTTACGGCAGACTCTATGCCTGTCTGAATCTTCTGCAACCCACGCTTCTGGATCCGGTTCCGGACGCTTTAAAAGCCAGCCTGACCGTGAAGGAACTCCCGTCACGCGTTCCAGCTTTCGAACCCGAATGCGATCAGTTGGGGCGCTACTGTCAGGAGATTACGCAGTTGCTGATGAACGGCTCACTGCCGCGACAATCTGAAATCGTGATGGAAGATTTGCTGTGCGAACTGGTCAGCTACTTTGCCGATACACTGAAGGCACCGCGCTGGCTGCAGACGGACGAAGGCACAGTCGCGATCGGCTAAACCTGCCGGATGACGCTGCGCTTATCCGGCCTACAAAAGCCCCATAAAAAAACCCGCCGAAGCGGGTTTTTAGCATTTGTAACAACGGGCACATTACTGCAGCAGCGAAATATCCGCCACGCGCAGGAACAGCTCACGCAGTTTTTCGAGCATTGAGAGACGGTTGATACGCAGTTCTTTATCTTCTACGTTCACCATCACTTTCTCGAAGAAGGCGTCGATCACGTCACGCAGTTCCGCCAGTTCTACCAGCGCTTCCTGGTAGCGACCTTCAGCGAAGAACGGCTCGAGCTTGTCACGCAGCACCACAACCTGCATTGCCAGAGCGATCTCTTCCGGCTCTTTCAGGGTCGCGGCGTTCACGCGCTCGTTCAGCGTTTCATCAGACTTCGCCAGAATGTTGGATACACGCTTGTTGGCCGCCGCCAGGGCTGATGCCGCCTCCAGCGTACGGAAGTGGGAAACCGCCTTCATACGTGCATCGAAATCTGCCGGACGAGTTGGACGACGCGCCAGTACAGCCTGAATGGTATCGACGGTGTAGCCTTCGTCCTGATACCAGGCGCGGAAACGACCGAGCATAAAGTCGATCACATCATCCACGACTTTCGCGTTGGTCAGCTTGTCACCATACAGACGCACCGCTTCTTCGGTCAGGGTCTGCAGATCCAGGTTCAGGTTCTTCTCAACGATGATACGCAGCACGCCCAGCGCAGCACGACGCAGCGCGAACGGGTCTTTATCGCCTTTCGGATGCTGACCAATGCCGAAGATACCCGCCAGGGTGTCCATCTTATCGGCAATCGCGACAGCGCAAGCCACCGGATTAGATGGCAGTTCGTCACCCGCAAAGCGCGGCTGATACTGCTCGTTCAGGGCAACCGCCACATCTTCCGCTTCGCCATCGTGACGCGCGTAGTGCATCCCCATCACACCCTGGGTGTCGGTAAATTCGAACACCATGTTGGTCATCAGGTCACACTTGGACAGCAGGCCAGCACGAGTGGCGTGGTTTACGTCCGCACCAATTTCACGTGCGATCCAGCCAGAAAGCTCCGCGATACGGTCAGTTTTGTCACGCAGCGTACCCAACTGTTGCTGGAACAGCACGGTTTGCAGGCGCGGCAGATTGTCTTCCAGACGCTTTTTACGGTCGGTGTTGAAGAAGAACTCCGCATCCGCCAGACGTGGACGAACCACTTTTTCGTTACCAGAGATAATCTGGATCGGATCTTTGGATTCGATATTGGCAACGAAGATGAAGTTTGGCAGCAGTTTGCCGTCGTTGGCATAAACCGGGAAGTACTTCTGGTCACCCTTCATGGTGTACACCAGTGCTTCAGCCGGAACAGCCAGGAATTTTTCTTCAAACTTCGCGGTCAGTACAACCGGCCATTCTACCAGTGAGGTCACTTCTTCCAGCAGACTGTCGCTCAGATCGGCATTACCGCCAATCTTGCGTGCCGCCTCTTCTGCGTCCGCTTTGATTTTTGCTTTACGCTGTTCGTAGTCAGCAATGACTTTACCGCGTTCCAGCAGGATCTCTGGGTACTGATCGGCGTTGTCGATGGTGAATTCAGGCTCGCCCATAAAGCGGTGGCCACGGATCACACGGTCGGACGCTACACCCAGAATGGTGGCAGGAATAACAGTATCGCCCAGCAGCAGGGTCACTGTGTGCACCGGACGCACGAAGTGTACGTCAGACGCGCCCCAGCGCATCAGCTTAGGAATTGGCAGCTTAGCCAGTGAGGTCGCGATCATGTCCGGCAGCAGCGCTTCCGCGCTTTCGCCTTTCACATGTGCACGATACAGCAGCCACTCGCCTTTATCGGTGGTCAGACGCTCAGCCTGATCAACGGTGATACCGCAACCACGTGCCCAGCCTTCAGCCGCTTTACTCGGTTTACCTTCGGCGTCAAACGCCTGGGCAATTGCCGGGCCACGTTTTTCGACTTCGCGATCCGGCTGAGACGCCGCCAGATTTGCCACTTTCAGCGCCAGACGACGCGGTGCAGCAAACCATTCAATTTTACCGTGTGCCAGGCCAGCGTTATCCAGCTCGGCGGTCACGTTCGCAGCAAAAGATTCAGCCAGGCTGCGCAGGGCTTTTGGTGGCAGCTCTTCAGTGCCGATTTCCACCAGGAAAGTTTTCTCAGACATGGCCGCCTCTTATTTGTTTCGATTGCACATCGGGAAGCCAAGGGCTTCACGGGACGCATAGTAAGCTTCTGCAACGGCTTTGGTCAGGGTACGAATACGCAGAATGTAGCGCTGACGTTCAGTCACGGAGATGGCTTTGCGGGCGTCCAGCAGGTTGAAGCTGTGGGCGGCCTTCAGAATACGCTCGTAAGCAGGCAGCGGCAGCGGAGTCTCCAGCGCCAGCAGCTGCTGCGCTTCTTTCTCGTACTGCTCGAAGCAGGTGAACAGGAAGTCCACATCCGCGTATTCGAAGTTATAGGTGGATTGCTCCACTTCGTTCTGATGGAACACGTCGCCGTAGGTGGTTTTACCCAGCGGGCCGTCGCTCCAGACCAGGTCGTAAACGCTGTCTACGCCCTGAATATACATGGCCAGACGTTCCAGACCGTAAGTGATTTCACCGGTGATCGGCTTACATTCCAGACCACCAACCTGCTGGAAGTAAGTGAACTGGGTCACTTCCATACCGTTCAGCCACACTTCCCAACCCAGACCCCAGGCACCCAGCGTTGGGTTTTCCCAGTTGTCTTCCACGAAACGAATGTCGTGAATGGTTGGATCCATACCCAGCTCTTTCAGTGACCCGAGGTACAGTTCCTGAATATTGTCTGGTGATGGCTTAATCACCACCTGGAACTGATAGTAATGCTGCAGACGGTTCGGGTTCTCACCGTAGCGACCATCGGTCGGACGACGGGAAGGCTGCACATACGCGGTCGCCATTGGCTCTGGCCCCAACGCGCGTAGGCTGGTCATCGGGTGTGAAGTGCCTGCGCCGACTTCCATGTCCAAAGGTTGAACAATGGTACAGCCCTGACGAGCCCAGTAATCCTGTAAGGTCAGGATCAGGCCCTGGAAGGTCTTGGTATCAAACTTTTGCATAGTATTTCGTGCTGGATACGTGTGGTTTTAAATGGAAGGGACCAGTATACCCGCTGGCTGCAAGATATACAGTATGAAACGGGTTTGTTTAGGGAAAATTGGGAAATAAGACGTCCAGCCAGAGCGCTGATGGCGTCTGGCTGTTGATTATACGAGCAGGCTAACGCATGGAGAGGTGTAAAAACTGGCCGTCCGCATCAAATGAGCAGATAAAGCCTTCTTTACGGGATGTATACCCCCTCAGCTCGTAACTTCCCTGAAAGCGCTCAAACCCGGTGACATCAATTTGCTGAACGTCCGAGTTATAGCGCCGGGCCGCCTGCCCCTTACAGAGCTGTTCCATATTCAGCGAACGTTCCGGGCTTATTTTCCCCTGCTGCGCTTTTTGCACGGGGGCTTCCTGTGGCGCACTGCATCCTGCCAGCATGAACAGCAGAAAGAGTGACGCCACACGCTTCATCATCATTTTTATTACCGCCCTGGTCAGTGGCTGTTATTTTTAGTATCAAAGCTTTTATAGATTATGGTCCGGCATTCTGCGAATCTCGCGGCCTCCCTACAAGTCTGCTGAATAAAACTCAGAATTTTCCAGACGAAGACTTTTGGACAATGGTAGTCACACTCAATTTACAGGGAAAACGAGGAACTGATGCAGTCAAAAATTAACTGGATTGATAACCTGAGAGGAATCGCGTGTCTGATGGTCGTCATGATCCACACGACGACCTGGTATGTCACGAATGCCCACAGCATCAGCCCCGTTAACTGGGATATCGCCAATATTCTCAACTCTGCGTCACGCGTCAGTGTGCCGCTGTTTTTTATGATTTCCGGCTTTCTCTTTTTTGGCGAGCGCAGCGCGCAACCGAAGCACTTCATCCGCATCGCTGCCTGTCTGGGGTTCTACAGCGCCGTTGCCTTGCTCTATATCACCCTGTTCACTTCCATTAATGCCGGGTTATCGCTGAAATACGTGCTGCAAAAACCGGTGTTCTACCACCTGTGGTTCTTCTTCGCCATAATCGTTATCTATCTGGTCTCTCCGCTCATTCAGGTGAAAAACGTCAGCGGCAAAATGCTTCTGGCTCTGATGGTGGTGATTGGCATTATCGCGAACCCGAATACAGTCTCGCAGAAAATCGACGGATTTGAGTGGTTACCGGTCAACCTCTATATCAGCGGCGATACTTTTTACTACGTGCTGTACGGCATGCTGGGGCGCGCTATCGGCATGATGAACACGCAAAAACGCGGTCTGAACTGGCTATGTGGGGCGTTGTTTGTCACTGGCGTCATCGTTATTTCGCGCGGGACGCTGCATGAGTTGCAGTGGCGTGGCAATTTTGC
Organism: Enterobacter sp. 342; assembly: GCF_036663495.1. Lineage (NCBI taxonomy): Bacteria > Pseudomonadati > Pseudomonadota > Gammaproteobacteria > Enterobacterales > Enterobacteriaceae > Enterobacter > Enterobacter sp. 342. The sequence goes on from NZ_JAWUEI010000033.1 coordinate 5,621, forward strand.
CGATACCTGGTACCTGTATTGCGGACCAATGGTCTTTATCTGTGCCGTATCGCTCCTCACGCTAGCCAAAAATACCCTGAATACACGTCCCCTGCCCTTGCTAAGCGTTATCTCGCGGCATTCTCTGGGGATTTATGGTTTTCACGCGCTTATCATCCACGCGCTACGGACGAGGGGCGTTGAGCTGAAAAGCTGGCCGGTGCTGGATATTATCTGGATTTTTGTCGCCACGCTGGTTGTCAGCCTGCTGCTGTCGATGCTGCTGCAAAAAATAGACACGCGGCGTTTCGTTAGTTAGCCCCTCGCTGTCGGGCACGATGGTACTGGCGCGGAGAGGAAAACCCTGCCGCCAGTGAAGCCTGCTCCACACCGCGCCCCTGCAACAACCACTGCTCCGCCACCGCCAGACGCAACTGCTCCAGATAATCGCGAACGCTAATCCCTAAATGCGACTGAAAAAGCCGGGTTAGATGACGTGGGCTGACATGCGCCACGGCGGCGATCTCAGGCAAATTCCATGTTTTTTGCGGCTCGGCGGTGAGTGCATCCTGTGCACGATGGATGGCCGGATGAAGATGATTGCGGTAGCGCAACCACGGGGATAACTGGGGGTCATCTCCGGAACGGCGGAACCAGACCACCATCTCACGTGCCACGGCCAGCGCCTTTTCCGGGCCGCACAGGCGGTTAATCATATGCAACGCCAGATCGATGCCAGAGGTGATCCCTGCGCTGGTCCAGATATTCTCATCCTGCACAAATATCCGGTTTTCTTTAATCGTCGCCGTGGGAGCCGCAGTGCGTAAACGGTTAATAACATCATGATGGGTTGTACACTGACGGTGATTCAGCAGGCCTGATTTTGCTGCCAGCAACGCCCCTGAACAGACGCACATCACGGTAATATCCTGGCGTTGGATCTGCGGCTGCAGGCGCATCAACCAGTGCTGGATCTGCTGCGCCTGCGGCGTTGAAAATTGACAGCGGGAGTCGCTCACTCCCGGCAGGACCAGCAGGCTGCCTGGAGGCAGGCTTTCCGGCAAGGGCTGAATGCCACTCATCGTCAGACCTATCGACGTCGGCACCTCCGGTTGCGGACCAATGTAATGCAGGTGAAACGCGTCGCCTGCCAGCACAAAGGTCTCCGCTGGTCCCGTCATATCTAATGACAGCACCCCGGGCAACATCACGAACCAGACGTCGATGTGCATTACAATGACTCCAGCGTCTCCGCTACTGTTTTAATCTCGGCAAAACGCCCGGACAGCACCGTCTCAGTACGATGACGAATTTCCGCTGCGCTAAGGGTAATTCCCTTGTAGGTCATTGGAAATGTAAGCATTGCCTCGCTAACAAAGGTCACAGCATAACCCAGATCGGATGCCACGCGTGCAGTGGTTTCACAGCATTGTTCAGTGCGAATGCCGCAGATAATAAGCTGGTTGATATCACGCTCGCGCAACCAGCGGTCAAGCCCGGTATCTGTGAAGGCATTATGGACATGTTTCTGGAAAACCACATCAGGTTGATGACGTAAAAAGGCCATCGGTTTGACATAGCCGCTCTGTAGGGTGAAAGGGCCATCTTCATCGACATGAAAGATATCAACGACCGGAATATTGCGTGCCTGGCAGCCTTCAATCAGCCCCAGCATCGCCTGCTGAAAGGCAGGAATGTCGTCCTCCTGCCAGTAATTACGATGATGGAATGACTGCTGCGTATCAATGTTGAGTAAGGCAATGCGTGACATGAGAGATCTCCTCGCCAGTGGGTGTATTACCATACTGGCAAGGAAAGTAAGGCACGCACAGACCAAAAAAGGACATCCTCGTGCCTCTGTCGGACAAGCGAATTTACGACATCAGCGGCAGCAACTGCTGATAGATTTTGCGGAACACGTCGCGCCTTTCCGCGTACCGCGCATGGCGCACCGCATCAGGCAGATGCGCCTGTTCAAGCGTAAGCTGTGGTAACAGTTGCGAAAGCGGTTGTTCCGGATGAATGGCTATCTGCGCCAGACGCGCGGCACCAAGCGCGGGGCCGACATCACCACCGGTGCGAAAATCCAGCTGCAATCCACTGATATCCGCCAGCATCTGTCGCCAGTAAGGGCTTCGCGCACCGCCGCCAATCAGGGTGACGCTCGTCGGTTTCAGGCCGCAGTCATGCACCACGTCCATTCCGTCAGCCAGCGCATAACCCACGCCTTCCAGAACCGCACGCGCCAGTTCTGCCGGGCCATGCTGATGGGTTAAGCCAAAGAACACCCCTTTCGCTTCCGGGTTGTTGTGCGGCGTACGCTCGCCGGAAAGATACGGTAAAAACCAGACGGTACCCGCAGCGTCATCCGCCTGCTGAGCTGCAGAAATGAGTGCCGGAACGTCAGCCATGCCGGTCAACTTCGCCGCCCAGTCCAGGCAAGACGCCGCACTGAGCATGACCGACATCAAATGCCATTTCCCCGGAAGGGCATGACAGAAGCTGTGTACCGCACTTTCAGGATTGCTGCGATATCCGTCGCTGACGGCAAAATAGACGCCGGAGGTTCCCAGCGACAGCATCGCCTGCCCCGCTTCAACCATGCCGACACCGACAGCGCCAGCCGCGTTATCACCGCCACCGGCCACCACCGGTACGGCAGGCATATTCCAGCGTTCAGCAACGGTGGGCAGCAGTGTGCCTGTCACCTCACAACCTTCATACAGCGCAGGCATATGTTCACGGGTCAGATGGCAGGCATCCAGCATCGTCTCGCTCCAGTCGCGTTTCGCCACGTCGAGCCACATGGTGCCGGCGGCATCGGACATATCGCTGGCGAAATCGCCCGTCATGCGAAAACGCAGATAGTCTTTCGGCAGCAGGACTTTCGCCACCTGACGGAAAATCTCAGGTTCATGACGCTGTACCCACAGTAATTTGGGCGCAGTAAAACCAGGCATCATCAGGTTGCCGGTAATCTCACGAGAGTCAGGAACACTCGCCTCAAGAAGCGCACACTCTTCTGCACAGCGGCCATCGTTCCAGAGGATCGCAGGACGAAGCACACGATGCTGGCTATCGAGCAGCGTAGCGCCGTGCATTTGTCCGGCAATCCCCAGCGCTTTCACGTCACGAAGACTGTGTTGCTCACCTAAGGCTTTGATTGCGCGATCCGTCGCCTGCCACCACTGCTCCGGATCCTGTTCCGACCACAGCGGATGCGGACGTGAAACCTGCAGCGTTTCCGTCTGCGTTGCTAACACGTCGCCCTGCTCGCTTAACAGGATGGCTTTCACACCCGATGTGCCAAGATCGATCCCGATGTACATATAGTGGATTCCTTAAGTGAAAATGCCCGGTGGCGCTGTGCTTACCGGGCCTGGATGCTGTTATTTATCGAACAGGTAGTGATTGACCAGATTTTCCAGCAACTCCTGGTGTCCACTCTGGTGCTGCGGTGCCAGTTGATGTTGTTCAGCGTACTTCGCGATTTCCGCAAGTGATAACTGGCCTTTCAAAATTTGCTGACCCAGCTCACTGTTCCAGCCGCTGTAACGCTTCGCCACGCGTTTATCCAGTTCACCGTCTTCAATCATACGAGCGGCCACTTTCAGCGCCAGTGCCATCGTGTCCATCGCGCCAATGTGGCCATAGAACAGATCGTATTTATCGGTACTCTGACGACGCACTTTGGCGTCAAAGTTCAGGCCCCCCGTGGTGAAACCACCCGCTTTGATGATTTCATACATCACCAGCGCATTCTCTTCCACGCTGTTCGGGAACTGGTCTGTATCCCAGCCCAGCTGTGCATCGCCCCGGTTAGCATCGACAGAACCGAAGATACCCAGCGCAATAGCAGAGGCAATCTCGTGATGGAAAGAGTGACCCGCCAGGGTGGCATGGTTGGCTTCAATGTTAACTTTAATCTCTTTTTCCAGGCCGAACTGCTTCAGGAAGCCGTACACGGTCGCCACATCGTAGTCATACTGGTGCTTCGTCGGTTCCTGCGGTTTTGGCTCAATCAGCAGCGTGCCGCGGAAACCGATTTTGTGCTTATGCTCGACAACCATCTGCATAAAGCGGCCAATCTGCTCGCGTTCCTGGCGCAGATCGGTGTTGAGCAGGGTTTCATAGCCTTCACGACCGCCCCACAGAACATAGTTCTCACCACCCAACTGATGCGTGGCGTTCATTGCCGTCACAACCTGCGTAGCCGCCCAGCTAAACACTTCCGGATCCGGATTGGTTGCCGCGCCCGCACCATAGCGTGGATTGGTGAAGCAGTTTGCGGTGCCCCACAGTAGCTTCACACCGCTTTGCTGCTGTTTCGCCGCCAGCACATCCACCATCTGCGCAAAATTGTTCAGATACTCTTTCAGCGACGCGCCTTCCGGCGACACGTCCACGTCATGGAAGCAGTAGTACGGCACGTTTAGCTTGTGGAAGAATTCAAATGCCACATCGGCTTTGCGCTTCGCCAGCTCGATGGCCTCACCAGGCTGCTGCCACGGGCGGTCAAAGGAACCCACACCGAACATATCGGCGCCATTCCAGCAGAAGGTATGCCAGTAACAGGCGGCAAAGCGCAGATGATCCTCCATGCGCTTACCCAGTACCAGCTCATCCGGGTTGTAGTGACGAAATGCTAAAGGATTGGTCGTTTTTGGGCCTTCGTAACGAACACGATCGAGTTGGTCGAAATAAGCTTGCATATTGAGCTCCATAATCAGGGGTATGCGGTGAGTCATAGATACAGGAGTAATAGTGAATAGACATTCTGGGTTGCTCAATTACGTTATTTCACACTGCTATTGAGAGAATGCACAACTGTGCACTGGCTCGCAAAATAATGCGCAAGCAAACTATTTTTCGGTGTGCATTCCAGAATCAAATGCAATTAAGACGTTACGTATTTTAAAATCCGATCGCGGTCATAAATTCAGAAATAAACCAAATATCATAATGAGAAGATAAAAATCTGTAATTGCCAGCCCGCCTTTCCCCGTTAAGAATTTGCTGCGTCTCAGTAGTGAATGTTTCTTTTATCTCAGCAACACATACCCCTACAAAAAGGCCTAATAATTATGAAGATAAAGAACCTGACCCTTACTCTATGCACAACGCTCCTCCTGGCCAGTTTTACCGGACATGCAAAGGAGGTGAAAATCGGTATGGCGATTGACGATCTGCGTCTGGAGCGCTGGCAAAAAGATCGCGATATTTTTGTTAAAAAAGCAGAATCACTCGGTGCAAGCGTGTTTGTTCAGTCGGCTAACGGCAATGAAGAAACGCAAATGTCGCAAATTGAGAATATGATCAACCGTGGCGTTGATGTCCTGGTCATTATCCCCTATAACGGCCAGGTATTAAGTAACGTGGTGAAAGAAGCTAAACAAGAAGGCATAAAAGTCCTGGCTTATGACCGTATGATTAATAATGCGGACATTGATTATTATATTTCTTTCGACAATGAAAAAGTCGGTGAATTACAAGCGCAAAGCCTGATCGACAAGGTACCTCAGGGCAATTATTTCCTGATGGGCGGTTCTCCGGTGGATAACAACGCGAAACTGTTCCGCGAAGGGCAAATGAAAGTCCTTAAGCCGTACATCGACAATGGGAAAATCAAAGTAGTTGGCGATCAATGGGCCGACGGCTGGCTGCCAGAAAACGCGCTGAAAATTATGGAAAACGCACTGACCGCCAACAATAACAAAATTGATGCGGTTGTGGCCTCCAACGATGCCACCGCAGGCGGTGCTATCCAGGCACTGAGTGCCCAGGGGCTGGCCGGTAAAGTCGCGATATCGGGCCAGGATGCCGATCTGGCCGGTGTAAAACGTATTATCGCAGGCACCCAAACCATGACGGTCTACAAACCCATTACCCAGCTTGCCAATACAGCTGCGGAAATCGCCGTAGAACTGGGTAATGGTAAGCAGCCTAAAGCAGACGCGACGCTGAATAACGGGCTGAAAGATGTTCCGGCTCGCCTGCTCACACCCATTGAAGTCAATAAAGAGAACATTGATGCCACTGTCATTAAAGACGGTTTCCACAAGAAGAGCGAACTGTAATCCGGCGCAGCCCCTGCTCTGCAGGGGCGCATCACGTTGTACTGTTCTTCCCTCGGGTTACGTGGAGCAGTTATGTCTTATTTACTTGAAATGAAAAGCATCACTAAGCGCTTCGGTACGGTGAAAGCCGTCGACAACGTGAGTCTCCGGCTGAACCCCGGCGAAGTAGTTTCGCTGTGTGGTGAAAACGGTTCGGGCAAATCAACATTGATGAAAGTGTTGTGCGGAATCTACCCGTACGGCAGCTACGAAGGTGAAATTGTCTTTGCCGGTGAAGTCATCCAGGCGACACACATTCGCGATACCGAACGTAAAGGCATCGCCATCATCCACCAGGAACTGGCACTGGTGAAGCATCTCACCGTGCTGGAGAACATTTTCCTTGGGGCTGAGATTTCCCGCCACGGCGTGCTGGACTACGACACCATGACGCTGCGCTGTGAAAAGCTGCTGGCGCAGGTGAGCCTCAGCATTTCACCAAATACTCGCGTGGGCGATCTTGGCCTGGGGCAGCAGCAGTTGGTCGAAATAGCGAAAGCACTGAATAAACAGGTCAGGCTGCTGATCCTTGATGAACCAACGGCGTCGCTCACCGAACAGGAAACGGCGGTACTGCTCGATATCATCCGCGATCTGCAAAACCACGGTATCGCCTGCATCTACATTTCGCACAAGCTGAATGAGGTCAAAGCCATTTCTGACACCATCTGCGTGATCCGCGACGGGCAACACATCGGCACGCGCGAAGCGGCTGGCATGAGTGAAGATGACATCATCACCATGATGGTGGGACGCGAGCTGACGGCGCTCTATCCGAGTGAGCCTCACACAAGAGGTGATGAAGTGTTACGGGTGGAGAACCTGACCGCGTGGCACCCCGTTAACCGTCACATCAAGCGGGTGAATAACATCTCGTTTTCACTTCATAGCGGCGAAATCCTCGGTATTGCGGGTCTCGTCGGTGCCGGTCGCACCGAAGCCGTACAGTGTCTGTTTGGCGTGTGGCCAGGACGTTGGGAGGGCACTATTTATATCGACGGTCAGCCGGTGAAAATCGACAACTGTCAACAGGCCATTGCCCGTGGCATTGCCATGGTGCCGGAAGACCGCAAAAAAGACGGTATCGTACCGGTCATGGCAGTGGGTAAAAACATCACCCTTGCAGCTCTTGATCAGTTCTCCGGTGCCCTGAGCAGCCTGGATGATGCCGCTGAGCAGCAGTGTATTCTCCAGTCGCTCGCCCGACTGAAGGTAAAAACATCCTCTCCGGAACTGGCGATTGGTCGTCTGAGCGGGGGCAACCAGCAGAAAGCAATTCTGGCGCGCTGCCTGCTTCTCAATCCACGCATATTAATCCTTGATGAGCCAACGCGCGGGATTGATATCGGTGCCAAATATGAAATCTACAAACTGATTAATCAGCTTGTACAGCAAGGGATTGCCGTCATTGTCATCTCGTCTGAATTACCCGAAGTGCTCGGTCTGAGTGACCGCGTGCTGGTGATGCACGAGGGAAAACTGAAAGCCAACCTGATTAACCAGAACCTGACGCAGGAGCAGGTGATGGAAGCCGCTTTAAGGAGCGAACGTCATGTCGAAAAGCAATCCGTCTGATATCAAAGTCGCGGTTCCGACGCCCGGATCATTTGCGGGGCTAAAAGCGCTGAATCTGCAAGTTTTCGTGATGATCGCGGCGATTATCGTCATCATGTTGTTCTTCACGTGGATGACGGATGGGTCGTACTTAAGTGCGCGTAACGTCTCTAACCTGCTGCGTCAGACGGCCATCACTGGCATTCTGGCTGTGGGCATGGTGTTCGTGATTATCTCAGCGGAGATCGATCTGTCAGTAGGTTCGATGATGGGGTTGCTCGGAGGCGTGGCGGCAATTTTTGACGTCTGGCTTGGCTGGCCGCTGCCATTGACCGTTGCGGTGACGCTGGTGCTGGGACTTGTGCTCGGTGCCTGGAACGGCTGGTGGGTTGCCTACCGTAAAGTCCCGTCGTTCATTGTCACTCTGGCAGGGATGCTGGCCTTCCGTGGGGTCTTAATCGGCATTACCAACGGCACCACCGTCTCCCCCACCAGCGCGGCGATGTCGCAGATTGGTCAGAGTTACCTCTCCGATAGCGTGGGCTTTACGATTGGCGTGGTAGGTTTGCTGGCGTTTGTCGCGTGGCAGTGGCGTGGCCGCATGCGCCGTCAGGCGCTGGGGCTGGCTTCTCCTGCATCAACGTCCGTGGTGGGGCGTCAGGCCCTTACGGCGGTTATTGTGCTGGGTGCAATCTGGCTTCTGAATGACTATCGCGGTGTCCCGACACCTGTATTGCTGCTGGCACTGTTACTGCTGGGTGGCATGTTTATGGCCACGCGTACCGCGTTTGGCCGCCGTATTTACGCCATCGGCGGCAATCTTGAAGCGGCCCGCCTCTCAGGGATCAATGTCGAGCGAACCAAACTCGCGGTCTTCGCCATTAACGGTCTGATGGTTGCTATCGCCGGGTTGATTCTCAGCTCACGTCTGGGGGCTGGTTCTCCCTCCGCCGGTAACATCGCAGAACTGGATGCTATCGCCGCCTGCGTCATTGGTGGTACCAGCCTCGCAGGTGGTATCGGTAGCGTGGCGGGGGCCGTGATGGGCGCATTTATTATGGCTTCGCTGGATAACGGGATGAGTATGATGGACGTCCCGACGTTTTGGCAGTATATCGTCAAGGGAGCCATTCTTTTACTCGCCGTCTGGATGGACTCGGCAACCAAACGACGGGCCTGATAACAGTATTATGACTTAATTGGGAAGAGAGCCATGTTCGAAAAGCGTCACCGCATTACGTTGTTATTCAATGCCAACAAAGCCTACGACCGTCAGGTTGTTGAAGGGGTTGGTGAATATTTGCAGGCGTCGCAATCCGAATGGGATATCTTTATTGAGGAAGATTTTCGTACCCGTCTGGAGAACATCAAAGACTGGCTGGGCGATGGCGTTATCGCCGACTATGACGATCCCGTCATTGAGCAACTACTGACAGACGTCGACGTCCCGATAGTGGGCGTCGGCGGCTCTTACCATTCCCCCGAACACTATCCGCCGGTTCACTATATTGCCACCGATAACCATGCCCTGGTCGAGGCTGCGTTTCTCCATTTAAAAGAGAAAGGTGTCCATCGCTTCGCGTTTTATGGCTTACCCGCCACCAGCGGCAAGCGCTGGGCCGCTGAGCGTGAACACGCGTTTTGCCAGTTGGTCGCGCAGGAGAAGTATCGTGGCGTAGTGTATCAGGGGCTGGAAACCGCCCCTGAAAACTGGCAGCACGCGCAAAACCGTCTGGCTGACTGGCTGCAAACGCTGCCACCGCAAACCGGGATTATTGCCGTCACGGACGCCCGCGCACGCCACGTTTTGCAGGTCTGCGAACATTTGCACATCCCGGTGCCGGAAAAACTGTGTGTGATTGGCATTGATAACGAAGAACTTACCCGCTATCTGTCTCGCGTGGCACTTTCCTCCGTTGCACAAGGGACGCGTCAGATGGGCTATCAGGCAGCGAAGTTACTGCATCGCCTGCTGGATAAAGAATCCCTGTCGCTTCAGCGGTTGCTCGTACCTCCTGTCCGCGTCGTAGAACGCCGCTCAACCGACTATCGTTCCTTAAGCGACCCGGCCGTCATTCAGGCCATGCACTATATTCGCAACCACGCCTGCAAAGGGATTAAGGTCGATCAGGTGCTGGACTCTGTGGGTATTTCTCGTTCAAATCTGGAGAAGCGCTTCAAAGAAGAAGTGGGTGAAACCATTCATGCTGTCATCCATGCGGAGAAGCTGGAGAAAGCGCGCAGCCTGCTCATCTCCACATCACTGTCGATCAACGAAATCTCGCAGATGTGCGGCTACCCATCGCTGCAATATTTCTATTCAGTGTTTCGCAAAGAGTATGACACCACGCCAAAAGAGTACCGGGATCGCTACAGTGAGGTGCTGATATAGAAAAGAAAACGCCTTCCAGTGGAAGGCGTTTTTTTGAGATTACATATGGGCGGCGATTAAGCGCTGGTTATCCTGGTACATGGCGAACAGATAGTTGTTATAGCTCTGTCCCTTCGTCGAATAACCTTTCAGCTTGTGGATCATCGTCGTGGCCGTCACTTCCTGATCCGCTTTACGCAGCTGTGCGCGTGATTTACGGAACGATGAGTAGGCCGGATGCGTGTTCAGATTCACCACGTAGGCACTCACGGAATCCTTCACGGATTCAAACTGCGAATAGCCTTTCACCTTACCAGGTGCATTGTTACAACGACCTTTCACACATTTCATGCCGAAAAGGTTGTTGTTGCTACGCGCCAGCTTTGACGTGCCCCAGCCGCTTTCGGCTGCCGCCATGGTCGCAACCATGCTATTCGGGATGATATCCACACGCTCCAGCAGAGAATTCCACGGCACACGACGCGTGTTACCGTTCCAGCTCAGCTTGTAGCGCTTCGTGATATCTTTCAGACGCGCGCGTTCTGACGGCGACCAGCGGCTATCGTACTGTTTGGAAATCAGCCAGTTACGATCCGCAGTAATCGCGGCATTTTGACTCGTGATGTAAGGCATTACCGTCCGGAGAAACGCTTTTTTCCTTGGTGTTCCGGAAGGGTATTTTCGCAAATCAGGAAGTGAACTACTCTTTGCACTATTGCGAGAATACTCTTGTTTACTGCTAACCTTACTACTTGTCGTCTTTATAACGTGGGCTTTCTTACTCGTTGTATCCGTGTGCGTCTTCGCAAGCACCTCACCCGAAAATGCCGTGGTGAGTAACATGAGTATCGCAGCCCCATATCGTCGAATGGGAGTCGATATCATTAGGTCTCCTGGTCGGATGTAATCATCCTAACACCTTATTTTTTTCACAAATTTGAGAGCGGAATCTCAAATCATATCAAAAATAGACTTCAAGAGCACGTATAGAAATAGTCCAATTCCGAAACTATGTCATCTAAAACTTGCTCACAAAAACACCATTCCCGAAAAAATGTGTGCGGTATCGCAGATAACTGCTTAATTTTGCGCGAGATCACTCATCCTCTCGCGTCCTCCTGGCAGAAAGCGATAAGGGATGAGTTTTTACCCACAACCTGATGGCACACTGGTCAAAAATGCCGCGACAGGAAAATGGAATGAAACGCACCGCAATAGCCTTTCTGATGTTACCCGCACTGGCACATGCAGGCTGGTCATCACCGGGGTTTACTGCATTTAACACCGAAGGCACCGGGATTTTCACCAGCCAGACAAAGCTCGCGAAGGGTACGCGTCCTCTTACACTAAGTTTTGACAAGACGTGCTGGCAGCCAACCGATGCGATAAAACTCAACGAGATGCTGTCGCTCAAACCCTGTGACGGCACGCCGCCGCAGTGGCGTCTTTTCCGCGACGGTGAATACCAGATGCGGATTGATACTCGATCCGGCACGCCCACCCTGCTGCTAACCATCCAGAGTGCAGCAGAACAGCCAGTTACCAACGTTATCCGCCAATGCCCGAAGTGGGACGGTAAACCGCTGACACTCGAGGTCAGCCATACCTTCCCGGAAGGCTCCGTCGTGCGCGACTACTACAGTAAACAGACAGCGACGGTGCAAAATGGAAAAATCACTCTGCAACCGGCCGCTAACAGCAACGGTCTGCTGCTGCTTGAGCGCGCCGAAACCGACAAGCCTGCGCCGTTTAGCTGGCAAAATGCCACCGTCTATTTCGTGCTCACTGACCGTTTCGTGAATGGTGACCCGAGCAACGACAACAGCTATGGCCGTCACAAAGACGGCATGCAGGAGATTGGTACCTTCCACGGTGGAGATCTCAAGGGGCTCGCCAGCAAGCTCGATTATTTACAGCAACTGGGTGTGAATGCGCTCTGGATAAGTTCCCCGCTTGAGCAGATCCACGGTTGGGTCGGCGGCGGCACCAAAGGTGATTTCCCTCATTATGCCTATCACGGCTATTACACTCAGGACTGGACGAAGCTCGACGCCAACATGGGTACCGAAGATGATTTACGTCATCTGGTCGATGAAGCGCATAAACGTGGCATTCGTATCCTGTTCGATATCGTCATGAACCACACGGGCTACGCGACGCTTGCGGACATGCAGGAGTATCAGTTTGGTGCCTTGTATCTGCAGGGTGATGAGCTGAAAAAGACGCTGGAAGAACGCTGGACGGACTGGAAGCCGGGCGCAGGCCAAAGCTGGCACAGCTTTAACGACTACATCAACTTTAGCGACAAAGCCGCGTGGGAAAAATGGTGGGGGAAAAAGTGGATCCGCACTGATATCGGTGATTACGACAACCCCGGCTTCGATGATTTAACCATGTCACTGGCGTTCTTACCCGACCTGAAAACGGAATCCACCTCACCTTCCGGGTTGCCTAATTTCTATCAACACAAGCCTGATACCCATGCGAAAGTCATACCCGGGTATACCCCGCGCAATTATCTGACCCACTGGCTCAGCCAATGGGTACGTGACTACGGCATTGATGGTTTCCGGGTTGATACAGCCAAACACGTTGAGCTGGCGGCCTGGCAACAGCTGAAAGACCAGGCCAGCCAGGCGCTGGCTGCCTGGAAAGGTGCTCACCCGGATAAAAAGCTCGACAATGCACCATTCTGGATGACCGGGGAATCCTGGGGCCACGGCGTCATGCAGAGCGATTATTACCGCCATGGTTTCGATGCGATGATTAACTTTGATTATCAGGAGCAAGCGGCAAAAGCGGTGAACTGTCTGGCGGATATCGACCTCACCTGGCAGCAGATGGCGGAAAAATTGCAAAGTTTCAACGTCCTGAGCTATCTCTCTTCGCATGACACGCGCCTGTTCCGCGAAGGGGGTCAACGCGCAGCTGAACTGCTCTTGTTAGCGCCGGGTAGCGTACAAATCTATTATGGGGATGAATCTGAACGTCCATTCGGGCCGACAGGCTCCGACCCACTGCAGGGCACCCGGTCAGATATGAACTGGCAGGACGTCACGGGCAAGCAGGCTTTAACCGTCACCCACTGGCAAACGCTGGGTCAGTTCCGCGCGCGCCATCCGGCGATTGGTGAAGGCAAACAAACCACGCTGTCGCTGAAAGAGGGATATGGCTTCGTGCGCGAGCATAATGGCGATAAGGTGATGGTAGTATGGGCAGGTAATTAATAACGGTTCACTCCTGTTCCCTCTCCCGTTGGGAGAGGGTTAGGGTGAGGGAAAAATCAACAGAACTATTCACTACACAAATCCATTCCCGCCACATAAAACAACAAATCCGACCACACCACCCGATTTGCACCAGCACGGTGCTAGCGTTATGGTTACCCACTTTCAAAATAAGCTCGACAGATCACCTGCTATGACGTTTTCACTTTTCGGCGACAAATTCACCCGCCATTCAGGCATTACTCGCCTGATGGAGGACCTCAACGACGGGCTGCGCACACCGGGCGCAATCATGCTCGGCGGCGGAAACCCGGCTCAAATCCCGGAGATGAATACCTATTTCCAGACGCTGCTCGCTCAGATGCTGGAAAGCGGCAAAGCAACCGATGCGCTTTGCAACTACGACGGCCCACAGGGTAAAACCGAACTGCTGGCACTCCTCGCCGAAATGCTGCGTGAAGAGCTGGGCTGGGATATCGAGCCACAGAATATTGCACTGACAAACGGCAGCCAGAGCGCGTTTTTCTACTTGTTTAACCTGTTTGCAGGACGTCGCGCCGACGGCACCACCAAAAAGGTGTTGTTCCCGCTGGCACCGGAGTATATCGGCTACGCCGATTCCGGCCTGGAAGAGGATCTGTTCGTCTCCGCACGCCCGAATATCGAGCTGCTGCCGGAAGGCCAGTTCAAATATCACGTCGATTTTGAACACCTGCATATTGGTGAAGAGACGGGCATGATCTGCGTATCACGTCCGACGAACCCGACGGGCAACGTGATCACCGATGACGAGCTTATGAAACTGGATGCGCTGGCGAATCAACACGGCATTCCGCTGGTGATCGATAACGCCTACGGCGTACCGTTCCCGGGCATTATCTTCAGCGAAGCACGTCCGCTGTGGAACCCGAACATTGTCCTGTGCATGAGCCTCTCTAAGCTGGGTCTGCCGGGTAGCCGCTGCGGCATTATCATCGCGAATGAAAAAATCATCACCGCCATTACCAACATGAACGGCATTATCAGCCTTTCACCGGGCGGTATCGGCCCGGCGATGATGTGCGAAATGATTAAGCGCAACGACCTGCTGCGTCTGTCCAATGAGGTGATTAAGCCGTTCTATTACCAGCGTGTTCAGGAGACAATTGCAACACTTCGCCGCTATTTACCGGAAGAACGCTGCCTGATCCACAAACCTGAAGGGGCGATTTTCCTGTGGCTGTGGTTTAAGGATCTGCCCATCACCACCGAACTGCTCTATCAACGCCTGAAGAAGCGCGGCGTGTTAATGGTACCGGGCGATTACTTCTTCCCAGGCCTGGATAAACCGTGGCCGCATACACACCAGTGCATGCGCATGAACTATGTGCCCGATCCGGAAAAAATCGAAGCGGGTGTCAAAATTCTGGCCGAAGAAATTGAAAAAGCCTGGCGCGAAGAGGGTTAAGGTTTTACGCCAGATGATGCTGTCGTTCCGTACGTAATCTGGCGGGATCAACACAGCGCAACGCGTGGGTTGGACAGGCCTCCACACAGGCAGGTCCGCCTTCGCGATGCATGCACAAATCACACTTCAGCGCGTGCGCCTTATTTCCCTCCAGCCGAACCTGCATCGCCCCAAACGGGCACGCCAGCATACAGCTTTTGCATCCAATACAGCACGTCTGCTCCACGAGCCAGGCTCCCGCAGTGCGGCGAATGGCATGGGTTGGGCAGACATTGGCGCAGGGTGCATCTTCGCACTGGTGGCAGCCAACAGCCGTGGTATATGACCCCCCTTTAACCACACGAATGCGTGGCGTAAAGGCATGTGCGGATACGGAATCCTGATGCGACACCGCGCAGGCTGCTTCACAGGTACGGCACCCAATGCATTTTGCCGAATCCGCCATGATAAATTGGTTCATCTGTTACGCCTCGCGTACGTTAAAACCCAGTTCTTTTGAAATAGCCTCTGCCGTTTCACGCAGTGGTTTAAGCAAGTTTTTCTCGCCCACCTGCTTCATGCGTGATGTCGATAGTGATATGGAGATCGCATACGGCACACGACCATGAATATCAAACACCGGCACGGCGATACAGGAGACACCCAGTTCGTTCTCTTCTTTGTCCATCGCCATGCTGCGATCGCGAATTTCCGCCAGCTCATCATACATGGCACTCAATTCTGTGATGGTGTTGCGGGTCAAAGGTTGGATCTGTTCCTGATGGCTTTCCCAGTAGCTCGCCACATAGTCCTGGTGACCAAACGCCATGTAGATCTTGCCCATCGCTGAGCAGTAGAGCGGCATATGCTGACCGATATAAGCACGCGTGCGCAGCATACCGGTTGTCGGCTCGAGTTTATAAATCAGGATCGCGTGGTCGTCTTCCCGGCTGGAAAAGTTCACCGTTTCACCGGTAGCAATATTCAGCGCTTCAAGGTGTGGCGCCGCCACGTGGATGATATTGAGCGACGACAGCGCCTTTTGCCCGACGGCGATAAATTTGGTGGTCAGACGATAACTGCCCGCCGCAGGCGCCGGGGTAACGTACCCGCAAGACTGTAACCCCTGAAGTAACCGGTGCACGGTGCTCTTATTCAAACCTGCCAGTTCCGATAAATGCGCAAGCGGGCACCCGTTCGGATAGTTGCTGAGGATCTCAATCAGCATCAGGCCGCGAAACAAGCTCTGGCTACCTGCTGGCCTCTCTTTTTCTTGCGTCATTTCGCTCTCTTTCATGCTCATTAAATGGCTCCTTTTTATCGCGCTCCTGATGGTAGCGCAAAGTGTGGTTTAGTTCACGATCTCAACAGAAAAAACACAACCAATTGATTTTAATGATTTTTGAAAAACATAAATGTCGTTGATCTGACAAATTTTGATCGTTATATTTGAAATCAGATTTCGCATAGTGAAATTTAACGATAAAAAAGCACTCGCACTGCCCCCTAAAATAAACAGGAGAACAGGGATGAAAGTGACCTTTGAAGAGTTGAAAGCGGCGTTTAATCGGGTCCTGCTCGATCGCGGCGTAAAAGCTGACGCCGCAGATGCCTGTGCGGAGATGTTTGCCCGCACCACAGAATCCGGCGTCTATTCACACGGCGTGAACCGTTTCCCGCGTTTTATTCAGCAACTTGAAGCTGGTGACATCATTCCTGACGCCCTGCCAAAACGAGTAACGTCATTAGGCGCCATTGAGCAGTGGGATGCTCAGCGCTCCATCGGCAACCTGACAGCGAAGAAAATGATGGATCGCGCCACGGAGCTGGCATCCGATCACGGTATCGGCCTGGTGGCTCTGCGTAACGCTAACCACTGGATGCGCGGCGGTAGCTACGGCTGGCAGGCGGCTGAGAAGGGTTATATTGGAATTTGCTGGACCAACTCCATTGCCGTGATGCCCGCGTGGGGATCAAAAGAATGCTGCATCGGCACCAACCCGCTAATCGTTGCGATTCCCTCCAACCCAATCACCATGGTCGACATGTCAATGTCGATGTTCTCCTACGGCATGCTGGAAGTGAATCGCCTGGCCGGGCGCGAATTGCCGGTTGATGGCGGGTTTGACGACGAGGGTAATCTCACCCGTGAACCCGGCGTCATTGAGAAAAACCGCCGCATTTTGCCAATGGGCTACTGGAAAGGATCAGGTCTGTCTATCGTACTGGATATGATCGCTACCCTGCTTTCCAACGGTTCTTCCGTAGCGGAAGTGACGCAGGACAACAGCGACGAGTATGGTGTATCGCAGATCTTTATCGCCATCGAGGTTGACCGCCTGATCGACGGGCCAACCCGTGATGCCAAACTGCAACGTATCATGGACTTCATCACCAACGCTGAGCGGTCCGATGAAAACGTCGCCATTCGTCTGCCGGGACATGAATTCACCCGTCTGCAGGAAGAGAACCGCCGTAATGGCATCACGGTCGATGACAGCGTGTGGGCGAAAATCCAGGCCCTGTAAGGAGTGGACGATGATATTCGGACATATTTCACAGCCAAATCCGTGCCGTCTCCCACAGGCGATTGAAAAGGCGCTCGATTTTCTGCGCACCACGGACTTCACGGCACTGGAGCCGGGCGTTGTTGAAATTGAGGGACGCAACATCTTTGCCCAGGTACTCGATCTCACCACCAAAGCGTGGCATGAGAATCGCCCGGAAGTACACCGACGTTATCTGGATATACAGTTTCTGGCATGGGGTGAAGAGCAAATCGGTATCGCTATAGATACCGGCACCAACAAAATAAGCGAATCATTACTGGAACAGCGGGATATTATTTTTTATCACGCCAGCGAAAATGAATCCTTTATCGAAATGATACCTGGCAGTTATGCCATATTTTTCCCGCAGGATGTCCACCGTCCTGCCTGTATTAAGAACAAAGAATCCACAATTCGTAAAATTGTGGTGAAAGTGGCAATCAGTGAATTGAATTAATTTTCTGATAAATACAGGAATGCGAAATGACCAACACCGGTTTTATTATTGGTGCGTACCCCTGCGCACCTTCGTTTCACCAGAAAGGAGAACAAGAAGAACAAACCTTCTGGCGGGAACTTTCCGACACACCCAACATCCGTGGGCTGGAACAACCTTGCCTTGAAAACCTGCATCCGTTTGGTGATGAATGGCTGTTCCGTCATACGCCAGGGGACTGGCAAATCGTGGTGACGGCAGTGATGGAAACCATGCGCCGCCGTGGTACCAACGGCGCGTTCGGTCTGGCCTCCGCCGACGAGCAACAGCGTAAGGCCTGCGTCGAATTCTATCGCCATCTACACCAGAAAATTGACGCCGTGAATGTCCGTTATCCCGGGAAAGTGATCGCCCTGGAGATGCAGGCAGCACCGCAGGCGGGTAACGCCTCTGTCGAACAAGCCACTGAGGCATTCTCTCGCTCCATTCGTGAAATAGCAGGTTGGAACTGGTCATGCGATCTGGTTCTTGAGCACTGCGATGCCATGACCGGCCCCGCACCGCGTAAAGGTTTTTTACCCCTGGAACAGGTACTGGAGGTGGTGAAAGAAACGGATATCAGCGTGTGTATTAACTGGGCGCGCTCGGCCATCGAAGGTCGTAACACTGCCCTTCCGCTTGAGCATGTTCAAACCGCACTCAACGCCGAAAAACTCGGCGCGCTGATGTTCTCCGGGACAACAGCAACCGGTGAATACGGTGACTGGCAGGATCTCCATGCACCGTTTTCTTCGTTCTGCGCCGACAGTTTAATGACCACTGAACACGCAAAAACACTCTTTACTGCGGCGAGCGCCGCAACATTGAAATTCTCCGGTATTAAATTACTGGAAATAAATGTTAATGCTGACGTCAGCCATCGCATTGCCATTTTGCGCGACGGCATTAGCGCCATGAATAAAGCGACACAATAAAAATAAAAATCTTATTCCGGTTACATTTACTGAGATATTAAATATGAACACGACCTCTCATGCTTTACATGCGGATATTCCGCGCCAGCGCTGGTTAAGAATCATTCCCCCTATTCTTATCGCCTGCATTATTTCTTATATGGACCGAGTGAATATTGCGTTTGCGATGCCAGGTGGTATGGATGAAGAATTAGGTATATCCGCCACAATGGCTGGCCTGGCGGGCGGTATCTTCTTTATCGGCTATCTGTTCCTGCAAGTTCCCGGCGGCAAGATTGCTGTTCATGGCAGTGGTAAGAAGTTTATCGGCTGGTCTTTGGTCGCCTGGGCGGTGATTTCAGTCCTGACCGGCCTTGTTACCCATCAGTATCAGCTGTTGGTGTTGCGCTTCTTACTGGGAGTGGCGGAAGGCGGGATGCTACCCGTTGTGCTGACGATGATCAGTAACTGGTTTCCGGATGCCGAACGTGGCCGTGCCAACGCGATTGTGATTATGTTTGTGCCCATCGCCGGGATCATCACAGCACCGTTGTCGGGTTGGATCATCACCGCGCTCGACTGGCGCTGGCTGTTCATCATTGAAGGGCTGATGTCCGTTGTGGTGCTGGTGCTCTGGGCCTTCACCGTGTATGACCGTCCACAAGAAGCTCGCTGGATATCGGAAGCCGAGAAAAACTACCTGGTGAAAACGCTGGCGGCGGAACAGCAGGCGATTGCCGGTAAAGAGGTGAAAAACGCCTCACTGAGCGCAGTGCTGTCCGACAAAACCATGTGGCAGTTAATCGCCCTGAACTTCTTCTACCAGACCGGAATTTACGGTTACACCCTCTGGCTGCCAACCATCCTGAAAGAGCTGACACACACCAGTATCGGCCAGGTTGGGATGCTCGCCATTCTGCCTTACATCGGCGCCATTGCGGGCATGTTCTTGTTCTCGTCTCTCTCTGACCGTACCGGCAAGCGCAAGTTGTTTGTCTCTCTCCCCTTGATTGGCTTTGCGCTCTGCATGTTCCTTTCCGTCGCGCTGAAAGCGAACACCTGGCTGGCCTATGCCGCGCTGGTAGGTTGCGGATTCTTTCTGCAGTCCGCTGCGGGCGTGTTCTGGACTATTCCGGCGCGTCTGTTTAGCGCCGAAATGGCGGGCGGAGCACGCGGTGTCATTAACGCGCTGGGTAACCTCGGTGGCTTCTGCGGCCCGTATGCGGTGGGTGTACTGATCACGCTGTACAGCAAAGACGCAGGGGTTTACTGCCTGGCGGTGTCTCTGGCACTGGCCTCGCTGCTGGCTCTGCTCTTACCGGCGAAATGCGATGCCGGAGCTGAGCCGAATCCCTCGGTGAACTCACATAAACGTGCGGCCTGATGCCCTCACCCAAGCCCTCTCCCACGGGGAGAGGGAGCAACACAAGAGAATCAAAGATGAGTGAAAAAGAGCCCTTCTGGCTGGGTATCGATTGTGGCGGTACTTATCTTAAAGCTGGTTTGTACACCCGTCAGGGAAAAGAGGTCTGTATTGAGCGCCGTTCGGTTGCCACTCTCAGCGCACGTCCTGGCTATGCTGAACGGGATATGCACCAGCTCTGGCAGCACTGCCACACAACCGTCGCACTGCTGCTCAAAAACGCCAGGGTCGATGGCGAGCAGATCAAAGGTGTCGGTATTTCGGCCCAGGGCAAAGGGCTGTTTCTGTTTGATAAACAGGATCAACCGCTGGGCAACGCCATGCTCTCCTCTGACCGTCGGGCACTGGAGATTGTACAGCGCTGGCAGCAGGACGGCATTCCCGAGAAACTCTACCCGCACACGCGCCAGACGCTGTGGACCGGGCATCCGGCTTCGCTCCTGCGCTGGGTCAAAGAGAACGAACCGCAGCGTTATCAGCAAATTGGCTGCGTGATGATGGCGCACGACTACCTGCGCTGGTGTTTGACGGGGGAAAAAGGCTGCGAAGAGAGCAATATCTCGGAGTCCAATCTCTACAACATGAGCACCGGTCAGTACGATCCACAGCTGACACGCTGGCTCGGAATCAGAGAAATAGAAGGCGCACTGCCGCCGATTGTCGGCTCAGCAGAAATTTGCGGGGAAATCACCGCTCAGGCAGCCACTCAGACCGGTCTCGCGGCGGGCACGCCCGTCGTTGGTGGACTGTTTGATGTGGTTTCCACCGCGATCTGCGCCGGGCTGCAGGACGAAAATACGCTTAACGCCGTGATGGGTACCTGGGCCGTGACCAGCGGGATTGCCAATGCGCTTCGTGACAACGAGCCGTTCCCCTATGTGTATGGCCGTTACGTCCACCCGCAGCAGTACATCGTTCATGAAGCCAGCCCGACTTCATCCGGCAATCTTGAGTGGCTCACTGCCCAATGGGGCGATATGTCATTCGATGAAATCAACCATGCCGTCGCCAGCCTGCCGAAAGCGGAAAGCGATCTGTTCTTCCTGCCGTTCCTCTACGGCAGCAACGCCGGGCTGGAGATGACCAGTGGTTTTTACGGCATGCAGGCGCTACATACCCGCGCGCATCTTCTGCAGGCCGTTTACGAGGGCGTGGTGTTCAGCCACATGACCCACCTCAACCGCATGCTTGAGCGCTTTACCCAGGTGCAGGCGCTGCGCGTCACGGGTGGCCCGACCCATTCGGACGTGTGGATGCAAATGCTCGCCGACGTCAGCGGCCTGGCGATTGAGCTGCCGCAGGTGGAAGAGACCGGCTGCTCCGGCGCGGCGCTGGCGGCGCTGGTAGGCACCGGCGTCTACCCCGATTTCCACGCTGCACAGCTCACCCTCAAACACGACATCAGGGTGATTGAACCCGACATGCACGCCCATGCGGCCTACCAGCGCAAATATCACCGTTACCAGTTACTGATTTCAGCACTTCAGGACTATCACGCCCGTATTAAGGAGTACGACCTATGAGCCGACCATTACTGCAGCTGGCGCTCGACCATACCTCACTTCAGGCCGCCCAGCGCGACGTCGCGACGCTTTCAGATCACGTCGATATCATCGAAGCGGGCACCATTTTGTGCCTGACCGAAGGGCTGAGCGCCGTTCGCGCCCTTCGCGAGCAGTGCCCGGACAAAATCATCGTGGCGGACTGGAAAGTCGCCGATGCCGGAGAAACGCTGGCTGAGCAGGCGTTTGGCGCGGGCGCGAACTGGATGACCATCATATGCGCCGCCCCGCTGGCAACCGTTGAGCGAGGCCACGAGGTCGCACTGCGCTGCGGGGGAGAAATCCAGATGGAGCTGTTTGGCAACTGGACGCTGGACGACGCGCGTGCGTGGCATCGCGTTGGCGTGAAGCAGGCAATCTATCACCGCGGGCGCGACGCGCAGGCGAGTGGTCAGCAGTGGGGCGAAGCGGACCTCGCGAAAATGAAAGCGCTCTCTGACATCGGGTTGCAGCTTTCGATTACCGGCGGGATCACTCCTGCCGATCTGCCGCTGTTTAAGCAGATCAACGTCAAAGCCTTTATTGCCGGGCGAGCACTGGCAGGGGCAGAACACCCATCACAGGTGGCACAGGCATTTCATTCACAAATCCGCGACATCTGGGGAGAGTAACCATGCGTCAGCATCCGTTAGGTATTTACGAAAAAGCGCTGTCGAAAGATCTCACCTGGCCGGAACGTCTGGTGCTGGCGAAAAGCTGCGGGTTTGATTTTGTCGAAATGTCGGTTGATGAAACTGACGAACGTCTGTCACGTCTTGAGTGGAGCACCACGCAGCGTGCATCGCTGGTTGAAGCCATGCTGGAAACCGGCGTAGCGATTCCATCCATGTGCTTATCTGCCCACCGTCGTTTCCCGTTTGGCAGCCGCGATGAAGCCGTGCGCGAGCGCGCGCACGAAATCATGACCAAAGCCATCAGGCTGGCGCGTGATTTAGGTATCCGCACCATTCAGCTTGCAGGTTATGACGTCTATTACGAAGAACATGATGAAGGCACTCAACAACGCTTCGCAGAAGGGCTGGCGTGGGCGGTGGAACAAGCCGCTGCGGCACAGGTGATGCTGGCAGTGGAGATCATGGACACCGACTTTATGAACTCCATCAGCAAATGGAAAAAGTGGGACGACATGCTCGCTTCACCGTGGTTCAGCGTTTACCCGGATGTCGGCAATCTGAGCGCGTGGGGCAACGATGTCACCGCCGAGCTAACGCTGGGCATTGACCGTATTGCCGCAATCCACCTGAAAGATACCCAACCTGTCACTGAACACAGCCCTGGACAGTTCCGCGATGTGCCGTTTGGCGAAGGCTGCGTTGATTTTGTTGGCGTCTTTAACACGCTTAACCAACTGAACTATCGTGGCGCGTTTCTGATTGAAATGTGGACTGAAAAAGCAAAAGAACCCGTACTGGAAATCATCCAGGCGCGTCGCTGGATTGAAGCCCGTATGCAGGAAGGAGGCATGACATGTTAGAACAACTCAAAGCTGAAGTGCTGGCAGCAAACCTGGCGCTTCCCGCCCACCAGCTGGTGACATTTACCTGGGGTAATGTGAGCGCGGTCGATCGTGAAAACGGGCTGATGGTGATCAAACCCTCCGGCGTGGAGTATGACGTGATGACCGCAAACGATATGGTGGTGGTTGATATTGCCACGGGTGCGGTAGTCGAAGGCAGCAAAAAACCGTCATCCGACACGCCAACGCATCTTGCGTTGTATCGCCGTTACCCTGAGATTGGCGGCATCGTCCATACACATTCCCGCCACGCCACAATCTGGTCGCAGGCGGGTTTGGATTTACCTGCCTGGGGCACCACGCATGCCGACTACTTTTATGGTGCGATCCCCTGCACACGGCTGATGACCACGGCTGAAATTGCCGGGGAATACGAATATCGGACGGGTGAAGTGATCATCAAAACATTCGAGGAGCGCGACTTAAACCCGATGCAAATTCCGGCAGTGCTGGTCCATTCTCACGGTCCGTTTGCCTGGGGAAAAAATGCGGCTGATGCAGTACACAACGCGGTGGTGCTGGAAGAGTGCGCCTGTATGGGCCTGTTTTCACGCCAGCTGGCACCGCAGCTCCCAGTGATGCAACAGGAGTTGCTGGATAAGCACTATCTGCGCAAGCACGGGGCGAATGCGTATTACGGGCAGTACCCCAGCGATCATCGAAACACCAAATGAGTCATCAACTATTGAGGAAGTAATTACAGGAAAGGAAAACAGTAGACCTGGTGCTATCAAAAAGTACCCGGTGACGCTTCGCTTACGCGGGCTGACTATAACTATAATGATACCCATGAAGGCCGGGTAAGGCGAAGACGCCACCCGGCTTTACCGTATCAGAAACGCCAGGTCAGGCCGGTCATCAGCGCGAAGCTGTCGTCACGGTCGATCATCGGGCTGTTCTTCACGTCATCAGGTAACACGGTATAAACCGCGCTGGCATTGAGGAACAGTTTCTGGGTTAACTGATATTTAGCCGCCAGACCAACGTATGGCGTCCAGCTGTCACCCGCGGTGTATTCGTCCAGGCCTGAACGACGAGACTCACTGCCGGATACCCCGTAGTAGTAGTCGTTATAGCTCTCATCGCTATAGAAAATACCGACAGATGGCGTCAGTGTCAGGCGTTCCATACGGATTGGACGGAAGTAGGATACCTCACCGATCACGCCGCCGCTTTCATCCGTGGCATCACCAGAGACCGCCACTTTCAGCGAACCCCAGCTTTCATGGCGGTAGTATGCACCACCGAGGAAGGCAGAGGCTTTTCGCTCATCAAGCTTTTTCATCTGATGGTCGTCGTTGTCATCAGGATCAAAGTGGAGCGGCATCCAGGATGCAGTCAGGCTGAATTCATTTTTTTCATCTTTCCACAGGATCCACCCTCCTGTGGTCTGGCGCACGTAGAAACGATCGCCTTCGTAGCTAATTAACGGTACTGCGGTAGTATTTTCGTTATATCCTTTGTAAGGAGACTCATTAAATACAGCCCCCGCTCCAAGTGAAAAGTCACCGGCCATTGCAGATGATGTTGCAAATAACGTGGCAGCGATGAGTAAATTGTATTTAATAGTCATTACATGTAATCCATTTAAACGCCAAACAAGCGAGGCGAATAATAATGGTTACAAATTTGTCAATGCAACGCTGCACTTTATATAATATTATATATAAAAGCATATAGATGGGTGTGCATGATGAGTAAATTACAACTAAAGCCACGCGAATTAAAAATTATATCCGTCATCGCAGCAACCCACAGCATTGGTGATGCCGCCGCCCTGCTGGGTATGGCGCAGGCCAACGTCAGTAAATATCTGTCTGATTTTGAAACACGGGTTGGACTCAAGGTTTTTGAGCGCACCACTCGCCAACTGGCCCTAACCCAGTTTGGTGAAGCATTACTCCCTTACATTAACGCTTCGCTGGACAAAAACAGCCAACTTGTTAATTTCATTGCCGATTATAAGCATGAAAAACGTGGAAAAGTCACAATCTATGCCCCAACGGGCATTGTGACCTACCTCGCGCGACACGTGATCCACAAGATAGAGGACATCGGTGATATCCGCATCTCCCTGAAAACGTACAACCTGGATCGTAATGAATATTCTGAAGGTGTTTCCTTTCCGGAT
This sequence comes from Enterobacter sp. 342, assembly GCF_036663495.1. Classification (NCBI taxonomy): domain Bacteria; kingdom Pseudomonadati; phylum Pseudomonadota; class Gammaproteobacteria; order Enterobacterales; family Enterobacteriaceae; genus Enterobacter; species Enterobacter sp. 342. The sequence goes on from NZ_JAWUEI010000033.1 coordinate 30,864, forward strand.
GACTGCGATATTTTAATTACCTATGCGCAACCAAAAGACGAAAGTCTGGTTGCGAGTGTTTTAACAAAATATTCGGTTACAGCATTTGCAACCAAAGAGTATTTAAATAAACACCCCTTAACGGGACCTGAAGATTTAATTAACCACTCCTGTATTCTTATAGACTCCATGCTGGTTGATGATGCAAACATCTGGCGTTTCCGCGTGCATGGTAGCGATGAGGTCCATGATTACAGAGTGACCGGGAACTATATTTGCGACAATACGCAGACGGCTCTGGAACTGGCAAGAAATAATCTTGGAATTGTTTTTGCTCCCAAAGAGAGTCTGAAAAAAGAATTAACGCAGGGCATGTTAGTCCCTTGCTTCCCGCATCAGGAGGAGTGGTGGCTCGACCTGACGACGATATTCCGCAAGCGTGAATATCAGCCCTGGCGTGTGCAATACGTCCTGGATGGCGTACTAAACTGCCTGCGCCAGCAAATTGCTCAGGCCGCCCATGGACGACCTGAGCTGAGTGATTAGAACAGTCCCAGAGGTTTATCGGAATAACTGACCAATAGACATTTTGTCTGCTGGTAATGCTCCAGCATCATCTTATGCGTTTCACGCCCGATGCCAGATTGCTTATAACCACCAAATGCCGCATGCGCCGGATAGGCATGGTAGCAGTTAGTCCATACGCGCCCGGCCTGAATGCCTCTTCCCATTTTATAAGCCAGATTTCCATTGCGGCTCCAGACACCTGCCCCCAGGCCATACGGTGTGTCATTCGCAATTTCCAGTGCCTCCTCCATCGTTTTGAAGGTCGTCACTGCCAGAACCGGTCCGAAAATTTCCTCCTGGAAGACTCGCATATTGTTCTTACCGAACAGGATCGTCGGCTCAAGATAATACCCTTCCTGCAGATCCCCACCGAGCACTTTACGGCGGCCACCGGTCAGAATATCTGCCCCTTCTTTCTTGCCGATATCAATATAGTTGAGGATCGTTTCCAGTTGCCCATGAGAGACCTGTGCGCCCATCTGGGTGACACTATCAAGCGGGTTACCGCTGCGGATAGACTCCACACGACGGATCGCGCGCTCCATAAAACGCTCGTAAATAGATTCCTGAACCAGCGCCCGGCTCGGGCAAGTGCACACTTCCCCCTGATTGAAGGCAAACAGAGCAAACCCTTCCAGGGCTTTATCGAAGAAGGCATCTTCTTCATCCATCACGTCCGCAAAGAAGATATTCGGGGATTTCCCCCCCAGTTCCAGCGTTACCGGAATGATGTTCTGCGTGGCGTACTGCATGATCTGCTGACCCACTTCCGTCGACCCGGTAAATGCCACTTTGGCGATACGTTTTGAGGTTGCCAGATATTCACCAATTTCACCTCCGGCACCGTTCACCACGTTGACCACCCCTGGTGGCAACAGATCGCCAATCACTTCCATCAATAACAGGACCGACAGCGGGGTCAGGCGCGCCGGTTTAAGCACAATACAGTTCCCGGCAGCCAGCGCAGGTGCCATTTTCCAGCTCGCCATCAGCAGCGGGAAGTTCCACGGAATGATTTGCCCCACCACGCCCAAAGGTTCGTGGAAGTGATACGCCACGGTATCGCTGTCGACCTCACTGATTCCGCCCTCCTGAGCACGAATACAGGAGGCAAAATAGCGGAAGTGGTCAATGGCCAGCGGCACATCAGCCGCCATTGTTTCCCGGATAGGCTTGCCGTTATCCCAGGTTTCCGCCGTCGCCAGCAGCTCCAGATTTTGCTCCATCCGGTCGGCAATTTTGAACAATATGGCCGCACGGTCCTGGACGGAAGTATGGCCCCATTTATCTTTCGCTTTATGCGCCGCATCCAGCGCCAGATCGATATCACGCTTGCCGGAGCTGGCTATTTCACACAATGGCTGGCCAGTGACAGGTGTCAGGTTGGAATAGTATTCGCCGTCGACGGGAGCCACCCAGGCGCCGCCAATAAAGTTGTCATAACGGGGTTTCAGCTTGAGGGGAAAACCATACTCGCCAGGCTGGATACGCGATGAGGGAGGATTGTTTGTCATGACCGTCTCCTTGCTGTTGGTGTACAACAAGGGTAGTCCCGGCTGACGATTTTCTCGCCAGCCGGTGACGGGTTTACGACAAGGGTCACATCGCGGCGCGATAAATTTCCATTATCTCTTCATGGGTCGCCTGAACCGGGTTGGTGAACCCACAGGCATCCTTCAGCGCATTGGTTGCCAGGACCGGAATATCTTCCTCTTTGACGTTCAGTTCGCGAAGACCCGCCGGGATATTGACCTTGCGGGCAAGCGCACGGATCTCAACGATGCAGGCCTGCGCCCCCTGCATGTCGGTCATCTCACTCACATTCACGCCCATGGCTTTTGCACAGTCGCGCAGACGCCCCGCCGCCGCCTTGCTGTTAAACACCTGAACGTGCGGAAGCAGTACAGCATTACAGACGCCATGCGGCAGATCGTAGAAACCACCCAACTGATGCGCCATCGCGTGTACATAGCCTAGTGAAGCATTGTTAAACGCCATGCCAGCGAGGAATTGTGCATAGGCCATCGCTTCACGCGCCTGAGCGTTACTGCCATCTTCAACGGCATGTACCAGGTTTTCACTAATCATCGTCACCGCTTTCAGCGCACAGGCATCAGTAATAGGTGTGGCCGCCACAGACACATACGCTTCAATCGCGTGCGTCAGGGCATCCATACCGGTTGCCGCTGTCAGTGAGGGTGGCATTCCTGACATGAGCGAGGAATCGTTAACAGACAGTACTGGCGTAACGTGCTTATCCACTATCGCCATTTTAATATGACGCGTCTCATCAGTAATAATACAGAAACGCGTCATTTCCGACGCCGTACCCGCGGTAGTATTAATCGCAATCATCGGCAATTGTGGTTTTGCAGAGCGATCGACACCTTCATAATCACGAATATCACCGCCGTTCACTGCCACCAGTGCAATACCTTTTGCACAATCGTGAGGTGAACCACCACCCAGTGAAATAATACAGTCACACTGATTTGCTTTTAATATTTCCAGACCTGCCGCCACATTTGCTGTCGTCGGATTAGGGTGCGTGCCGTCATACACAACGCTGGAAATATCACGTTCTTTCAGAGCATGTTGAATACTGGCGACCATACCCAGCTTGCTCAGCATGGTATCGGTGACAATCAGCGCGCGGCGCCAGCCGTAGTCGCGCATGGTATCCATTGCGGTGTCTAATGAATCAGAACCAATAATATTCACGGAAGGAATATAAAATACGGATGCAGCCATGATATTTCCTCAAAGAGATAAAAATTGTCGGCAGCATAAGGTAAAGATTACGCAAAAAACATGATCAAAAATATGATTTTGCGAAGACCTTCGCAGGTTGAATAAATTTAACCCTGCGAAGGTGTGAATTAATATTTAAATCTCTTTCTATCTATTCTATTTTTGTATTAATTCCTGCTTTATGTTTGCGGAAATAATAGTGAATCGCGTAATAAATGATCATTCCCACGACGACGGGTAAACCCGATACGGTTGAAATATTCCAGGATCTGGATCGCCAGCTTGCGGCCAACATTCAACCGGTCGCGGAAATCGGCTGCACAGGTAGAGCCTCGTTCCTGATCCAGCTCGCGGATCAAGTTGGCAAACGCAACAATGCGATCGTTACGATAATAACGATCTTTCACGATCGCGACGATAAGCCCCTGCTGAGCCGCATGGCGCAATACCTGGCGCATCACTTGCTCGTCAGTGTTCGTTTGGCGGGCCAGGTCGCGAACCCACCATGGCTCATCGCCAAACAGTGATGCCACTTTTTGCCATACTGCCTCTTGCTCAGCGGTAAACCCGGCTTTGTGATCCGGCAGATGCAGCCAACCGTGGTGACTTTTAATCACCCCCGTTTCGCGCATATTTTCAATCAACAGCAGCACCAGCGCATCGTCTTCCATCGGCAGCGCCATGCGTCGCAGACGCTCGCGGCCGGGGCCCGGTTCATCCTGATGCTGTTCGTGGTAAGTCGCAAGCGTGTTCAATATTTTACGCTGCCAGTGTGCCGCCACCGGGGCGTTCAGCAGACTGTTGCCAGCCTGAATAAATCCCGGCTCCTGGGTCAGCTGACGTAAACCTTCTTCACTCAACTGGCGAGCCCATGCAAAATCAGCAAGATTCACCGCACCGCGCTCGAGATGAACCAGCAACGCTGTTTTATCATCCGTCGCCTGCGCCAGCGCAGACAGCCAATGCAGATACTCAGGTTTACGCTTGCCACGTCGCGGTGAGTGGAGTGTCACCACTCGCGCCCCGGCCAGCGTTTCCCGCGCTGAAATATCGCGCAGAACCAGACGGTCATTATCTGCAAGCCAGAGTGGTGAATCGAAAACCAGCTCGGCAAGGTCGTTTTCCAGCAGCGAGATGCGTCCGGTAATATGGCTGGCCGCGTGGTGAATATGCAGCGGTTGCCATTGAGTCAGCGGCAAGTGCGTCTGCAGAGAGACGATCACGCGCTCAGACGGTTCTGGAGGAGTGCCAGCCAGCAGCCAGTCACCACGGTTAAGCTGGTCTTTTTCCGCATCACCGGCAATATTAAGTGCGATTCGCTGCCCGGCATGAGCATGCTCTACGGGCTGGTTTTGCGCATGTAAACCACGCACACGCATCGGTTTGTTAACGCCCGTCAGCCATAAAGTGTCACCCACTCTCACTTCGCCGCTTAGCGCCGTACCCGTGACGACCAAACCCGCACCTTTAACAGTAAACGCCCGATCAATCGCCAGACGGAAACGATGATGGCTGGCGTGATCGCGCGATGATAATTGCTGCAAATGGCGGCGAAGATCGTCGATACCGCGACCTTCAGTCGCTACCGTGACAAAAAGCGGCGCATCGGCAAAACCATATTCACGTAAGGTCGCCTGTACCGTTTCGCGCACTTCACTGATGCGCGCCTCATCCACGCGATCGGCTTTGGTCAGCGCAACGGTTAACTGCGGGTTGCCCGTCAACTGCAGGATCGCCAGATGCTCGCGCGTTTGCGCCATTACACCGTCATCACAGGCCACCACCAGCAGGGCATGATCGATACCCCCCACGCCCGCCAGCATGTTTGAAAGAAACTTTTCATGCCCCGGAACATCAATAAAACCCAGTACACGACCATCAGGCTGAGGCCAGTAGGCATAGCCCAGATCGATGGTCATGCCGCGCTTTTTCTCTTCCGGAAGACGATCGGCATTTACGCCTGTAATCGCCTGCAATAACGTGGTTTTTCCGTGGTCGACGTGACCGGCGGTGGCAATAATCATTTCAACAACATCTCCAGAAATCGCTCTTCATCTTCAAGACAGCGTAGATCCAGCCACATTCTGCCGTCGTAAATCCGCCCGATAACCGGCGTCGGCAACGCGCGCCAGCGCGACGACAGGGTGTCAAGGTGGCTACCGCGCCCGTCACGCGGGGTGAACGTGAGCGCTTCACTCGGTAGTCTGTCCACTGGCAATGAACCGCTACCAATCTGCGACTGGCAAGGTTCAATGCGAACGTCAAAATCAGGGTAATGAGGGGCAACGCGGGGTAGCAGCAATTCACCCTGAGCACGAATTGAAGCAGCATCCCGGGTTAGCAGACGCAGCGTAGGCAGGCGGTCAGCCAGTTTCTCCGGATGCAGATAGAGCCGCAATGTTGCTTCCAGTGCCGCGAGCGTCATTTTATCCGCACGCAGGGCTCGCTTGAGCGGATGCTGCTGCAACTGTGCAATCAGCTCATGCTTACCCACAATGATCCCCGCCTGCGGTCCCCCCAGCAGTTTGTCGCCGGAAAAGCTCACCAGGCTAACACCCGCCGCAATCATCTCTTGTGGCATCGGCTCTTTTGGCAAACCGTACTGGCTGAGATCGACCAGGGAACCACTACCGAGATCGGCAATCACCGGTATATTCAACTCGCGCCCAATCGCCGCCAGTTCAGCTTCTTCAACGGTTTTGGTGAAACCTTCAATATGGTAATTGCTGGTATGAACCTTCATCAGCAGGGCGGTATTTTCATTCACCGCCGCGCGATAATCTTTCGCATGAGTGCGGTTAGTGGTGCCCACTTCATGCAGCGAACAGCCTGCCTGACGCATCACGTCCGGAATGCGAAACGCACCGCCAATCTCCACCAGCTCGCCACGGGAAACCACCACCTCTTTGCCGCTGGCGGTGGCCGCCAGCATTAACAGCACCGCCGCGGCGTTGTTATTCACAATGCAGGCATCTTCCGCGCCGGTCAGCTGGCAGAGAAGGTCCGCCAGTGCGCGATCACGATGTCCTCGCCCTGCACCGTCCAGATCGTACTCCAGCGTCACAGGCATTCGCATGGCCTGCACGACCGCAGCAACCGCCTCTTCCGCCTGTTGCGCGCGCCCCAGGTTGGTGTGCAGTACCGTACCCGTCAGGTTAATCACCGGACGAAGTGCGCTTTGCGTTTTCTCATCCAGACGCTTTTCAACTTCCTGTTCCCACGCCGCGCACCAGTCAGGCAATGTGTTTTCTGCCTGAATGTGGTGTCGGGCTTCGTTCTGAAGCAGACGTAACATCTCAACCGTCGCGGTATGGCCGAAACGCTCAACTGCAGCATGAATACGAGGTTCGTGAAGAAGACGGTCGGTAGCAGGAATCTGGCTGTACAGCGAATGATGAGTAGTCATGAAAGCGCCTGGCGAGTAAATATCATCCCCCCTCCCGACGGGAGAGGGAGTTAACATGTGGAGGGATTGTACCGCCTCCGGCAGCGAAGTGTTATAACCCGCATCAAGCCTTTGGCGGTTCGGTGCGGGCAAAACTCTCACGGCTAAAAAGCGTTTCGGCTAGTTTTACCAGCAACGGGCGGTCGACGCACCAGCCAGGGGAAACATGACGGAAGTTGAGATAACCGATGGCACAGGCGATCGCAATCGTCGCCAGATCCACTCTGTCGGGCTGGATTTTTCCCTCCTTAATGAGCTGCTCACACATATCCAGGCTGCGGCTGATTTTTTCACGCTGGCGTAGCAGTTCTGTTTCCGACTGTTGGGCTGCGGGTCTTGCCTGCTCACGTACGGAGGTTAACGCCGCATCCATAATGCCATCGGCCAGGGCTTCAATTTGCTTCACAGCCAGCGCCGCTTTTGGGTCGGCCGGTAGCATTGCCGGGGCGACGCCCAGCAACTCGATGTACTCCGCAATAATCGGGGAATCAAACCAGTATTCACCCTCGTTCGTCACCAGTGCCGGGACTTTACCTAGCGGGTTGTACTGCGCGACGCCGTTTTCGGCGTTGTAAGGCTGTTCATTGACGAATTCAAATTCAATCCCTTTCTCCAGCAGGAGAATCGATATTTTTCGCACGAAGGGACTGGTGTAGCTACCGATGAGTTTCATTGCCTGATCCTTGATGCCGGAAAAAAATCAGTATGGATCAAGCAACGAAAAAAGGGCAGGTATGCATGTCGCATTCCTGCCCTGAAAGGATTAGTGATCGAGGTAGAGGTAGTGCATCCAGCTGGTCATACGCAGCAGCACTTTACGCATCACCGAAACATGAGCGAAATGGTCCGAATAAACCGCCACCTGGGCATAAATACCGTCTGGCAGTGCATCGACATCGGCATTCGGGTCAAGCTCGATAGTCCCCAGCACGCCATCCGTACCCGGCGTTACCGTCAGAGACTGCAACGCACCCTGAGCCTGATATGATCCTCCCGGCACCACCGGCAGAATGCTGGTGAGCTTACCTGAGAAGACCTGCCCCGGTAGGGCATTGAACACCACTTCGGCCTCATCACCCGGTTTCAGACGCAGCAATGAGTTCTGACGGAACTGCGCCACAATCTGACGTTTCTGTTCCGGGATAAAGACCATAACCGGACGCAGAGGCAGCGCCGCGGCATAGGTCCCCGGACGAATCAGCACCTGGGTGATATAGCCATTGCTTGGCGCACGTACCACGGTCTGTTCCAGGTTGTATTTGGCTTCGGCAAGCTGAGCACGCAGAGAGGCAACCTGAGATTGCTCACCGTTAACCATGCTGTCTAACTGAGTCTGGATTTGTGTCTGTTCGGCTACAGAGCCTTTAACCAGCGCGTCTTGTGCCAGATAGTTCTGGCGCGCATTGTCGATATCGCTTTCAGAGAACGGGTTAACCTTTGCCTGGCTGCCTTTCAGGTAGCGCTGATAATCTTTATACAGACGATCGCGTTCCGCAGACACCCGCGTGGTATTGGCGACCGCTTCCGACAGTTGTGCCTTAAGGTTGTCGATATTGTGCGTCGCAGTCACCAGGTCAGCCTGGAGTCTGTCTACACGCGCCTGGTAGCGACCTGGATCAAGTTTAAATAACACTTCACCCTTTTTAATGAGCTGATTATTTTTATCAGTCACTTCACTGACCACCCCGGTAACCTGCGGCGTAATCGGAATAGAAATAACCGCCTTTTGAGCCGTAAAGGTATACGGGTGGTTATAGTTCATTAGCAGGATAAGTCCGGCGACAATAAATATCCCGCCTAATGTCGCGGTGGCGAGCGTCCACTGGTTAACGGGAATACGGAATATTTTAAAGATGGCCCAGGCAAATGCCACATAGGTCAGAATAATCAACAGATCCATGATTAGTGCTCCAGCGTGTTCTTATCAGCAGTGGGTTTTACCGCTGCCAGCTTTTGTTCAAGCTCCGCCACGCGTTTGGTCAGTGCATCCATGCCGGGAACCTCATCAGGCTTCACGATGTGGTTCTGCATCCCCCAGCCGCGATCTTCACGGTACAGCGTGGCCCAGATCCACAGGAACGGCCAAATGGCATGGAGCGTAAACAGGCTGATCCATCCTGCCGTATGAATCGCATCAGCATGGGGATGGTTACGCTTTTTGGCCATATTATACGGGATGTCATGAATGGCGATGACGCCGTAAAAAAGGACCAGGAAAACAAAAATCAATACGCCCAGCGCAAAATAGTTGAGAAACATATTCTCCTCACTTAAACAACGTCAACTCATTAAATTAATAAAACAATACGCAGCCTAATTAGTTTTTTATAGAAACAGTAATCACTTGCTATTTTCAGCAGCCGGGGAGTATGGATTTTTATAATATCTCCATGCAAGTTTATAAACGTGTCAAAATATAACCTGAATAATAATAGACTTAACCTTACAATATGAGCGTAATCCACGTTTTAACTTTTCGCCATACCACATATGAAAAGTGGTTTTTTAGCTTTCTGTGTCGCCTGATGCCATCCTGACGCTAAATCACAAAACAGAATTTGTTGAGGATCACAGCCGGAGAATTCTGCATAAAAATATTTTGTGAATGAGGTCACAATACAGAGACAAACCCGCCACAATCAAATGTGACAAAAATCACAAAAAAGGGTGCTTTCTGCTCCATTTTTCGTCATCGTATTTTTTTTGCCCGCTTATTTTGTGATTAAGATCACCTCATTGATATCCATACCCCCTACCTTTACGTGACACGCATCACACAAATTTTCGTCATCTGGACAGTTGAACGATTCAGTGCCAGATTTCACAGCATGAACAGGGCCCGGCTACCTCTGCCGCCTCACATTAACAATAAACCTCGGGCCGCAAGCCTAAGCGTAAACAGAAGAAGGGGTGTTTTATGTCATCCGATTTCAAGATCAAAGTACAAAGCTTTGGTCGTTTCCTCAGCAACATGGTGATGCCAAATATCGGCGCGTTTATCGCGTGGGGTATCATCACCGCATTATTCATTCCTACAGGGTGGTTGCCTAACGAAACGCTGGCGAAACTTGTTGGCCCAATGATTACTTATCTGCTGCCACTGCTCATCGGTTTCACCGGTGGTCGTCTGGTGGGCGGTGACCGTGGCGGTGTAGTGGGTGCAATCACCACCATGGGTGTGATTGTCGGTGCGGATATGCCAATGTTCCTGGGCGCAATGATTGCGGGTCCTCTGGGCGGTTGGGCAATCAAACACTTTGATTCCTGGGTAGACGGTAAGATTCGCTCTGGCTTCGAAATGCTGGTGAACAACTTCTCCGCAGGCATCATTGGTATGATCCTGGCGATTCTGGCGTTCCTCGGCATTGGCCCTGCGGTTGAAGTGCTGTCCAAAATTCTGGCAGCAGGCGTTAACTTCATGGTTGCGCACGACATGCTGCCGCTGGCGTCTATCTTTGTTGAACCGGCGAAAATCCTGTTCCTTAACAACGCCATCAACCACGGTATCTTCTCACCGCTGGGTATTCAGCAGTCTCATGACCTCGGCAAATCCATCTTCTTCCTGATTGAAGCGAACCCGGGCCCAGGTATGGGTGTTCTGCTGGCGTACATGTTCTTTGGTCGCGGTAGCGCGAAGCAGTCTGCTGGCGGTGCGGCTATCATTCACTTCCTGGGTGGTATCCACGAAATTTACTTCCCGTACGTGCTGATGAATCCGCGTCTGATCCTGGCCGTTATCCTCGGCGGTATGACCGGTGTGTTCACCCTGAGCGTGCTGGGCGGTGGTCTGGTTTCTCCGGCGTCTCCGGGTTCTATCCTGGCAGTACTGGCGATGACGCCAAAAGGGGCTTACTTCGCAAACATCGCGGCTATCTGTGCAGCAATGGCGGTCTCCTTCGTGGTCTCTTCTATCCTGCTGAAAACCAGCAAAGTGAAAGAAGATGATGATATCGAAGCGGCTACCCGTCGTATGCATGACATGAAAGCGGAATCCAAAGGCGCTACACCGCTGGCGGCTGGTGATGTCTCTAACGACCTGAGCCACGTGCGTAAAATCATCGTTGCCTGTGACGCCGGTATGGGTTCCAGCGCAATGGGTGCAGGTGTGCTGCGTAAGAAAGTGCAGGATGCGGGTCTGACTAACATCTCTGTAACCAACAGTGCCATCAACAGCCTGCCACCGGATGTGGACCTGGTTATCACGCACCGCGATCTGACCGAACGCGCCATGCGTCAGGTTCCACAGGCACAGCATATTTCGCTGACCAACTTCCTCGACAGCGGCCTGTACACCAACCTGACTGAGCGTCTGGTTGCCGCACAGCGTCACGAAGACAACGAAGTGAAAGTGCGTTCCAGCCTGCAGGACAGTTTCGACGAGAGCAACGCCCACCTGTTCAAACTGGGTGCGGAGAACATCTTCCTCGGTCGTACTGCGACCAACAAAGAAGAGGCGATTCGCTTTGCCGGTGAGCAACTGGTGAAAGGTGGCTACGTTCAACCTGAATACGTTGATGCGATGCTGGAACGTGAAAAACTGACGCCAACCTACCTGGGTGAATCCATCGCGGTTCCGCACGGTACGGTTGAAGCGAAAGATCGCGTGCTGAAAACCGGCGTCGTATTCTGTCAGTATCCGCAGGGTGTGCGCTTCGGTGAAGAAGAAGACGACATCGCCCGTCTGGTGATTGGTATCGCCGCTCGCAACAACGAGCACATTCAGGTGATTACCAGTCTGACTAACGCCCTGGATGATGAGTCTGTCATTGAGCGTCTGGCCAGCACCAGCAGCGTGGAAGAAGTACTGGCACTGCTGAACAAGTAAACGCATTTCCACCCTCTCCCCACTGGGGAGAGGGCTAGGGTGAGGGGAAAGTTATGCGGTTCCTCACCCCAGCCCTCTCGGGTAAAAACATTGATGAAGGTTAATACTATGAAAGCATTACATTTTGGCGCAGGTAATATCGGTCGTGGCTTTATCGGCAAACTGCTGGCAGACGCGGGCATTACGCTGACATTCGCCGATGTGAACCAGGTGGTGCTAGACGCCCTGAATGCCCGTCATAGCTATCAGGTTCACGTAGTGGGAGAAAACGAGCAGGTTGAAACGGTTTCAGGTGTGAATGCAGTAAGCAGCATTGGCGACGACGTTATCGACCTTATTGCCAGCGTTGACCTGGTTACCACTGCTGTGGGTCCGGTCGTGCTTGAGCGTATCGCTCCTGCGGTGGCGAAAGGCCTCGCAAAACGTAAAGCGCAGGGCATTGATACCCCGCTGAACATCATCGCCTGTGAAAACATGGTGCGCGGCACCACGCAGTTGAAAGGCCATGTGCTCGCTGCTGTTGCCGACGAAGATAAAGCCTGGGTTGAAGCGCACGTGGGGTTTGTTGATTCCGCCGTTGACCGTATCGTCCCGCCGTCAGAATCCGCTACCCACGATCCGCTGGAAGTGACTGTAGAAACCTTCAGCGAGTGGATCGTCGATAAAACGCAGTTTAAAGGCGCGCTGCCAACCATTCCGGGAATGGAATTAACTGATAACCTGATGGCATTTGTCGAACGCAAACTCTTCACGCTGAACACCGGGCATGCTATAACCGCGTACCTCGGAAAATTGGCCGGTCATCAGACCATCCGTGACGCGATTCTCGATGAGAACATCCGCGCTGTGGTAAAAGGGGCAATGGAAGAGAGCGGCGCGGTGCTGATCAAACGCTACGGTTTTGATGCTGATAAACATGCAGCATACATCCAGAAAATCCTCGGTCGTTTTGAAAACCCGTATCTGAAAGATGACGTTGAGCGCGTTGGCCGTCAGCCGCTGCGCAAACTGAGCGCGGGCGATCGCCTGATTAAACCGCTGCTGGGCACGCTGGAATACGGCCTGCCGCACGCCAACCTGGTGAAAGGGATTGCCGCCGCAATGCACTACCGCAGCGAGCAGGATCCGCAGGCGCAGGAACTGGCTCAACTGATTGACGATAAAGGCGCGCAGGCTGCGCTGGCGCAGATTTCAGGTCTGGATGCCAACAGCGACGTGGTTGTGGAGGCGGTTAACGCATACAACGCAACCAAATGATGCAGAGTGTGGCGCAGGTAACCCTGCGCCCTGATTACAGATTGTCAGATATGCAGGCAATAATGGAACAAACCCAGGCCTTTGAAAATCGTGTGCTTGAGCGTCTGAATGCTGGCAAAACCGTACGAAGCTTCCTGATTGCCGCCGTCGAGTTGCTAACCGAGGCGGTGAATATCCTGGTGCTTCAGGTGTTTCGCAAAGACGACTACGCGGTAAAATATGCTGTAGAACCGTTACTGGACGGAGATGGCCCGCTGGGCGATCTCTCAGTGCGTCTGAAGCTGATTTATGGTCTTGGTGTGCTAAGCAGACCAGAGTATGAAGACGCTGAGCTGTTGATGGCACTGCGCGAAGAGTTAAATCATGACGGTAATGAGTACACCTTTACCGATGATGAGATCCTTGGACCTTTCGGCGAGTTGCATTGCGTCACTGCCCTTCCCCCTGCACCTCAGTTTGATAACAGTGATCCTGAACTATACGCGATGCAAAAGCTGCGTTATCAACAGGTTGTTCGCTCCACAATGGTTCTCTCCCTGACTGAGCTGATTTCCCGAATCAGCTTAAAAAAAGCGTTTCAGAAGTAAGCCTGCTCACATTGGTGTATCCTTCCCTGTAAATTCCCCGTTTTCAGAGTTATTTGTCATGAAAGAAGTCGAAAAGAACGAAATTAAACGCCTGAGCGACCGTCTGGATCTGATCCGTCACCAGATGGCTGGCCTGTCACTGGTCGATTCCGCCGAGAAGTACGCTGAGCTGGAAAAAGAGGTCGCCACGCTGAAAACCGAAATCGAGCGCCTGCGCGAAGTCAAAGGCCAGAAGCTGAGCAAAGAAGCGCAGAAGCTGATGAACATGCCGCACCGCCGTGCGATCACCAAAAAAGAGCAGGCCGACATGGGCAAGCTTAAGAAAAGTGTTCGTGGTCTGGTGGTTGTGCACCCAATGACCGAGCTGGGCCGTGAAATGGGCCTGAAAGAGATGACGGGTTTTTGTAAGACCGCGTTCTGATCATTCTCTCTCTCCCGTTGGGAGAGGGCCGGGGTGAGGGCAACAGACCTTACCCCACTCAAATTGGCCCAACCAATCCCCCTTTTCTTTCTTCCCCGCTTCACAAATCCATCATTTCTGCTCACAAAACCATTGCCAGCTCATAACATCTGGTTAACCATTTGTTGTCATTACCCCTACAACACAACATTGGCAGGACCACTTTTACACAGATTGTGACGCAGAGATGAGCGGAGACTCACCCGCAGCACAGGCTGTCTGGTCCCCAGGAGACCTGCATGAGCCTCTGGCAACAAAACTACGACCCGGCCGGAAATATCTGGCTGTCGAGCCTGATCGCATCGCTTCCGATCCTGTTCTTCTTCTTTGCGCTGATTAAGCTCAAGTTGAAGGGCTACCTTGCCGCCACCATCACCGTTGCCATTGCGCTGATGGTGGCATTGTTGTTCTACAAAATGCCTGTCGACCGTGCGCTGGCTTCTGTGGTTTACGGTTTCTTCTATGGCCTGTGGCCGATTGCGTGGATCATCATCGCCGCGGTCTTTGTCTATAAAATCTCGGTGAAAACCGGACAGTTCGACATCATCCGTTCGTCGATTCTCTCCATTACCCCTGACCAGCGCCTGCAGATGCTGATTGTCGGCTTCTCCTTTGGGGCGTTCCTGGAAGGGGCGGCAGGTTTTGGCGCACCGGTGGCGATCACCGCCGCGCTGCTGGTCGGTCTGGGCTTTAACCCGCTGTATGCCGCGGGCCTGTGCCTGATTGTGAACACCGCGCCGGTTGCGTTTGGCGCGATGGGCATTCCGATTCTGGTGGCCGGACAGGTGACCGGGCTGGATAGTTTTGAGATTGGCCAGATGGTTGGCCGCCAGTTACCGTTCCTGACCATTATCGTGCTGTTCTGGATCATGGCGATTATGGACGGCTGGCGTGGAGTGAAGGAGACCTGGCCTGCGGTGATGGTGGCGGGTGGTTCGTTCGCCATCGCCCAGTATCTCAGCTCCAACTTCCTCGGCCCTGAACTGCCAGACATTATCTCTTCGCTGGTTTCGCTGGTTTGTCTGACGCTGTTCCTGAAACGCTGGCAGCCGGTACGTATTTTCCGTTTTGCCGATATGGGTGCCTCGCAGGTTGATCAAACCCTGGCGCGTACAGGCTATACGGCAGGACAGGTGATCCGCGCCTGGTCGCCGTTCCTGTTCCTGACTGCAACGGTCACGCTGTGGAGCATCCCACCTTTCAAAGCCCTGTTTGCCCCGGGTGGCGCGCTGTACGACATGGTGATTAACATCTCCGTACCGTTCCTCGACAAGATGGTCGCCCGTATGCCGCCAGTGGTCCACGCCGCAACGCCGTATGCCGCGGTGTACAAATTCGACTGGTTCTCCGCGACCGGTACGGCGATTCTGTTTGCCGCTATCCTTTCTGTTGTCTGGCTGCGCATGAAGCCTGTCGCCGCAGTACAAACCTTTGCGGCGACCATTAAAGAGTTGATGCTGCCGATTTACTCCATCGGCATGGTGCTGGCGTTCGCGTTTATCTCAAACTATTCCGGTTTGTCATCAACGCTGGCTCTGGCGCTGGCGCATACCAGCCACGCATTTACCTTCTTCTCGCCGTTCCTCGGCTGGTTAGGGGTGTTCCTGACCGGTTCAGATACCTCGTCTAACGCCCTGTTTGCTGCTCTGCAGGCGACGGCGGCCCAACAGATTGGCGTGTCAGACGTCCTTCTGGTGGCGGCTAACACCACTGGTGGCGTGACCGGGAAAATGATCTCCCCACAATCCATCGCCATTGCCTGTGCGGCGGTGGGACTGGTCGGTAAAGAGTCGGACCTGTTCCGCTTTACCGTGAAACACAGCCTGATATTCACCTGCATGGTCGGGGTGATCACCACCCTGCAGGCCTATGTCTTAACCTGGATGATTCCATGATAGTGATGCCCAGACGCCTGTCCGACGAGATCGCCTCTCGCGTGCGGGCGCTGATTGAAGAACAACAGCTGGAAGCGGGCATGAAATTGCCCGCCGAACGCCAGCTCGCCGCCCAGCTAGGTGTATCACGTAATTCGCTGCGTGAAGCACTGGCGACACTGGTCAGCGAAGGGGTACTGGTGAGCCGCCGCGGTGGTGGCACCTTTGTCCGCTGGCAGCATGATGACTGGTCTGAGCAAAACATCGTTCAGCCGCTGAAAACGCTGATGGAGAACGACCCGGACTACAGCTTCGACATCCTTGAAGCGCGTCACGCCATCGAAACCAGTACCGCCTGGCATGCAGCCATGCGGGCAACCGAAGCCGATAAAGAGAAGCTAAAAGCCTGTTTTGAGGCCACGCAAAGCAGCAACCCGGATATCGCCTCCCAGGCGGACGTACGTTTTCACCTGGCGATTGCCGAGGCATCGCACAACGTGGTTCTGCTGCAGACCATGCGCGGTTTCTTCGACCTGCTGCAATCCTCCGTGAAGCAGAGCCGCCAGCGTATGTATTTGGTCCCGCCAGTGTTTGCCCAGCTAACCGAACAACATGAGGCGGTGCTCAACGCCATTCTGGCCGGTGATGCCGAGGCCGCGCGAAAAGCGATGATGGCGCATCTGGGCTTCGTACACACCACCATTAAACGATTCGATGAAGATCAGGCCCGACAGGCGCGCATTACCCGTCTGCCTGGCGACAGTGATATTTCCAGGGAGAACAAAGCATGATTATTTCAGCAGCTAGTGACTATCGCGCCGCGGCGCAGCGTATTTTGCCACCATTCTTGTTTCACTATATCGACGGCGGAGCCTATGCCGAGCACACCCTGCGTCGTAACGTGGAAGACTTGTCGGAAGTGGCTCTGCGCCAGCGCGTGCTGAAGAATATGTCTGACCTGAGCCTTGAGACGAAATTGTTCAATGAAACGCTCTCAATGCCTGTCGCGCTCGCCCCCGTAGGCCTGTGTGGCATGTACGCTCGTCGTGGCGAAGTACAGGCGGCCGCAGCGGCAGATGCCAAAGGTATTCCGTTTACGCTATCCACCGTTTCCGTCTGCCCGATTGAAGAAGTCGCCCCAACCATTAAGCGCCCGATGTGGTTCCAGCTGTACGTTCTGCGCGATCGCGGGTTTATGCGTAACGCGCTGGAGCGCGCCAAAGCGGCGGGTTGCTCAACGCTGGTCTTTACCGTTGATATGCCAACTCCCGGCGCACGCTACCGTGATGCTCACTCAGGCATGAGCGGCCCGAATGCCGCCCTGCGACGTTACTGGCAGGCGGTGACGCATCCGCAATGGGCCTGGGATGTCGGTCTGAACGGACGTCCACACGATCTGGGCAATATCTCGGCTTACCTCGGTAAACCGACCGGGCTGGAAGATTACATCGGCTGGCTGGCGAATAACTTCGACCCGTCCATCTCCTGGAAAGACCTGGAGTGGATCCGCGAATTCTGGGACGGCCCGATGGTGATCAAAGGGATCCTCGACCCGGAAGATGCCCGTGACGCGGTACGCTTTGGCGCAGACGGGATTGTGGTTTCTAACCACGGCGGACGCCAGCTTGACGGTGTGCTCTCTTCCGCACGAGCCCTGCCTGCGATTGCCGATGCAGTGAAAGGCGACATCGCTATCCTGGCCGACAGCGGTATCCGCAGCGGGCTGGACGTGGTGCGTATGATCGCGCTGGGCGCTGACAGCGTACTGCTGGGGCGTGCGTACCTGTATGCCCTGGCGACGGCTGGCCAGGTCGGCGTGGCAAACCTGCTTAACCTGATCGAAAAAGAGATGAAGGTGGCGATGACGCTGACCGGCGCGAAAACGATCGGTGAAATCAGCAGAGATTCTCTGGTACAGGAGTTTAATAAATTATCGACGACGCTGGCTCCCCTTGCTCAGGGAAACGCAGCCTGAGTCTTCCCCCGTTAACACCTCTTTTTCACGCGCCCGCTTCCCCCTCGGGCGCTTTTTTTATACCGAAAATAACATCCAGATAACATATTAGATAAGAAAATTTGACATCGACCTGCTCCGCGCAATTGTATAGACAAGCAAATACAAGAACACAAAAACAACATCTGATCAGAGGGGAGCGTATGACGTATTCAGGTAAGGTGGATATTCAGCAGGTGATCGATGAGAGTCCCTTTTCAGGGTTTCACTGGCTTCTTATCGTGCTGGGTTTTCTGGTTCTGGCGATCGATGGTTTTGATACGGCGGCGATGGGTTACATCGCGCCTACGTTATCGGCAGAATGGGGGATACACAAACAGGATCTGGGGCCGGTGCTAAGCGCTGCGCTACTGGGGCTTTCGTTGGGTGCGCTGATCGCTGGTCCGGTATCGGACCGGATGGGACGCAAGCGCGTGTTGGTCTTTTCGTGCCTGTTCTTCGGTCTTGCAAGCCTGGGAACGGCCTGGGCGCAAAGCCTGAACACCCTTACGCTGTGGCGCTTTCTTACAGGCCTGGGACTCGGTGCTGCAATGCCTAACGCCATTACGCTGATCTCCGAGTTTGCCCCCCAGCGCTGCCGCGCAATGGCGATTAACACCATGTACTGTGGCTTCCCTCTGGGTGCTGCAGGCGGTGGAGCGATCTCTTCATGGCTTATCCCCCACCACGGCTGGCGAAGCGTGCTGCTGACCGGCGCAATTGCTCCACTGATTTTAACGCTGCTTCTGGCACTGCTTTTACCAGAGTCTGTGAAGTTTTTGGTACAACGCGGGAAAGACGTCATGCAGGTCCGCCGCATCGCCAGCCGGTTTGCACGCAGCACGCTGGATAGCGTCACGGGCTTTTTCCTGGCGGAAGAAAAGGTGGTCGCTAAAAAAGGGAGCGTGGCGCAACTGTTTGCTATGCCCTGGCTGCCCGGCACCCTGATGCTGTGGGTGACCTACTTTATGGGGCTGGTCATTTACTACGTCCTGCTGAGCTGGATGCCAACGCTGATGCAGGGGATGGGTTATGCTCTGGCGGAATCCGCCTGGCTCACCTCGCTGTTCACCTTCGGTGGTACCGCAGGCATTCTGCTCGCGGGCTGGATGATGGACCGCTGGGAAGCGCACAAGGTGGTCGCAGGGGGATTTGTCCTGACAATGGGACTGATCCTGCTACTCGGCCTTGAGCATAACCATATCGCCCTGTTTGGCGGGTTGATTTTCCTGATGGGGATCGCGATGAACGGCGCGCAATCGGGCATGCAAACCCTGGCCGCTACCTTTTACCCTACCGAGTGCCGTGCGACGGGCATCGCCTGGATGCAGGGGATCGGCCGCTTTGGCGGGGTGGCGGGAACCATGACCAGCGCCCAGCTTCTTTCCATGCAGTGGCAGGCAGACAGTATTTTAATGATCCTCAGCGTGCCTGCCCTGGTGGCCGCTGCGGCAACCGTCTACAAAATGCTGTATAGCCGCTCGCAGGAACCCGGCGTCGCGTAGTTCCTCTCTTTTCTGCTATTCTGCCCCCGCAATTAAGGGGGCATCATGCTTAACATCGTTTTATTCGAACCAGAAATCCCGCCGAATACCGGCAATATCATCCGCTTGTGCGCAAACACCGGTTTTCGACTGCATATCATTGAGCCAATGGGCTTTACGTGGGACGACAAACGTCTGCGGCGTGCGGGGCTCGATTATCATGAATTTACTGCCGTGGTGCGCCATCATGATTACGCCGCGTTTCTGGAAGCCGAAAAGCCGCAGCGCATGTTCGCCCTGACTACCAAAGGCACGCCAGCGCATAGCGCCGTGAGCTATCAGGCAGGTGACTATCTGATGTTTGGCCCGGAAACCCGTGGCCTGCCCGCAACAATCCTGGATGCCCTGCCCGCTGAGCAGAAAATCCGGATTCCAATGATGCCCGACAGCCGCAGCATGAACCTGTCGAATGCGGTGTCAGTGGTCGTGTATGAAGCATGGCGCCAGTTGGGATACCCGGGCGCCATTCTTAGAAGTTAAATACCGTCGCCATACTCAAAGGTATGGTGGATACCATTGAAGTGCTGATCCATATCCATTGACGGTTTATCGCTGTCTGGCTTGCCGACAATACGTGCCGGTACGCCAGCGGCGGTGGTGTGTGGCGGAACAGGTTGAAGTACCACTGAACCCGCACCAATCTTCGCCCCGCGCCCTACTTCGATATTCCCGAGGATCTTGGCGCCTGCGCCAATCATCACCCCTTCACGGATCTTCGGATGACGATCACCGCTGGTTTTGCCCGTACCACCCAGCGTGACCGATTGCAAAATAGACACGTCATCTTCAATCACCGCCGTTTCACCGACAACAATGCCGGTGGCGTGGTCGAGCATGATCCCGCGGCCAATTTTCGCTGCCGGGTGAATATCAACCTGGAACGTCACGGACACCTGGTTTTGCAGGAAGATAGCTAGCGCACGGCGGCCTTCTTTCCACAGCCAGTGGCCAATGCGGTAGGCCTGTAAGGCGTGGAAGCCTTTCAGGTACAGCAGCGGCGTAGAGTATTTATCGACTGCCGGGTCACGCGTGCGCACGGCCTGGATATCACAGGCGGCAGAGGCGATCATTTCCGGGTCTGCGGCGTAGGCTTCTTCCACCACTTCGCGTATGGCGATGGCAGGCATAATTGAGGAAGCCAGTTTGTTGGCAAGCATATAGCTCAGGGCGCTGCCGAGGTTTTCGTGCTTGAGTAGCGTCGCGTGGTAGAAACTGGCCAGCATAGGCTCACAGTCGGCCAACGCCCGGGCTTCGGCTTTAATATTGTTCCAGACGATATCCAGTTCTTCACACGGCATTGCTTACTCCAGACGTAATAGTACGATCGGCCAGTCTTTGCTGGCCGTATCGTTGAGGTGACAACGGTTCCCTGCGACTAGTTGCTGCTGCGCTCGTCCTTGCGCGCACGACCTAATAAGGTCAATGCTGCCTCGCGCGCATTTTTTCCGCAATACAATACCTGATAAATTTCCTCGGTTATTGGCATTTCAACGCCAAACCGATGCGCCAGTTCGCGAACTTCTTTGGTATTGCGGTAGCCTTCAACCACCTGACCAATCTTCTCCTGCGCGCCTTTTACATCGCTGCCCTGTCCGAGCATCATGCCAAAGCGGCGGTTACGCGACTGGTTGTCGGTACAGGTCAGCACCAGGTCACCCAGGCCAGCCATCCCCATAAAGGTCGCCGGATCGGCACCCAGTGCCGCTCCCAGACGGGACATTTCTGTCAAACCACGGGTGATCAACGCCGTACGTGCGTTGGCGCCAAAACCAATGCCGTCGGACATCCCGGCACCAATCGCAATCACGTTCTTCACCGCGCCACCCAGTTGCACACCGATAAAATCGGGGTTGCTGTAGACGCGGAAGCTCTTGCCACAGTGCAGCAGGTGCTGAAGATCGTCAGAAAAAGCCTGATCGGTTGAAGCCAGCGAAATCGCCGTTGGCAGGCCAGCGGCCAGCTCTTTGGCAAACGTCGGCCCGGAAATGACTGCCAGCGGGATGGTATCGCCCAACGCTTCGCGGGCGACATCCTGCAGCAGACGTCCGGTTTCAGCTTCCAGTCCTTTCGTCGCCCATACAATACGTGCATCCGGACGCATCAGCGGCTTGATCTGGCGCAGCACTTCGCCAAATACATGGCTTGGTACCACAATCAGAATGTTGCGGCTGGCTGCCAGCGCTGTCGCAAGATCGCTTTCCAGGTGTAGGGTGTCAGGGAACGGAACGTCAGGGAGAAACGCCACGTTGCAGCGGTCGTGTTGCAACGTCGCGATATGTTTTGGATCGTGGCCCCACAGAACCACATCGTGACCATTTCTTGCCAGTGTGATGGCAAGAGCGGTGCCGTATGAGCCGGCACCGATCACAGTCATTGACGCATTAACAGTGCTCATCAGGCATCCTGATGTTGTTCAGCACCTTCGCCAGCTTGCTGCTGCAGATAGTTCATGAACAGCGCATCAAAGTTTACTGGCGCAAGGTTCAGTTGCGGGAATGTACCGCGAGAAACCAGGCTGGTGATGCATTCACGCGCATACGGGAACAGGATGTTCGGGCAGTATGCACCCAGGCAATGCGCCATCTGGTTGCCTTCAATGCCGCCAATGGAGAAGATACCGCCCTGCTGTACTTCACACAGGAAAGCCGTTTCTTCGCCCAGAGAAGCGGTAACTGTCACACGCAGTACGACTTCATACACATCATCCGCCAGTTGGGTGGATGCGGTATCCAGATCAAGTTTAACCTCTGGCTGCCAATCTTTCTGGAAAACGTGTGGCGCATTTGGCGCTTCGAAAGAGACATCCTTGGTGTAGATGCGCTGGATCTGGAAAGTCATTTCGGTGTTGTTTTGTTCTGACATGGAAAAACCCTTTTTAATTGTCCTAAAGTCTCTTAGCGCAGCAGGGGATCGAGTCCACCACGTGCGTCGAGCGCATACAAGTCATCACAGCCGCCAATGTGCTGCGCATCAATAAAAATCTGCGGAACCGTCGTGCGACCACTACGTTGAATCATCTCTTCGCGTTTAGTCGCGTCACCGTCGATAGGCATTTCCTGGAACGTGACGCCTTTGCTGTTAAGCAGTGCTTTCGCACGATGGCAGAACGGGCAGGTTGCTTTGGTGTAGATCTCAATATTGGCCATCACTGAACTCCTTATTTACCGCGAACCAAAGGAAGGTTTTCCCCGCTCCAGCCGGAAATGCCTTCTTTCAGTACCGTTACGTTTTCGAAACCTGCTTTGTGCAGTGCGTTAGCCGATTCCTGCGCCTGCATGCCAGTACCATCCACGACGATAATTGGCTGGGCTTTATACTTATCCAGCTCACCAACGTTATTCGCTTTGATTTCAGCAGGCAGCAGGTTGATAGAACCTGCGATGTGGCCTTTGCGGAAATCATCACGCTGACGGAGATCGACAACCACAGCGTCTTCTTTGTTGATCAGGCGCGTGGCTTCACCACGGGTGATCACCTTAATTTTAGACGTCAGCCCTTTAAAGGTGGTGAACAGCACAGCGGCCAGCAGACCAATCCACGCGATGCTCAGAACCGGGTGGCGGCTAACAAATTGCATAATTTCTTGCATGGGGGGTAACAACTCCCGACTAAGTGATTAAAAAAACCAGGACAGGAGTATACCTGTGCGTTGTGGCAAATACAGCCAGCGACATTAAGCTAATCCATTTTCTGCGGCATGCCACGAAAAAAAAGCCTCAAAATGACCAGAGAAGCGCCTTGCCCCTACGCATTCTTTGATCTTCTGCGGCTATTTGATCGATTCAGCTGTAGTAAAATTACGCAAATTTTTTGTCTCTTGAGCATGAGGTTGTCGCAATGTCGGTTTCTAAAAAACCTATGGTACTGGTGATTCTGGATGGCTATGGCTACCGTGAAGATCAACAGGATAACGCCATTTTCAACGCCAAAACCCCGGTCATGGATGCACTGTGGGCAAAACGTCCCCATACCCTGATTGATGCATCCGGCCTGGAAGTCGGTCTGCCGGATCGCCAGATGGGTAACTCCGAAGTGGGTCACGTTAACCTGGGCGCGGGCCGTATCGTGTATCAGGATCTGACCCGCCTGGACGTTGAAATCAAAGAACGCACCTTCTTCTCCAACCCTGTTCTGTCTGGCGCGGTAGATAAAGCCGTGGCTGCAGGTAAAGCCGTTCACATCATGGGCCTGCTCTCTGCTGGCGGCGTTCACAGCCACGAAGATCACATCATGGCGATGGTTGAACTGGCCGCTGAGCGCGGTGCGGAAAAAATCTATCTGCATGCTTTCCTGGATGGTCGCGATACGCCACCACGCAGCGCTGAAGGTTCGCTGAAAGCCTTCGAAGACAAATTTGCTGCATTAGGCAAAGGCCGCGTGGCATCCATTATTGGTCGTTACTACGCGATGGACCGCGACAATCGCTGGGATCGCGTTGAACAGGCCTATGACCTGATGACCCTGGCGAAAGGTGAATTCCAGTTCGCCACCGCTGTTGAGGGTCTGGAAGCTGCTTACGCGCGTGATGAAAACGACGAATTCGTGAAAGCAACCGTCATTCGTGCTGAAGGCCAGGCTGATGCCGCCATGGAAGATGGCGACGCGCTGATCTTCATGAACTTCCGTGCTGACCGTGCGCGTGAAATCACCCGTGCGTTCGTTAACAGCGATTTCGACGGTTTTGCCCGTAAGAAAGTGGTAAACCTCGATTTCATCCAGCTGACTGAATACGCGGCAGACATCAAAGCCCCATGCGCATATCCACCAGCCTCGCTGGCCAATACTTTTGGTGAGTGGATGGCGAAGAACGACAAAACGCAGCTGCGTATCTCCGAAACTGAAAAATACGCACACGTGACCTTCTTCTTCAACGGTGGTGTGGAAGAGCCATTCAAAGGCGAAGACCGTATTCTGATCAACTCGCCGAAAGTCGCCACCTACGATCTGCAGCCAGAAATGAGCTCTGCGGAACTGACCGAAAAACTGGTTGCGGCTATCGAGAGCGGCAAGTACGACACCATCATCTGTAACTACCCGAATGGCGACATGGTTGGCCATACCGGGGTCATGGAAGCAGCGGTAAAAGCAGTTGAAGCGCTGGATCATTGTGTTGATCAGGTCGCGAAAGCTGTTGAATCTGTTGGCGGTCAGCTCCTGATCACCGCTGACCACGGTAACGCTGAACAGATGCGTGACCCGGCAACCGGCCAGGCACATACTGCCCATACCAACCTGCCTGTTCCACTGATTTATGTCGGTGATAAAGCTCTGAAAGCAGTGGAAGGCGGCAAGCTTTCTGACATCGCGCCAACCATGTTGTCGCTGATGGGTATGCCGATCCCTGAAGAGATGACTGGTAAGCCGCTGTTCATCGTGGAATAATCCCTCCCCATGAGGGGAAAGGCGATTTTTTCAATCACATGGGTCGTGAAGCCGCTTAGGTTATCAGTCAGACCTCTGCTTTACGCCAGCGCACTCAGCGCTGGCGTATTGCTGTGCGCCGCATCCGCCCACGCGGATGACCGGGACCAACTCAAATCTATTCAGGCCGATATCGCCGCTAAAGAGCGTGCGGTACGTCAGCAACAACAGCAACGCTCCGCACTGCTTGCTCAGCTTAAGCAGCAGGAAGAGGCGATCTCCGCTGCCGCACGTAAACTTCGTGAAACACAAAACACCCTTGCCCAGTTGAATAAACAGATCGACGAGATGAACGCGTCGATTGCCAAACTGGAACGTCAGCGTGATGCGCAGGAACGTAACCTTGCGGCGCAGCTTGATGCCGCATTCCGCCAGGGTGAGCACACCGGCCTTCAGCTGATCCTCAGCGGTGAAGAGAGCCAGCGTGGTCAGCGCCTGCAGGCTTACTTTGGCTATCTGAACCAGGCGCGTCAGGAGACTATCGCGCAGCTGAAACAGACACGCGAAGAGGTCACCACACAAAAAGCCGAGCTGGAAGAGAAGCAGAGCCAGCAGCAGACGCTGCTCTACGATCAGCAGGCCCAGCAGGCAAAACTCGAGCAGGCACGTAACGAGCGTAAGAAAACCCTTTCCGGTCTGGAATCCTCCATTCAGGAAGGACAGAGCCAGCTGAGCGAAATGCGTGCCAACGAATCAAAACTGCGCAACAGCATCGCCCGTGCAGAAGCCGCAGCGAAAGCACGTGCCGATAAAGAGGCCCGTGAGGCACAGGCCGTTCGCGACAAACAGCAGGAAGCGTCCCGCAAAGGGACAACCTACAAACCAAGCGAAAGCGAACGTTCCCTGATGTCGCGAACCGGTGGTTTAGGCTCTCCTCGCGGTCAGGCATTCTGGCCCGTACGCGGTTCAATTCTGCATCGTTATGGCGAACAACTGCAGGGTGAGCTACGTTGGAAAGGGATAGTTATCGGTGCGTCTGAAGGTAGCGAAGTGAAAGCCATTGCCGATGGCCGTGTGATCCTGGCCGACTGGCTGCAGGGTTACGGGCTGGTGGTAGTGGTCGAACACGGTAAAGGTGATATGAGTCTTTACGGCTACAACCAGAGCGCGCTGGTCAGCGTCGGCACTCAGGTGCGCGCTGGCCAACCCATCGCCCTTGTGGGCAGTAGTGGCGGTCAGGGCCGCCCGTCACTCTATTTCGAAATTCGTCGCCAGGGTCAGGCGGTCAATCCACAGCCGTGGTTGGGAAGATAAGTTTTGCTTCAATTTCGTCGAATTGTTCTCTCCGTCGCCAGCGTACTGGCGCTGGTCGCACCGGTATACGCCGGTAAACTCGCTATAGTGATTGATGACTTCGGTTATCGTCCGCAAACTGAAAACCAGGTGCTGGCCATGCCGTCAGCCATCTCTGTTGCCGTCCTCCCCAATGCACCGCACGCGCGCGAAATGGCAACCAAGGCCCATAACAGCGGGCATCAGGTTCTCATCCACCTGCCGATGGCACCGCTCAGCAAGCAGCCACTGGAAAAAGATACCCTGCGCCCGGATATGAGCAGCGATGAGATCGAGCGCATCATCCGCGATGCATACAACAAAGTGCCGTATGCCGTAGGGCTGAACAACCACATGGGCAGCGCGATGACATCGAGCCTGTATGGGATGCTCAAGGTGATGCAGGCGCTGGAGCGTTACAACCTCTACTTCCTCGATAGCATGACGATTGGCAACAGCCAGGCGATGCGCGCCGCTCAGGGAACGGGTGTGAAGGTGATTAAGCGCAAGGTGTTCCTGGATGATACGCAAAATGAAGCGGACATTCGTGTACAGTTCAATCGTGCCGTGCAGTTGGCCAGACGTAATGGCTCAGCTATTGCTATCGGTCACCCGCATCCGTCTACCGTCCGTGTCCTGCAACAGATGCTGCCGACATTACCGTCTGACATCACGCTGGTACGCCCGAGCGACCTGCTGAATGAACCGCAGGTGGACACATCTACACCGAATTCTGGGCAACCCGCCCCAACAGCTCCGCGTAATCCGTTCCGCGGCGTGAAGAGTTGCAAACCAAAACAGCCTCCAGCGCCGGTCTACGCGACCCGCTTCTTCTCGGTGATTGGCGAAAGCATTGGAGAAAGCACGCTGGTGAAATACGTTCAGCAGCAATGGCAGGGATGGGGTAAGAAATCCGGATAACAAAAAAGCCACCTGTGATGAAGTGAACCCCATATATTGGACACTTTCTTAACTGGCGGCTGACATGGCCTGAGTTCGGTATTGTACCGGACTC
>NZ_JAWUEI010000034.1:0-56842 GCF_036663495.1 Enterobacter sp. 342
ATCCGAGTTCTTCGTTTCATGGCAACGTCCCCCTTGATTAAGGATAGCGTTGCATCGACCCGTTGAACTCACAGCTCAAAGCAGACCTTTGGCTCAGTAAGATCGTCCGCTTCGTGCTGTGAGGCAACCCAGTCCCTGTAATGTCATTCGGACAGCTTCATCAAGAGGGGTATGCGGTTCTTCACCTAAAAAAGTCACGAGTTTCGTATTGTCCAGGCGGACTGATTGACGCCAGAGATACCGCATTTCCAGAAGTTCGCGCAAGGTTGCGTTGAAAGGTGCTGCCAGGTACATAAACCACCACGGAAATGAGTGTATTTTGGCAACACCACCATAGTGTGTGGTGATACGTTGTATCGCCCTGACCATTTGGCTGCCGTCGGGATCCCAATGTCCTTGCATATGGAATCGCGCAAAGGGTTCAAGTTCTTCACGTCGCGCCAGCAATGCAGCAATAGTTTTTGCAATATCAGGTAAATAGACCCACTGATGACCTGTTTCAGGCATACCTGGATTGGAAATTACCTTTGGCAACGCGCCAGGCTTGATCAAACCTTGAGAAAACCAGCTATTACCCGCGTGTGGACCGAAGAAATCCCCCGCGCGGACGACCAGAACCCGTCCGCCACGCTGTGAATAGGCTTCAAGTTCTTTCTCCATTTGTACCCTGATCGCGCCTTTCCTTGTGACTGGCCTCTGCTGAGCATCTTCTCGTAACAACGGGAAGGCATCAGGCCCATAGTTGTAAACGGTACCAGGAAGCACTATCAAGGATCCATTTCGTTCTGCTGCATTGATTGTGTTGCGCAGCATAGGCAACACAAGATGATGCCAGTTTCGGTAGCCGGGTGGGTTGACGGCGTGAACGATCACAGAGCAGTCTTTCGCCGCAGAGGTGACGTGTTCTCTGTCGAGAGCATCGCCCGCTATCCACTGGATTTCACTATTAGGTTCGCTTCCATGGGTTCCCCGTTTTAATGCACGAACCTCCCATTTATCCCGAATGAGCTGGCGAGCAGTTTCACCACCAATACCGCCTGTAGCGCCAAGTATTAAGACCTTCCCTCTGGTTTCCATCGTATTTGCCTCTTTGCTGATTTCAGATTGACAGCATAAGCACAGGCAGAGCTAAATGGTATTGCATATCACCACAGGGCAGGTATACAAATTTGTATGAAGACATCTATTCCATGGGAGTGGTACCGAACATTTCTTGCGGTGCTCAGAGAAGGGTCACTTTCCGGTGCATCACGCATGCTTGGTATCACGCAACCAACGGCAGGTCGGCACATAGCTGCGCTGGAATCTGCCCTCGGCCAGGTATTGTTCACGCGGTCGCAAACGGGATTACTGGCAACTGAAACTGCGCAGGCGTTGAGGATACATGCCGAAGCGATGGAAAACACGGCTAACACGCTGGAGCGTACCGCGGCCAACGTTGGTGCTAGCAGCGCGTCCATTCGCGGTGTAGTACGTGTCTCTGCAAGTGAGATTATTGGTGTCGAGTTACTCCCGCCACTCATTGCGCAGCTCAGGGAGTCCAACCCGCAAATCACGATTGAATTAGTGCTGTCCAATCGGGTTCAGGATTTACTGCATAGAGAAGCAGATATTGCGATAC
This sequence comes from Enterobacter sp. 342, assembly GCF_036663495.1. Taxonomy (NCBI): domain Bacteria; kingdom Pseudomonadati; phylum Pseudomonadota; class Gammaproteobacteria; order Enterobacterales; family Enterobacteriaceae; genus Enterobacter; species Enterobacter sp. 342. The sequence goes on from NZ_JAWUEI010000034.1 coordinate 1,622, forward strand.
GCATGACGACGCCAATACAGGAGCAGCTTATTGCTCGTCGCGTTGGTAGCATTGAGCTCGGTCTACACGCGTCCACTGCTTATCTTGCCCGACATGGTACGCCTGACAGTACCGAAGATCTGTTTAAACACACGCTGGTTGGTTTTGATCAGAATACGCCTTTCATCCGTAATGCATTGAAAAAATACCCTCAGCTAAATCGGGATCTCTTTTCTATACGCACTGACAGCGACGTGGCTCAGCTGAGCCTGATTCGTTCCGGTGCAGGCATTGGCATATGCCAGGTACAACTTGCCAATGGACCTATTCCGCTACAGCGGATACTTCCACATTTCTTTTCTTTATACCTTGATACATGGCTCGTCATGCACGAAGACCTGCGTAATAGTCGGTGCTGCAAATTAGTTTTCGATGTTCTGTCAAAAGGATTAACGGAATATATCTACCCGAAGCGAACGTAAAAAAACCATTATGACTGCGGGATGCGTACGATTACATCCTTCCGGCGGAAACTTTGTGATGTTTTTTTCGTTGTGAAAGAGATGAAAATCGCTGATGCCAGATGAAAGATTTTAATAATGTCAGAATCGGATGTTATTCGTAATGACCTTTAATTTGGGATGAGATATAACGTGCCTCGAAGATAATTAACATTCTCATAACGTAATTAGGGTTAAGAAAATGAAGCAAGTTGGTATTGTTGGCTGGCGAGGTATGGTCGGTTCTGTTTTGCTACAGCGAATGGTTGAAGAGAACGACTTCGACAATATTTCTGCACATTTTTTCAGCACCTCCAGTGCAGGTGCTGCCGGTCCTGTTATTAATGGTGTCAGCTACACGCTCAAAGATGCTAATTCCATTAGTGCCCTGGCCGAAATGGATATCATCATAACCTGTCAAGGTGGGGATTATACCAAAGCCATATACCCGGCGTTGCTTAACCATGGCTGGCAAGGCTACTGGATTGACGCGGCCTCCGCGCTGCGGATGGATGAGAACGCCTGCATTATTCTCGACCCCGTCAACCGCACAAATATTGATCGTGCAATCAAAGAAGGTATTAAGCTTTTTGTCGGTGGCAACTGTTCCATTACGCTGAGTCTTATGGGCCTGTCTGGGTTGATAAAGGCTGACTTGATCGAATGGATGAGTGTGATGACCTATCAGTCCGCATCGGGTGCGGGTGCACAGTATGTACGGGAATTAATCACACAAAGTGCTTACATTAGTAACCATTTATCTTCGGATGAGCTGGCATCCTCGGGTTCAGTGCTTCCGTTAGTTAACAAGGTCAGTGAATTAATTAACAGCGCTGATATGCCGACCCAGAACTTCGGCGCTCCTTTGATGGGCAGCATCATTCCCTGGATTGACAGCGATTTAGGCGATGGCAATAGCCGTGAAGAATGGAAAGGTGAGGCAGAAACGAACAAAATTTTAGGTCTGTCTCCCGGCACGATCCCGGTTAACGGCTTATGCATACGAGTCGGCGTAATCCGCTGCCACAGCGCTGCTATCACCCTTAAGCTCAAGCGTGAAGTCCCCGAAGAGGAATTTGCAGAATTAGTAATGAATTCCCACCCCTGGGTTAACTATGTGCCCAATAACAAGGCCGAAAGTATCAGCACACTAACGCCGGCATATATCAGCGGTTCGCTTAAGGTGGGTATTGGCCGTTACAAAAAAATGTCGCTAAACAATGAACCCATCTACTCGGTCCTGACGGTAGGCGATCAGCTATTGTGGGGAGCAGCGGAACCATTGCGTCGCATGCTGAATATTCTCCTTGGCAAAGTGTAAATCATAATATTCCGCAAACACCTACTTGGTAGCTGTTTGCGGAACTTGCTTTATCGATTTCGTTTCACCTCGTATTGCAGGCACACGACCCCCGACGGGAAAATATGACTCTTCACCAACATGAGTGCGATTCTGTCTTTTATGTTTTTGAACAAGGGAATGCCTTGCCCCAGCAGAACGGGATTAACGAATAGCCAATACTCATCAATAAGGTTTTCCGCCATTAGCGCGTGAGTCGCTGAGGGGCTACCAAACAATAAGATTTCGCTGCCCGCGTTTTGCTTGAGCTTGCTGATTTCTTCGTTTAAGTGGTTACTGATAATTTGCGTATTAGGGTGATTTTTTTCCAACAGGGTTTTCGACAGCACCACTTTTTTGGCAGATTTATACCAACGCGAATGCGCAAGGTCGTGCGGGCTGGCGTCAGGCTTATCGGCAGCAGTGGGCCAGTACGACTCCATCATCTGGTAGGTGGTACGCCCATATAAGGCGGTGTCGGTCTGCTGAATCCGCTTCTCCACGTATTCAAACAAATCGGGGCTTATGCTAATCCAGTCCAGACTCGCCTGCCCCTCAGCGTCAGATGCGACATAACCATCCAGCGACACATGAACAAACGAAACGATTTTTCTCATGATTTTCTCTCTGATTAAGTGTTGCGAGACGCCCAGGGTTTGGTTCCCGCCTTCAATCGCACCTGTTTTCTCCAACACTATCCTGGCTTTATCTGTAGGTATAGATATCAGGTCGGGTAATGGCCCAGGCGTAGTTTTTCTGATTCACTGGTTCATAGCCAAACTTTTCATAAAGCCAGGGCGCAGTGGTTGTAAATAACAAGATCCTGCGAAGCTTTTCAAATATCGGGTGACTATGAATACACTCCATAAGCCATCTTCCCAACCCGTAACCCTGATATTCTTCAAGTACATATACATCACAAAGGTACGCGAAAGTCGCATAATCCGTTATCAGACGTGCAAATCCTATCTGAGATTCATTGTGATAAATGCCAAAGTTAAGGCTATTCGCTGCTGAAGCAGTAACGGTTTCCAGATCAATACCTTTGGCCCATGTGGATCTCGTCAAATACTGATGCACAGCCTGTAGGTTCAGCTTTTCATTGTCTGTGCTAATCAGAAAATCATTCATATGCCATTCATGTTTCACCGAAATGCTCACGTTCACACCTGTTCAACTGATGGAGGGAGACTTAACCATATCATTGTCTGAAAGAAATCATCACAATTGAATCATTAGCGCCAGAGCACAAAGACAACTCATTGAAAGATGATGCTCAACGGCTTTTTGTGACGGTAGACTTCCCGCATCGCGCGTTCGCATGAAAAAAATATGATGCTCGATCACGAATGCCGCAGATTGCTTCAAAAAAATTACCGTATTTGTTATATTGTTATTTATTGCTTATTCACCTCTGCAGTGCAAAAAAGAACAAGATTCACCGCAACCCAGGATAGAGAAATGTTAGATTACCGCTTCCCGACAGCTTTGCAGATGGTTCTCAGCGTAGCGATGGCGGAGCAATTGGGTGAACGTTCGACAAGTGCGATCCTGGCCTTCGGCCTGGAAGCGAATCCGAGCTTTATCCGCAAATTGATGGTTCCGCTCAAGCGTGATGGCATTATCGTCTCAACGCTTGGTCGCAACGGCTCTATTCATCTTGGTCGTCCGCCCGAAAAGATCACCCTTCGCGATATCTATCTTTCTGTCATCGAAGATAAAAAGCTGTGGGCATCGCGCCCTGACGTACCCGCTCGCTGCGTAGTCAGTGCTAACGCGTGCTGGTATTTCAAGTCGATTTCCGAAGAAGCGGAGCAGGCTTCGTTAGAGGTATTAGCCCGCCATACCGTGGCAAGCGCCCTGGACGCGGTGAAAAATGCCGATGGCAGCAGATGGGATCCGCTCCCTGATATTATTGCCCAGTACCAAAAAACGTCTTAACGCTTTTCCTGTTGCGAAAAAAAACCGCCTTCACTATAAAGGCGGTTTTTTATTATCTGCAACGTCCCTACGCAGGCAGCACTTCCCTTTCCACTTTGCCGCGCGTCACGAATTTACGCAGAGTCACATAGAACACCGGTGTCAGGAACAGACCAAACAGCGTCACGCCCAGCATCCCGGAGAAGACGGTGATCCCGGTGACACCACGCACTTCCGCACCCGCACCGTGACCGAGTATCAGCGGAATTGTCCCGGCAATAAAGGCGATGGAGGTCATCACAATCGGACGTAAACGCAGGCGGCAGGCCTCCAGCGCGGCCTCCATGATGCCTTTGCCCTGAATTTCCAGCTCGCGGGCAAACTCCACGATAAGAATCGCGTTTTTACAGGCCAGCCCCATCAGAACCACCAGCCCCACCTGCACGAAGACGTTGTTATCGCCCCCGGTCAGCCAGACGCCAAACAGCGCGGAGAGCATCGTCATCGGCACGATAAGGATCACCGCCAGTGGCAGCGTCCAGCTTTCATACAGCGCCGCCAGCACCAGGAACGCCAGCAGCACCGCGACCGGGAAGACGATCAGCGCCGTGTTACCCTGCGTGGCCTGCTGGAAGCTCAGATCAGTCCATTCAATGTTCATCCCGTTTGGCAGGATCTGCTTAGACATCCCCTCCAGTTGCGTCATCGCCTGGGAAGACGAGAGCACGCGAGGGTCGGCATCGCCAATCAGGTCCGCCGCCGGATAACCATTGTAGCGAATCACCGGATCAGGCCCATAGGTGGTCGTGATTTTCACCATACTGCCAATCGGTACCATTTCGCCCTGGTTATTACGGGTGCGTAAATTAGCGATATCTTCCACGCTGTCACGGAACTGCCCGTCTGCCTGCGCCATCACGCGCCAGGTGCGCCCAAACTGGTTGAAGTCATTGACGTACGACGACCCCAGATAGGTTTGCAGCGTACCGAAAAGATCGGTCAGCAATACGCCCTGCGCTTTCGCCTTATCACGATCAACCTGAACATCCAGTTGCGGCACGTTAGCCTGATACGTTGAGATTGGGAAATGCATCCCCGGCGTTTGCATAATCGCACCGGACATGGTGTTCACCGCGTTTTGCAGCGCGCCATAGCCCAGACCACCGCGATCCTGGATATACAGCGAATAGCCCGACCCCTGACCCAGACCTAAAATCGGCGGTGGCAGGATGGAGAAGCCAAAACCTTCCTGGATTTGCGCGATTTTTGCGTTGATCTCCGCGTTAATTTCCGCAGCAGTGTGTTTACGCTGGTCGAACGGCTTCAGACCAAAGAAGACCGTCCCGGTATTCGGCGTATTAGTGAACTGCAGCGCATTTAGCCCCGGAAAAGCCACTGCGTAATCCACACCTTCGGTCTTCATCCCGATTTCGCTGATTTTGCGGATCACCGCATCGGTGCGCGCCAGCGATGAACCTTCCGGCATTTTCACGCCGCCAATCAGGTACAGTTTATCCTGCGTCGGAATAAACCCGCCGGGCACTGCTTTGAACATCACGCCCGCCGCACAGAGCAGTAGCAGATACACCGCAAATACCGCGCCGCGTCGTCCGAGCGTTTTGCCCACCAGCCCCTGATAGCCATTCGAGCTGCGGTGGAAAAAGCGGTTAAACGGACGGAAAATCCAGCCGAACAGACGGTCAATCAGTCTGGTAGGAATGTCTTTCGGAGCGCCGTGTGGCTTTAACAGCAGTGCAGCCAGTGCCGGAGAAAGCGTCAACGAGTTGATGGCGGAAATCACCGTCGAAATCGCGATCGTCACCGCAAACTGTTTATAGAACTGCCCGGTGACACCAGAGAGGAACGCCATCGGCACAAACACCGCACACAACACCAGTGCAATCGCGATAATCGGCCCCGAAACCTCACGCATCGCCTGATGCGCCGCCGCAAGCGGTGCAAGCCCCTCTTCGATATTTCGCTCGACGTTTTCCACCACCACGATGGCGTCGTCCACCACGATACCGATAGCCAGTACCAGCCCGAACAGACTCAGGGTATTAAGTGAAAAGCCCAGCAGATAAAGAATACTGAACGTCCCCACGACAGAGACCGGCACCGCGATCAACGGAATGATCGACGCGCGCCAGGTTTGCAGGAACAGAATCACCACCAGCACCACCAGCACCACCGCTTCCAGCAGCGTTTGCACAACCGCACGGATCGAATCGCGCACAAACACGGTCGGATCGTAAGGTGCCGCCCACTTCATATCTTCCGGAAAACGGGTGGACAGTTCCTCCATTTTGGCGCGCACCGCGTTAGACAAATCAATGGCGTTCGCCCCCGGAGACTGGAAGATACCAATCCCGACCGCGTCTTTATTATTAAGCTGGGAACGCAGCGCATAGCTACCAGAACCCATTTCGATACGCGCCACGTCGCGAAGGCGGACAACCGTACCGTCCTGCGTCGTTTTCAGGACAATATTGCCAAACTCTTCTTCAGTGTGCAGACGCCCCTGGGCGTTAATGGAGATCAGGAAATCACTCTCTTTCGGCAGCGGCTCAGCACCCAGTTGCCCGGCGGACACCTGAACGTTCTGCTCCTGCATCGCCGTGACCACATCCGAAGCGGTCAACCCGCGGGCCGCCACTTTGTTCGGATCCAGCCAGACACGCATCGCGTATTCGCCTGAGCCGAAAATCTGAATCTGGCCGACGCCAGGCAGACGCGCCAGCTCGTCCTTCACCTTCAGTGTGGCGTAGTTACGCATATACAGGGAGTCGTATTTCCCGTTGGGCGAAAACAGATGCACCACCAGCGTGAGCGTTGGCGACTGTTTCTGGGTAGTAATCCCCAAACGCCGCACGTCTTCCGGCAGGCGCGCTTCGGCCTGCGCGACACGGTTTTGCACCTGAACCTGCGCCTGATCCGGGTCGGTTCCCGGACGGAAGGTGACGGTGGTCACCAGCACGCCGTCCGAGCCCGCAACGGATTTCATGTACATCATGTTTTCAACGCCGTTGATCGCCTCTTCCAGCGGCGTCGCCACGGTTTCGGCAATCACTTTCGGGTTGGCACCCGGGTACTCCGCGCGTACCTGCACGCTTGGCGGCACAACGTCAGGATATTCGCTCACCGGCAACAGCGGGATGGCGATCAATCCTGTGATAAAAATCAGAATCGACAGGACGGCGGCAAAAATGGGCCTGTCGATGAAAAAACGGGAAAAGTCCATGGGTCGGATTCTCAGGTAAGGGATCAGTTAAAGGCGGCGCTGGCGGTCATGGCAACGGTTTTCGCGTTAACCGGCATCCCCGGCATGAACACTTTTTGTAAACCCTCGACGATGACTTTATCGCCAGGGTTCAGCCCCTGTCGCACGATGCGTAAACCGTCTGCCAGACGTCCCGGTGTGATGTCGCGACGCTGTGCTTTCCCCTCTTTATCCACGATATACACGTATTTGCGATCCTGATCGGTTAGCACCGCTTTGTCGTCGATCAGCGTGGCTTTGAATTCCGCGCTGCCCGGCAGGCGTACGCGGGCAAAGAGCCCAGGCGTGAACTGACGCTGCGCGTTATCCAAAAGCGCACGCATACGGATGGTGCCGGTACTCGGCGTTAACTGATTATCCAGGAAGTCCACTTTGCCCTGATGGGGATAGCCCTCCTCGCCCGTCAGACCAATTTCCACCGGAAGCGCCATGTGATTGCTGGACGCCCCCTGCCCGCTGCGGGCCAGATTTTGGTAGTGAAGATAGGTCGACTCATCCACGTCAAAGTAAACGTAAACTGTTTTCTGCGAGACCAGCGTGGTAAGGACGCTGGCGGTGTCCCCCGCAGTCACCAGATTGCCGCTGGTGATCAGCGCCCGGCTGGCGCGGCCATCAATAGGCGCGGTGACTTTGGTGAAATCCAGGTTAAGTTGTGCGGCGTCAACCGCCGCCTGCGCGGCGCGAATGTCGGCCTGTGCCTGGGTGGCAGCCGAACGACGCTGCTCCCATTCTTCACGGGAGACTACGTTGGTATTGACCAGTTTATCGGTACGGTTGGCCTCGCTTTGTGCCAGGCTGGCCTGCGTTTTGGCTCTCGCCAGGTTCGCCTGCGCCTGTTCCAGCGCCGCACGATAGGTTCGGTCATCAATGGTGAACAACACCTCGCCCTTTTTCACCTCCTGGCCATCGGTGTAATTCACTTTATCAATGTAACCGGAGACGCGCGGACGTAACTGAACGCTCTCCACCGCCTCAATCCGACCGTTAAAGCTATCCCACTGGCTAATGGATTTCACAACCACGTCAGCAGCACTGACGGCGGGCGCAGGTGGCGCAGCGTTTTGCGCGACACTGTTATCGCATCCGACGAGCAGCACGGAGAGCAACATGACCCCCAGCGCGCTCAGATGAAAGTTACCCCAGGTTTTTTGCAGGCTCATTATTTTTATTCCGATAATTGTAGCCGCCGGACAAGACGCCGCGGGAGATGCCGCGCCACTTCCTTTGTCCGGTAGCTGGCTTAAGGCCATTTGTGTCGTTCATCGCCACAAAACTGTAACAGTAATGAATACACTATTCGCGGCGATTGTAGGAAGGCGCTTAACTAAGTGCAAGAATAATTGTTGCACTTTATGTGCTATTTGAGTCAAAGGGAAAAGAGCCGTTTCGCTCAAGGACTTAAATGCAACAATAAAACTTGCAATTAACGTAAAAACCAGCCAACCTTTAAATGCAACAGACAAAGATACTTTTAGACGAGCTGTATGAGGGTAACCAGATGAACACTGGCGCATTTATGCATGATCTACTCGACTGGATCGACAACAACCTTGATAGCCGCCTGGACATTGAGTCCGTCGCAAGGCGATCCGGTTACTCAAAATGGCACCTCCAGCGGCTCTTCAAAGAGCATACAGGCTCCCCTCTCGCTGAGTATATTCGCGCGCAAAAGCTGCAAAAATCGGTCGAACGGCTGGCTCAGAGTGATGAACCGATTTTGAACGTGGCGATCGCGCTGGGCTTTGACTCTCAGCAATCCTTCAACCGTAGCTTTAAGCGTCAGTATGGTCAGGCGCCTGGGGCATGGCGGCGGAGTTTGAGTGGCCCGGAAACGCAGCAGCTACGCTAGCAATGAAATTGTCACGGATGCCATCCTCTTTGCTTGCGTCCCAGGCGATGCCCACCTCCCAGCTTATTGACTCCCCCGTTAGCGGAATAATCACCAGTTCTGGCGGCGCGATATGGGTCACGCTGGTGGGCAGAATGGCCACACCGATCCCCGCAATCACCATTGCAACGATAGTTTGTATATCGTCAGTCAGTTGTGTCGACGAGATGAAATGACCGTTGTCATGCAGAAAACGGTCAATCTGAGCATTTAAACCCCGTCCCCGCTCATCATAAAGCCGCAACAGAGGGCGTTTCGTGAGCCACACAGCCACAGACATTGTCGGTGACGCTGCGGGCACAACCAGAACCAGCTGATCGGTAAATAACGGCAGGTATTCAAGCGCCACGGGGGGCGGAACCCTGACAAAACCGACCTGCAGCTCATCATTTTGCAATTGCTCGTACTGCTGGAAGGAAGGCAGATCCGTCAAGGACATCTCGACTCCCGGGTAGTCGCGACGAAAGTCTGCGATACAGCGTGGTGCCAGATAAAAGCTTGAGAGTCCGAAACCTACGGAAATATGCCCCTCAACGCCTTTTGATATCTGCTCAGCATGCTGCATAAACAGTTGGGTTTGCCTGACCACTTTTTCGGCCTCTGGCAGCAAACGCCTGCCGCCGGCCGTCAGTACTGCGCCGTGACGTCCTCGTGAAAAAAGCGAGATATTCACCAGGGATTCGAGGAGATTAATCTGTTTGGTCAATGCCGGTTGCGAGATAAACAGCGCCCGCGCCGCATCGGCATAATTTCCTTTTTCAGCCAGTACCACAAAGGCTTTAAGCAACCGGATGTTCAATTTTGCATTCCAGATGGTTATTAAAATCAGAAATGATTTGATTATACAGTTATCGGAAAGCGTTATGTAATTCAGTTTCGATGACAACTGGAGATACATCATGAACGAACATCAATCCTTAAAGGCGGCGACCGTACAGTTTCAGCATCAGGCAAATAATAAAAAATACAACCTGCTGATAATGGAGAAATTTATTGAACAGGCGGCGCTTGAACAGGTGAAAATTCTCACCTTCCCTGAAATGTGTATCACCGGCTACTGGCATGTCCCCAAACTCACCTCAGCGGAGGTGTCTTCTCTGGCAGAGCCAATTGCTGAAAGCCCTTCCCTGACGTTAATTCGCTCTCTGGCGATCAAACATCAAATGCTTATTGGCGCCGGTCTTATTGAACGAGCCGACGATGGTCGCCTCTACAATGCGTATGTTGCCTGTATGCCGGACGGCTCAATACATACGCACCGTAAACTCCATGCATTTGAACATCCGGCCATCAGCAGCGGGGACAGCTTTACCGTTTTTGATACGCCGTGGGGAGTGAAAGTCGGCATCCTGATTTGCTGGGACAATAATCTGGTCGAAAATGTACGCGCGACGGCGTTGCTGGGTGCCGATATTCTTCTCGCACCGCATCAAACAGGCGGTACAGATTCCCGCAGTCCTCACGGAATGAAGCCTATTCCGCTGTCGCTCTGGGAGGAGCGGGAAACGCGCAAGGAGGAGATTACGGCGGCATTCAAAGGGGCAAGCGGTCGGGAATGGCTCATGCGCTGGCTGCCTGCCCGTGCACATGACAATGGATTATTTCTTCTCTTCAGCAACGGTGTGGGTGCAGATAATGACGAAGTGCGCACAGGGAATGCCATGATCCTCGACCCCTATGGCAGGATCATGAATGAAACCTGGGCGGCTGAAAATGTGATGGTGAGCGCTGAACTAGATTTAAGCCTGCTTGCAATGAGCACCGGACGCCGCTGGATCCACGGTCGTCGTCCTGATTTATACCAGATACTGACGCAGCCGCAGGGTTATGAACGTGATGCGATCAGTGCACGTTTTTCGAATGAGCCCCCTGCCCGCTAGAAATGTGAGCAATTTTTAGCTGCAACCTAAACCCGGAACTGTTATGCTGTATATAAATACAGTATGAGGTGCGCATAATGGCTGTTGAAACAAAATTTGTTGTCGTAAGAAAAGGTGTAGAGAAAATGACTTTTGCCAGTAAGAAAGAAGCTGACGCTCACGACAAGCTGCTTGATATGGCTGACGCGTTCACTGACTGGCTGTTGCAAAGCGGAATGCAGATGGATGAAACACAGGCTGAAGATCTTGGTCTGTATCTCGCCGAGCAGAAAGAGACTGTGCAGCATATTCTGCGTACCAGCAAGCTTCCCGATCTCAATGCCGCCGTTGTTGCAGATAAAACAGAAGCCGATGCGGTTGATGATAAAAAAATCAGAGCGGTGAAAGCGGCCTGATTGTCATAAAACATTGTCACCGTTCCTGGAGCCGTAAGCAGACATCTGCTTGCGGCTTTTTTACCAGAACATGAAAATAGTAAAGGAGATGACGTGCGACAAGGAATGAAGGAAAAAATCATCAGGATCTGTGATTCAAAAATTGCCTCTAAGGGAAGCCATGTTGGGCTTTCGTTTTATGCTTTTTTTGCCAATAAAAATGATGATCCTGAACTGCTTATGGAAGTTGCGCACTGGTGGATTATGGAAATGAAACTGGACCATTTTGAAAAGGCAGTAAAAATCAAAAAACTTTTGTCAGACTTATAATACCTGTATTTAAAAGATCAATTAGCCTGCTAAACTGCAAAAATTCAGTCAGCAGGCTTCTCAGATCACTCTTCATCAGCATGAAGCATTTTTATCTCTTCAGCATGCCTTTTATTAAGATTGATTTGACATTGATAAATATAAGGCCAGTAATCATAGGTATCTTCCCCGATTTGCGACCCAACACCTAAACAGAAGTTTTTACGATACTCTTTCCAGGAATTTTGTGAATCGAGGAAAAACTTGCTGAAGACATCACCAATGGTTTGTTGAGGGTCCTTACCTTTGTAAACGGGACCAGTATTATTTTCCTTTATTTGCATGACTGTTTTGTTAATTAACTCGTCCATGCTTTTATTACTTTTATCACTAAGTGCATGTAAGCATTCAGATGCTTTTCCTCGATCAGCATTAGTACGCCAACAACTATCAGTTTCTGGCCCTGCGATAATATCTGATTTCTCAGCACTGTAGGCTGACGGAACTAAAGTCATAAAAACAATCGCTAGCACTGTCTTTTTCATTGTAAATACCTGATTCGGTGTCTTGTAGACTCATAACGCATAAGTGATGAGTCATCCCTGATGAAGTTTATAAGCGCTGTTCTGCCTTCTATTGCAGACTCTATTAAGCTTGCGGGATGCCTTATACCCTGATAAAAAATATCGACAACAACATCTTTAATTTTCTGATCGAGTTGCTCCCATGACGGTGCATTCGGTTCTTTTGTTGCTCTCCTGACATAAAAAGGTTTGGCGTAATTCTTTTTTTCCAGATAAGAACGTTTGAACAATTCAATCTGCTGGACATAGCTTATTTCGCCAAATAACTGCCATGTGGTTTCTACAAAAAATTTAGCCTGTCTTCCACTAAGATATGCCGCGTTTGAAGCAATCACGGCTCGGTATTCTTCTATGCCAAGACTTCGCAGTGTTGAATAAATCTCTCCAGCAGTACGCATTTTCATGTCATAACCGCGTCCTAGTGTGACGCCAGATACATCACCAGGCCAATGCAGTATTCGTGAGAAATAGTCATGTCTTTTAGGTGCCCTCTTTGGGGCATAATCAGGAAGAATATAATCATGTCCTTCAGCATCAAAGGTTACCTGACCTTCAGGCACCTTTAACTGCACCGCCCCGACAGTTTTACGCCAGGGCTGTAAAACAACATTCTTTATCGCTTCCTGAAGCCAGATGTCTCCAGGATGAATCATTCCCGTCGGTCTCATTGAGAGCATATTCTGAAGCCAACGAATACCGTCAATCGTATCCCTGTCACATTTGCCGTTAACTTCAACTTGTCGCCCAGTGAGTTCCTGATAACCGGACTCACTGAGCATTTGCTGAAACCACAACACCTCATCTGGCTGGTTGTTACCGCACTCCCCTATAGTGGAATCAATCCGCATAATCCGTGATCCGTAGTTTTGCCGACTACCCATGAGCACTTTCCCTATCCCTTGATGCGTCAAAGTAATTTTCTCTATTATGCAACTTTAAAGATGAGATCGTCATTCGGAAATAATGTAACAAAAAACGTCGTATGAACTTTACAACGTTCAAAATGGATGGATAAGACTTACACATTTTTGCGAACGGTCGCATAGCCTGGGTGTTAACAGTCCTTCAGCCAACTATCGCTTTGTACCGGCGACCAGTCCTGATGCATCTTCTCTGCAATGATTTTACACAATGCGGGGCTTTCAATTAGCTTGCAAGGTTTTGGTCTCAGTGCATTTTCCCATGCATCAGTATCCACTTTTGATGCACGGTATTGTTTTACACCACCGTGCATCCTGATCTCGCGGCTGATCGTTGAGGGTGTTTTTGATAATTTCTCAGCGATATCTCTGATACTGCATTTTGCAACCAGTCCCTTGGATATATCTTCTCTTTCATCGAGCGAAAGCGCTAACCGCTACCACTTCTCGCAGGGGGAGTATCCATCAGCCTGGCAAATAGTGGGTATGTTGGAAGAATGATATCTGTCGAACATTCTGGCGATATCATGCAGGAAATCACCTTGCTTATATCTGTTCCAGATGATCGCTTTCTGTTCTGCCGTGATTCATGGCAATATCTACCTTGATTAAGGATAGCGTTGCATTGAGCCGCTGAACACACAGTCAGAAGCGGACATTAGTTATAAATTCAATGCATATATTGCGTTGAAAAAGTTTGAAGTGCATTGCAAATCTTATATTTTATTATCATTAGTATACTTTATAATATTCACCCCTTGCCTGCGACTTCGTTCGAAGTTATAACTTTATTTACTGCCTCAAAGATGGACGCATTGTAGTGATTTTTTGAAATTAAATAAATCACCATCTATGATAGCAAGAGCCTCATTTAGATTTTCAACAAGGGATTATGATGAAACTCACAGTCGATCTGAAGAATTGCTACGGCATTAATGAATTAGTACATGAGTTTGATTTTAGTACAACCAGAAGTTATGCAATCTATGCACCCAATGGTTTTATGAAAACCTCATTCTCTAAAACTTTTAACGATTTAGCAAAAGGAACAGAAACAAAGGATTTAATATTCACAGAAAGAGTATCAAATAGAATTATCCAAGATGATACAGGTAAAGACATTGCTGCAGAATCTATTTTCGTTGTTGAACCATATAATGCTGACTTTTCATCTGAAAAAACATCACTACTACTTGTAAATAGTGATGTCAAGGAAAAGTATGATAATTCCCTCAAAGACATTTCTGATAAACAATCTATTTTATTTTCGAAGCTTAAACAACTATCTGGATTGACTGGTAGAAACGTTACTCCAGAATCTGAGATTTTAAAAATATTCGGCAATAAAACCCTTGGTGAGCTAATGGAATCTCTAGAGGAGGAAATTAAAAGTGGAAATGAATCTGAGCTTTCTTCGATAGTTTATGTGGAGATTTTCAATGATAAGACTGTGGGACTTTTAGAGTCAGGAACAATTAAAGAACAAATTGAAGACTACATCAATAAATATAATGAACTTATATCAAAATCAGATGTTCTCAGTAAACATTTTAATCATTACAGCGCATCAACCATTAATAAGCAACTCAAAGACAATGGTTTTTTCGAAGCTAAACATACAGTAAATTTAAGAACAAAAGACGGAATGAAGGAGATTTCCTCGGCTGATGAACTTGCTGAAAAAATTGAAGATGAACGAAAGAAAATATTGACAGATAAAGATCTTTCTTCAAGATTTGATGCCATAGATAAGAAAATACAAAACACTGACCTAAGGAGGTTTAGAGATTATTTATTTGACAATCAGAAAATACTCCCACATTTGAAAGACTTTAGACAGCTCCAGAAAAAACTGTGGGTTTCTTATTTAATTGATCAGAAGGAACTTTACAATCAATTTCTTGTTGCCTATAGAACAAACAAAATCACTATTGAAGAAGCTATTGAGCAAGCAAAGAGCGAAAGAACGGAATGGGAGGAAGTTGTTGAAGCATTCAATAGACGATTCACCGTCCCATTTAAAATGAGTGTATCAAATCAGGATGATGTTATTCTGAAAGGCTTGCAACCTTCAATTTCATTTAAATTTTATGATGATGATGGCGAAGGCGACGTCCAAAAAGATTCTTTATTGACAGTATTGAGTCAGGGAGAAAGAAGAGCGCTTTATATACTTAATATATTGTTTGAAATCGAAACAAGAAGGAAGCAAGGAATAACAACAATCCTAGTGATTGACGACATTGCGGATTCGTTCGATTACAAAAACAAGTATGCAATTATTGAATACTTAAAAGATATTGCAAGTTCAGGAAGTTTTCTGTGTCTATTTTTGACGCACAATTTTGATTTTTATAGGTGTATAGGTGGAAGACTTGGATTAAAACGTGAATGCAAACTTCATGCTTCTAAGATAGGTAGAAAACTAAAACTCACTCAGGAAAAATATCAAAAGAACCCGTTTAATCACTGGAAACAAAACCTAACCACATCTAAATTTTGCATCTCTGCAATTCCATTCGTTCGGAATTTGGCTGAATACTGTGGTTTGGAATCCGAGTTTCTCAAATTGACGTCTTTACTTCATATTAAGGCAGATACTGATACAATTACATTAGATGAACTTTGCTCCATATATAAGAAAATCCTTTCTGATAAACAACAGTTAACTTTGCCCCCACCAGAGAAACTTGTGATTGACTTGATCAATGAAGAAGCAGAGTTAGTTTTCCAAACCCAAGAGGAAGTTGTTGAGCTTGAAGGGAAAATTGTACTATCAATTGCCATTAGACTAGTAGCGGAGCGGCATATGATTAGAGCTATCAACAATGAAGCATTTACAAACTCCATAACCGAGAACCAAACTATCAAGCTTCTTCAAAAATACAAGGAACTTGGAGTTGGTGATGAATTGAGTATTTCCACTCTCGAACAGGTGAATTTAATGACTCCAGAAAATATTCATCTGAATTCATTTATGTATGAACCTATTCTTGATTTAGGAATAACTCATCTTAAAAATTTATATTCGGATGTGAAGCAACTCCCTTAACCTGTCCTTTCATATGCCTTTTAAAATGTGATGGTTATGCGTTTGAGAAAATGTTTATAACGCATAGCCACCACCATTCTGTAACTCATTACTGATGTGGCTAAGTTATCCGCGTCAAACCTAAACCTATCCCCCATAAAACCTGGTAGCTTTACAGTTACGCATGACTGTTATGTTAATACGCCTTCCCCCCTTCTCCGAGGAAATGCGCATGACCCCACATCCGCTGCGCCAGATAATCGAATCCTGCGATCACGCCATCACCACCAAAAACTATGCCGCCCTGATGGAGTACTACGCCGAAGACGCGGCTCTGGTGGTCAAGCCCGGCATGACCGTTAAAGGTAAAGACAACATCCGCAGCGCGTTTATTGCCATCGCAGATTATTTTCAGGATCAACTGGTTGTCGAACAAGGAGAGATGCAGGTGATAGAAGGTGGCGGCAATGCGCTTGTTATCATGGAAACCATTCTGCGTTTTCCGGATGGTCAGGGTGGAAGAACGGAAATATCACGTCGCGCCACCTATGTTTTTCGACAGGAGAGCGACGGTCGCTGGCTTTGTACCATCGACAACTCCTACGGGACGTCACTCCTGGATACGGGGAACTGATTACTTCTATCACGACGTCAAAGGGGCGCTACCGCCCCTCCATACCAGCACCCTTAATGCGCAGTAATGCGCGGCTCCTTCACAAACTCCGCCAGCAGCCACACCATATCGTGCAGCAAGCCTGTTAGCTCTTTCGCTACATTCGCAGGTAGCGTTCCGCCCTTAACCGCTTGTGTCAGCGCCAGAGCATAGTCCACCTGGGTCACGGTATCCTGCCAGCAGTCCGGCACGCAGGAGTTCAGTTTCTCACCCATGATCAGTTGCGCGATCAGGTCTGGCGGAAGATCAACATCGCAAAGTTCCCTTAGCTTACGCAGGGCGTGCAGCAGACGCTCGCAAAGCGCAGTAAACATCGTTGCATCTTCGATTTCGACCAGCACACTCACCAGCGCGGCGCAGTTGTCGGCGACGACAAACAGATCGGCATCAGCCGGAAGCGGCCGGGAGATAAGTTGCAGAATGACGCTTTCGTCAGACGGGAGATAAGTCAGGGTTGGGATAGTAGCCATATAAGGCATCCTTCTATATGTAGTTCAATTAACTACCCAATGAGTTCCTACGCCCGAGGGGTAGCGCTGACAGAGGTAGGAATACCGCCCATATAGAAAAACGGCCAGCCTTGCGACTGCTCCGCCAGCGCCACCGCAATTGTAACGGGATCGGCACTGCCGCGACATACGAAATGTCACTATATGGTTGATACGGGTTCCTACGCCCGATTGCGGATATGCCGCAACGCAGGCACTTTACGACCCCGATCGGTTTAAGAAAAGACATAACCCTTAATTTCACAAGGTTACTTTGCGGTTTGCGAGGCGTCTTCCAGAAACGTTCCGTCTGGTCAGGAAAAGCACTCCCCACCAAATTTTGCCCCAACCTCCTCTGCTGAACTGATGTATTGTTTTCGCACAATGAACGCCCCTAAAGGACACCTGCGCAATGATAAACATCCTCGGTAAAACCACCTCAATCAACGTTCGTAAAGTGCTCTGGACCTGCGAAGAAGCCGGTATCGCGTACCAGCAGGAAGATTACGGCAGCGGCTTTGCCTCCACCGAAACGGATGAATTTCGCGCGCTGAATCCTAACGCCATGGTGCCCGTGCTGATCGATGATAATTTCGTGCTGTGGGAATCCAACTCTATCTGCCGTTATCTGGCGCGCAAGGCAGGACGTTATGATCTGCTGCCGTCAGAACCGCAGGCCTGTGCCAATGTCGAACGCTGGATGGACTGGCAGGCAACCGAGTTCAATAACGCCTGGCGCTATGTCTTCCCGGCACTGGGGCGTAACAACCCGGACTATAACGACGCCGAAAGGATTGCTGCGGGGATAAAAGAGTGGAACGGGTGCATCACCCTCCTTGAGGGGCAACTTCAGCGCACCGGTGCCTTTGCCGCAGGCGAAGTGTTTACGCTTGCAGATGTTGTGCTCGGGCTGTCGGTGAATCGCTGGAAAATGACCCCTTTCGACAAACCTGATGTACCCGCCGTTGATGCCTGGTTTGAACGACTCAACCAGCGCCCGGCATTTTTGCGTCACGGTAATAACGGAATGGTGTAGAAATACGGCCGGGCGTCGCCCGGCTTTTTCGCACGCATACCTTTTGCTAACCCTGCGATTTCCCGCCACAATATTGCATCGACTCCGTTTAATCGCGACTCATGCAACGTCTTCACACTTATCCCGACATCCGGGCAATGTTTCGTCGACTCCTGATAGCCACCATCACTGGCGTACTGGCCGCGCTGGCCGTTGCGGTGTTCCGCCACAGCATGTATCTGCTGGAGTGGCTGTTTCTCAGTAACGACAGCGGCAGCCTGGTGAATGCCGCCGCCGCGCTCTCTCCCTGGCGGCGCGCACTGACACCTGCCCTGGGTGGGCTGGCGGCCGGGTTACTGTTATGGGGATGGCAGCGATTTACCGCGCAGCGTCCTCACGCCCCAACTGATTATATGGAAGCGCTGGAGACCGGTGATGGTCAGTTTGACTACGGCGCCAGTCTGGTGAAATCCCTTGCGTCACTGCTGGTCGTTGCCAGCGGGAGTGCCATTGGCCGCGAAGGGGCGATGATCCTGCTTGCCGCCCTCGCCGCCTCCTTTTTCGCCCGCCGCTTTACGCCGAAATCTGAATGGAAACTCTGGATCGCCTGCGGCGCCGCGGCCGGGATGGCCAGCGCCTACCATGCTCCGTTAGCCGGAAGCCTGTTCATTGCGGAGATTCTGTTTGGCACGCTGATGCTGGCCTCGCTTGGCCCCGTGGTTATTGCTGCGGTGGTGGCGCTGCTCACGACGCATCTTTTAGCACCCGGAGCCCTCACGCTCTATGACGTGCGTTTGAGTGGCATACTCACCGCGGCAGATTATGCCCTGTTGCTCGCTATGGGTCTGCTGGCGGGCCTCTGCGGCCCACTGCTGATGTGGCTGATGACGTTCAGTCATGAGTTATTCCTGCGTCTCAAACTTTCACCGCCGTGGCAACTGGCGCTCGGCGGTTTGATCGTCGGGCTGCTGTCCCTTTTGACGCCTAAGGTGTGGGGGAATGGCTACAGCGTGGTTCAAGCTTTTCTGCTCGCGCCCCCGTTGCTGTCAGTCATTGCCGGTGTGTTTATCTGTAAATTGCTGGCGGTACTGGCCAGCAGCGGCTCGGGTGCACCGGGAGGGGTATTTACGCCTACGCTGTTTGTCGGTATGGCGACAGGGATGCTGTTTGCTCAACTTTTCGCGCTGTGGTTACCGGGTTCTGAGACGGCGATTTTGCTGGGGCTGGCAGGCATGGCAACGTTACTCGCCGCAACCACACATGCGCCCATTATGTCGGCGCTGATGGTCTGTGAAATGACCGGGCAGTATTTTTTGCTGCCCGGTTTGTTGGTCGCCTGTGTTGTGGCGTCCGTGCTGTCGAGGACGTTACGCCACGACTCGATCTACGGTCAACACGCCACCGAGGGCAGAGAGATCGATGTATTGCGCTAACTCGCGCTGCTCCGCGCGGGGCAGGTACGGCAACTCACCGACCAAAGGCCCTGGCAGTTTTGTGCTCAGCACGTCGATGATTTCAGCGTAGTGCGCAAGTCCTGGGTTGATACGGTTTGCCACCCAGCCAATCAACGGCAGGCCGTCATTGGCAATGGCTTGTGCCGTCAGCAGCGCATGGTTAATGCACCCTTCCTGGATACCCACAACCATCACCACAGGAAGTTGTTCCTGCACCACCCATTCAGACAGCGGGCGCAAATCATTCATCAGGCTGCGCCAGCCGCCCGTCCCTTCAACCACAACGTGATCAACCTTCCCGCTCAGGTTTGCCAGACCATCAGACAGCAGGGGGTAATTAATCATACCGCTGTGCGCCACGCTGCTCTCCTCTTCGCTTAACGCAATTGGATTAACCGCGTGATAAGGCAGCTCCAGCGACGAGACGCTTTGCAGCACCAGAGCGTCTTTATTACGCAATCCCTCTGGCGTCTCTTTACTGCCTTTTGCGACCGGTTTGTACCCTGCAACGCGTTTACCGCTTGCAGCCAGGGCCTGCAGTAATGCGCGGGATACCACTGTCTTGCCGACAGAGGTATCTGTACCAGTAACAAAGAAACGCTTAAGCATGACTCGCTCCACCTCTTGGGTATGCTTCGAAATATAAACCAGGTAAATAATTCAGTGGGGGAAGTCTACGGGAAGCGTGCGCTACCCGGCTTGAGATAGCGCAATTTTTCTTACATCTGCGGAAAAGAGTTAACCCTGTAACAGGCGGATCAACAGCGAGCCGTTATACATGGCATCTTTGACCAGCGCCGCACCTGCCATCGTGCCCTGGTTGGAGAATTGGGTACTTTCTACCGCAATATTTTTGCTGTACGCGGGGAGCGACTGCTGATGAATACAGGCCGAAATAGCCGGGAAGAGGATCTCCGCCGCCTGGCTGAGCGGCGAACCAATCAGGATTTTTTGCGGGTTGAAGAGATTCACCATAATAGCCAGAATGCGGCCAACGTTATTACCTACGCCGGTAATAATATCCTTCGCCAGGAGATCGCCCTGACGTGCGGCAGCGCAGAGGGAATCTACCGTTAAGGGTTGTCCGTGTAGCGAAGAGCTCATGGACTGGCCGAGCCTCGCCTGCGCCAGTTCCAGCACGCTTTCCACGCTGGCAATGGTCTCCAGACAGCCATGGTTCCCGCAATAACAACGTTTACCGTAAGGGTCGACCTGGGTGTGACCAATTTCCACCAGACTACTGCTTCCGGCATGCAGAAGGCGTCCGTCAGTGATAACACCGGCCCCGACGTTATGATCGATGACGACCTGAATTACGTCCCGCGCACCACGTGACGCGCCAAACAGTGCCTCGGCCATCGTCCAGGCGCTGATGTCATGCTGAATATAGACCGGTACACCGGTATGGTTTTTCAGCACTTCACCCAACGGCATCTCTTTGACATCGTCGTAAAACGGCATACGGTGAACAATGCCATTTTCGGTATCAATAATGCCCGGCATGGTGATGGCTATCGCCGTTAAGCGTTCAAGCCGCTGTTGATGACGGATAAAGAAGTTATCGATATGCGAGACAATCGCATCGAGGAGCGGTTCCTTAGCATTGAGCGGCAGTTCGAGCCGGTCTTCCACCACCAGTTTGCTGCTCAGGTCGCGCAGCGCAAGGAAGATTTCTCCCCGACTGATACGCAGTGACAGGTAGTGCCACGCTTCAGTCTCAACCACCAGCCCGACCGCCGGACGGCCACGGCTGCCCGGCTCCTGGATCTCGGTCTCCTGAACCAGGTGGGCTTCCAGCATTTCGCGGACAATCTTGGTGATACTGGCAGGTGCCAGTTGTGCCAGGCGCGATAGATCGATACGCGAAACCGGACCAAGCTGATCAATCAGGCGATACACCGCGCCAGCGTTGGTCTGCTTAATCTGATCAATATGCCCTGGCTGACTATCAGCAACCACCTCGTACTCCCTTATTTTCGAGCTTCGAAATAAACTTTGGGCTATGGTGAAGCACTTCCATGGCCGTCGTCAAATATTTACTTAGCCATGTGATTTACTGCACATTTTTGCCCGTATTTCCCTATAAATATCGCCCGGCAGAGGCGCTAATTAACTGCTGTTTAAAACGCTGTGCGGCATGACTCTGTTCATGATGTTTTGACCATACCAGCCACATCTCGGAAATGGCGTCCTCTTCAGCGATGGTAACCCAGCGCATTTCGCGCAATTGTACCCGTTTAAAGGAGGCCGGAAGAATAGACACGCCCAGCCCGGCAGCGACCAGACCAATAATGGTCATCGCTTCCCCAACTTCCTGAGTGATAACCGGGGCAAGATCGTAGCGGCGCATCAAACCCAGAATATCATCATACAGGCCCGTCCCGACCTGCGGGTCAAAAAAGACAAACGGCTCTTTTGCCAGTTCAGCCAGCGTGACAGACGGACGCGAAGCCAGTGGATGATCGTGAGGGATCATCGCCATCAGCGGTTCGCGCAGGATCACCTGCCACGACAGCGTGTCCGGCAGTTGAGTGTTTCGCATCAGCCCCAGATCCAGCGAACCTTCATTCAGTGGCGCAATCTGTTCGCGGGTATTAATTTCGCGCGTCTGAATATGAACATCCGGAAAATGCCGGCGGAATGAGGAGAGTGTCTCCGAGACAGCGCTGATAAACGGTGCGGACGAGGTAAACCCGATCCGCAGTTCTCCGGTCTCCCCGAGATACAACCGTTCTGCCCGGGCCGCGGCCTCCTCGACCATACTCAGGATTTGTCTGCTGTCGGCCAGAAACTGTTTCCCCGCTGCCGTCAGACTCACGCTGCGGTTGGTGCGGGCCAGAAGACGTGCCCCAACCTGCTGCTCCAGGATCTGAATCTGCTGGCTTAGCGGTGGCTGAGAGATATTCAGTCTTGCCGCCGCGCGGCCAAAATGCAGTTCTTCGGCAACGGCAACAAAGTAGCGGAGGTGACGCAGCTCAATATTCATATTTTTAAAGTATCATTTGAGATTATTAATATATTAGACAGAATATTTACATTTTCCTACTCTGATCATGTGGTCATACCCGTCACCAGAAATCACGGGGATGTTTAAGCAAGGAAACTGTGTGAGTCGTACAACTGCCATTGATATCGATCCGGCCAGAGATATCAATGATTTACCCGTATCACCTCAGCCGGTTCAGTTCATTAAACGCGGTACACCTCAATTTATGCGCGTCACGCTGGCGCTCTTCTCTGCTGGTCTGGCAACGTTTGCACTGCTCTATTGCGTTCAACCGATCCTGCCCGTTCTCTCTCACGAATTTGGCATATCACCCGCCAGCAGTAGCGTTTCGCTCTCAATTTCCACCGGGATGCTGGCGATTGGCCTGCTCTTTACCGGCCCGCTCTCAGATGCCATCGGTCGCAAACCGGTGATGGTTACCGCGCTGATGCTGGCCTCGGTCTGTACATTACTCTCGACCATGATGACCAGCTGGCACGGTATTCTGGTGATGCGCGCGCTGATTGGTTTATCGCTCAGTGGGGTTGCCGCTGTAGGGATGACCTACCTCAGCGAAGAGATCCACCCGAGTTTTGTTGCCTTCTCAATGGGGTTGTACATCAGCGGGAACTCAATCGGTGGGATGAGTGGACGCCTGCTGAGTGGGGTATTTACGGACCTCTTTAACTGGCGTATTGCGCTGGCTGTCATTGGCTGCTTCGCCCTTGCCTCTGCACTGATGTTCTGGAAAATTCTGCCGGAATCGCGCCATTTCCGCCCCACCTCGTTGCGTCCTAAAACGCTGTTTATCAACTTCCGTCTGCACTGGCGTGATAAAGGGCTGCCGCGCCTGTTTCTGGTCGGCTTCCTGCTGATGGGCTCCTTTGTCACACTGTTTAACTATATTGGCTACCGCCTGATGCTCTCACCGTGGCATCTGAGCCAGGCCGTTGTCGGTTTGCTTTCTGTCGCCTATCTGACCGGAACATGGAGCTCTCCAAAAGCCGGGGCGATGACAGCGCGTTTCGGGCGGGGACCGGTGATGCTGGTATTCACAGGCGTGATGTTACTCGGCCTGCTGTTGACGCTCTTCTCCTCCCTGTGGCTGATTTTTGCTGGAATGCTGCTCTTCTCCGCGGGATTCTTCGCCGCCCACTCTGTCGCCAGCAGTTGGATAGGCCCACGCGCCCGTCGGGCCAAAGGTCAGGCGTCGTCGCTTTATCTGTTCAGCTACTATCTCGGTTCCAGTATTGCCGGGACGCTCGGCGGCGTGTTCTGGCATAACTACGGCTGGAACGGTGTGGGTGGATTTATTGCGCTGATGCTGTGCGCGGCGCTGCTGGTGGGTGGGAGTTTGCATAAACGTCTGCATTAACATTCTATTGTCTTCGTGTTTAAATCAAGCCGATGCTAATTTTTGTCATCGGCTGATTCAGACACGAGGACTTCATGAAAAACAACAACTACCAACAACTCACCCGCACCTTCCAGCGCCTCTCCCGATTCTCTCACCTTTCCTCCATCGCCAGTTGGGACATGTTCACCATGATGCCGCCAGGCGGCAGCGCCGCGCGCGGTGAGGCGCTGGCGGAGATGAGCGTCCTGCAGCACCAGATCCTGACCGATAAGAAAGTGGGCGACCTGCTGGCTGCAGCGGCAGGTGAAGATCTGAATGACGTTGAAGAGGCCAATCTGCGCGAAATGACGCGTCAATATCAGCAAGCCTCGCTGCTGCCAGAATCGCTGGTAGAAGCCAAATCCCTTGCGGGCAGCAGGTGTGAACACGCCTGGCGCACGCAGCGCCCCGCTAACGACTGGCAGGGTTTTTCCGCCAACCTGAAAGAGGTGGTCAAACTCAGCCGGGAAGAGGCCCGCCTGCGGGCCGAAGCCAAAGGCTGTACGCCGTACGACGCGCTGCTGGATATTTTTGAGCCCGACATGACCAGCGCCCGCCTGGACGTCCTGTTCGGCGATATGAAATCCTGGCTGCCGGACCTGCTGGCAAACGTGGTGGAAAAACAGGCTCAGCGTTCGTTTGTTCCACCGCAAGGCCCCTTCCCGACAGCAACACAGCGTGAGCTGGGGCTGGAAGCTATGCAGATACTTGGCTTCGATTTTAACGGCGGACGCCTGGACGTCAGTGCGCACCCGTTCTGCGGCGGCGTACCGGAAGATGTGCGAATTACCACGCGTTATGATGAGGATGAACTGCTTAGCGCGCTGTTTGGTGTGATTCATGAAACCGGGCACGCCCGCTACGAACAAAACCTGCCGCGCGCGTGGGCAGGACAGCCAATTGCCCTGGCTCGCTCCACCGCCATCCATGAATCTCAGAGCCTGTTCTTTGAGATGCAACTCGCCCGCAGTGAGGCCTTCCTCAAACATCTCCTCCCTGCGGTGCACGCCCGTTTTGGCAGCCAGGCGGCGTTCAGTGAAGAGAACTTTATTGCCTGGAACCAGCGCGTGAAGCCGGGCTATATTCGCGTCGATGCGGACGAAGTGAGTTACCCGGCACATGTCGTGCTGCGCTACGAGATTGAGCGTGCATTGATCAATGGCGAGATCGAAGTGGACGATATTCCCGCCCTGTGGGATGAGAAAATGCAGGCCTGGCTCGGATTATCCACTAAAGACAACTACCGCAACGGCTGTATGCAGGATATCCACTGGACCGACGGCGGTTTTGGTTACTTCCCGTCTTATACGCTGGGCGCTATGTATGCTGCACAGCTGTTCCATGCAGCAAAGACCGCGCTTCCAGGTCTGGAGTCTGCCATCGCGAATGGCGATTTTTCCGCTCTGTTTGACTGGTTGCGTCAGAACATCTGGCAGCACGGTAGCCGCTTTACGACATCGCAACTCATTACGCAGGCAACGGGCGAAGACCTGAATATCCGTTACTTCCGGGAACACCTGACTTCGCGTTATTTGTAATCCTTCCAGCCGGAGCATGCTCCGGCTATCCCCTCGCCTTTTTTGTATAAGACGATGATTTAGCACATACCTTTTTGATCAGACCTGGTGTATTACTGCGTTTCCTTGTCAAATAATTAAACCGCTATCAGACAGGGATTAACAAAATAAGGGATGAATGATGAAAGGCATAATGAAAACGATGTTAGCCATTCTGTGTGCGACGAGTTTAAGTACCTTCGCGGCCACGGATAACACACCACAAGATGCATTCAATGATATTACCCGCTCACTGACAGATCTCCAGCCCATCACGTTTCAGGCTCCCGTGGAGAGATACAAGCTGCTGGTGTTTATTGATAATCAGTGCATTTACTGCAGCAATGTGGTGAAAAACGTTAAGCAGTATACGGATGCCGGGTTGACGATGTCGTTTCTGACCGTTGCGCCCAACGCCATTCGCGACTCGGTCATTGAAGATATGGGGCGCGTCTGGTGTTCAACCGATAAGGCCAAAAGCCTGCAAAAAGCGATGGCGGGTTTTTTACCTGACAACGACACCACCGCAGCCTGCTCCGAATTGATCACACGGCAATCCGCGCTGGCTGAACGGTTGGGCGTGAGCATTACGCCCGTTATGGTGGTGATCGAGCCTGAGTCACGCACCATCATTGGCAGTCAGTCTCCGGCCGCGATTCTGACCGCACTCAAGAAATAACGCTGGCCTGAACGGACAGCGGCGCTGGCCCTGTCCGTACACCCCATCCCCGCTTTGTACATTCCGTTACACAGCGATACCAATCACTCACGGAAACCTCGAATTTACAGGGATATAGTTATTTCAACGGCCCCGCAGTGGGGTTAAATGAAAAACCAAATTCGAGGGTATGAGAATGAATAAAGTATTAGCTCTGGTTGTTGCCGCTGCTATGGGTCTGTCTTCTGCTGCGTTTGCTGCTGAAACTACTGCAACCGCTGCACCGGCTGCCGCTCCAGCTGCAACCACTACTGCTGCTCCAGCAAAAGCGGTTCACCATAAGAAACATCATAAAGCTGCAGTGAAAAAAGAAGCCGCTGCACCTGCAACCGCAGCACCAACCGAGCAAAAAGCTCAGGCTGCCAAAAAGCACCACAAAAAAGCCGCTAAACCGGCTGTAGAGCAGAAAGCTCAGGCTGCCAAAAAGCACCACAAGAAAGCCGCTAAACCGGCTGTAGAGCAGAAAGCTCAGGCTGCTAAAAAGCACCACAAAAAAGCGACCAAACCAGCTGTAGAGCAGAAAGCTCAGGCCGCTAAAAAGCACCACAAAAAAGCAGTAAAACACGAAGCTGCTAAACCAGCTGCACAGCCAGCTGCGTAAGAGTACAAGCTTAATCGTGCCCTTCGGGGCACGTTGGTAAACCGGCGCTGAACCGGAACAGGTTCCGCGCCGTTTTTTTATCCGGAGGGCGTATGCTGCGACGCTATCGGTTTGAGCTGATCCTGATCCTGCTTATTTTATGCGCGCTCATCGCAAGCCATTTTTATCTTTCCTGATTGTAGCACGCTGATTTTACTCCCACTTTAGCGCTGTCCCGTCTATAGTATTTTCTTAGGGTTCACTTTTAATAATCATAATTACCCCCACCAGAGTGTGATATGCGTAAATCTGTTGTGTTGTTACTGGGAACGTTTGGTCTTTTTTCTGGATTTTCACATGCGGATGATGGCGGTGATGACACCATTAGCGCGAAAGATCTAAAAACGCTTTTTTTCGGTCATGATGACCGGACTCGCGTCACCGACCCGACCCAGTCTCCCTGGGATGCGATAGGGCAACTGGAAACCGCCAGCGGTAACTTGTGTACCGCGACGTTGATCACCCCGCAACTTGCCCTGACGGCCGGTCACTGTCTGTTGACTCCGCCAAACGGCAAGCCAGATAAAGCGGTTGCCTTGCGGTTTGTGTCGCAAAAAGGAATATGGCGCTATGAGATCCACGGCATCGAAGGCCGGGTAGATCCCTCTCTCGGCAAACGCCTGAAACCCGATGGTGATGGCTGGATAGTGCCACCGGCAGCCGCCTCATGGGATTTTGGCCTGATCATTTTGCGCTACCCGCCTTCAGGTATTACACCGCTGCCGTTGTTTGACGGAGATAAAGCCGCACTTACCGCCGCGCTCAAAACCGCCGACCGCAAGGTGACGCAGTCAGGTTATCCTGTTGATCATCTGGATGCGCTTTACACTCACACCGACTGTGTTGTGACGGGCTGGGCACAAACCAGCGTACTCTCGCATCAGTGCGATACGTTGCCGGGTGACAGTGGTTCGCCGTTAATGCTGAAAACGGATAACGGCTGGCAATTGATTGGCGTCCAGAGCTCCGCACCTGCGGCGAAAGATCGCTGGCGCGCAGATAACCGGGCGTTGTCTGTTACCGGTTTTCGCGACAAGCTGGAAGCGCTGGCGCAGCAGTAAATCAGCACTGCCTGATCTGATGTAATTCTCTGATTGACTCAATTGGCATCGGCTGGCTGAACCAAAAACCCTGCAGTTGATCGCAGCCAGCCAGCCGTAGCAGTTTCATTTGTTTCTCAGTTTCCACCCCTTCCGCCACCACCGCCATGCCCAGCGCATTGGCGATCCGCACTGTGCCGCTGACCAGCGCTGCCGCCTGTTCATCGTTGCCCACCAGCCCGGCCAGTGATTTATCAATCTTAATGGTGTCGAAGTTAAAACGCCGTAAATACCCAATACTGGAATAGCCCGTGCCAAAATCATCCAGTGCCACCGCGGTTCCAAGCGCTTTAAGATTGGCTATTGCCATGCGGGCACGCTCCGGGTTTTCCAGCACATAGGTCTCTGT
Source organism: Enterobacter sp. 342 (assembly GCF_036663495.1). Taxonomy (NCBI): domain Bacteria; kingdom Pseudomonadati; phylum Pseudomonadota; class Gammaproteobacteria; order Enterobacterales; family Enterobacteriaceae; genus Enterobacter; species Enterobacter sp. 342. Next base: position 30,001 of record NZ_JAWUEI010000034.1, read on the forward strand.
TACTTCAAGCTGCAATCTGTTGGCCGGGAAACGCGTGGTCTCCAGCACACTGGCCACTTTGTCTTCAAATTCGGGATCGCGAAATTGTGCAGGAGAGATATTCACAGAGAGTTTTAACTCACTGAATGGCTCCAGATCCTGACAGGCCCGCTGCAAGACAAACTGGCCCAGTTTGTAAATCAAACCGCTGGTCTCTGCAATGGTGATAAAGGTGTCCGGGCCAAGTGGCCCGCCCGGTCGACGCGGCCAACGAACCAGCGCTTCGACACTGCTCATTTTCTGGCTGTGAGCGTCAATAATTGGCTGGTACCAGACCTCAAACTCATCGCGCTCTAGGCCGCTTCTGATCTGATTCTCAATCGCCAGCTTACGTTCTCGGGCACTGTTCAGCGCCGCGTCGTAGTGGGTGATGCGCCCTTTTCCACTCATTTTGGCGTGATACATGGCAATATCCGCACGGCGAAACAGCTCAGTACTGGTGCATTCGATCAGGGTGCCGCTGGCAATACCTATACTGGCGCCGATATGGATTGTGCGCTCCCCCAGCCGAATCGGGATGTTAAGAAAATCCAGCACCGAACGGGCAAACGCAGTGGCCTGCGCTTCCGCGCCATCACCGCCGATGGTCATGGCAAATTCATCACCGCCCATGCGTGCCAGCATCCCTCCCGGTGGGACGCGTTCATTCAGCGTTTTCGCTATCACTACAATGAGATCGTCACCCACGCTATGACCGTAGATGTCATTGACATCCTTAAAGCCATCCAGATCGATAAACACCACGCTTTTGACGTCAATATCGCCGCGTAAACTCACGCGATCCAGGTCTTCGATCAGCGCACGTCGGTTCGGCAGATGGCTTAACCAGTCCGTTCTCGCGACCAGACGCGCCTGATTTTCTCCACGCGCAAGTTTGTATAGCCCCACACTGCTCACCAGAATGAAGAGCAGGATCAACGCCGATGCCAGCACCACAATCTGCGTAATATCGGACGATGCAGCCTGGGCGGCTTGTGCCCCCGGAAGACGTGCCTGCCAGTTCAGATATCCCAGTAACTCGCCTGCTGAACTGTGCAGGGGCATACTCAGATTATTGATTTTTTCAGGGGTAAAGTTGAGGTTATCAATCTGAAAGGTCGCCCCCAGATCGGATAATATTTTCGCGTTCAGGTGACGCGTAATCACCAGATAGCGGCGTGTTCCATCGGTAACCTGTAAATCTCCAATCATCGGGCGAATCAGCCCTATACCAACAAATGCAATGCCGTTACGCGTTCGGGTGATCCCCGCATAGATATTTTTATCACTGGACAGTGCTTGTCCGTACTGGTTAATAAGCCCTTTGAAGCCTTTGCCAAAAAAATCAAGGTTCGTCTCTTTGAACGGTTGGCTTTGAAACGATCCCCAGATGACATTGAAGTGTTCATCAAGCACGAAAGTGCCGTCATAGAGGTTGTTAATTTTAAAGCCAGCGCCCCAGGTGTTATACAGCCAGTTGGGATCCAGCGTTGGACGGTACGTCTCGTGTACCGCATCGTCCCAGACGGCGTTATCCAGGACCAGCGAGGAGACCCGGTTGACGGATGTCTGAATAGCACCCTGCACGGAAAGGGCTGAACGGTGTTCGTCAATTTCATTGGTTTTCGTGCTGATAAGGTGCAGAGATAAATAGAGCAGTGCGACAATGGAAATGATTAAGCCGATCCCCGCGATGAAGATCATGGCAAACAATGTTCTCGCAGTAGGAATATTGCGCCAGGTCAATGTGCGATACATCAGCCATCCTCTTCAATGTTATGCTTTTCTAAGAGTACTACAGGCAGCGAATTTCGCTGCCTGTAAATAATGGCTGTCAGTATATCAGGCAAGTTTTATCATGATCATACCAGCAAGCAGTAATATCAGTCCTACCCAGCCTTTGTTATTTAAACGCTGACCGAAGAGCACCCAGCCTGCTGCCAGCGTGGCGGCGATACCAAACCCTCCCCACAGCGCATAGGCAACAGAAAGGTCGATACCTTTTACCGCCTGGGACAGGGCACTGAATGCCCCCAGAACCGCAGCAATCGACATCAGTCCATATACTTTACGGCGAAAACCATCGGAGAATTTCAGCAGGACGTTAGCCAGAATTTCCAGCACGATGGCTAAACCCAACCAGGCCGCATGAACCCATTCAAACTGTTGCATGGTTCTGCTCCTTCTGCTGTTTTGTCGGTTTACGGGTACCCGATTTAATCAGCACAATACCCGCGACCAGCGTCGTTAACCCGGCAACCTTCATCGTGGAGAGTGTTTCGTCAAATATCATGACGCTGAACAGTGTAATCAGCAAAATACCGATCCCCTCCCACAGGGCATAGGCCACACCCAGCGCAATTTTTTTCACCGCAAATGAGAGGAAAATATAGGAAAGTGAAATCATCACCAGCATTAAAATAAAACCGGTGTTGCCATCGCTGACACTTGCCCATTTCATAGACAACGTGCCGGTAATTTCAGCGACAATAGCCAGAGCTAATAAAATCCAGTAAAACATGTTTTTCTCCTGCTTGAGAATATAATCCATCGTGGCCCGCCGCGAGCAGCAAACCAAAAAATATGAAATTAAATCAGACAGCTAAGCGCGTAGCGCCAGCTCAGGCAGAAGATGTGACTATAGTGCGGTGCGCCAGTGTTGCTCACCAGAAAGCAGGCAGAAGGAAGAGGAAAATACAACAGTATTGTTTGAAAAGTACGTCCTGAACAAATTGTCCATAAAATTACAATTATCCGCGGTGTTGCTTCTCGTCTTTGCGGATCAAAATTGTCCTCGGTAGTTAAACACGCCAGATTTGTACCATAAGTCAGGATTTTACTCAAAGCCTTTGCAATTCTTTACCCATCCCGTTTGATTTTGGTTAGTTTATTTCAACGGGGTTCGCATTTATTATAAATAAAAAGATTATTCCGGAGTCACCATGGCTAAACCCATCATTACCCTGAACGGGTTAAAAATTGTCATCATGCTGGGTATGCTGGTGATCATACTGACAGGCGTTCGTTTCGCCGCCGACATCATTGTCCCCTTTATTCTGGCGCTGTTTATTGCGGTGATCCTTAACCCGCTGGTACAGCGCATGACACGGTTACGCATCCCGCGCGTGCTGGCGATCACCCTGCTTATCAGCATCATTATTTTTGCGATGGTCCTGCTCGTCGCTTACCTGGGGACGTCGCTCAATGAACTGGCGCGAACATTGCCGAAATACCGTTCGTCACTGGCGATACCGCTCCTGCAGATTGAACCCTGGCTGCAGCGTGCAGGCATAGAAGTCTCGGTTGAGGAACTCCTGAAATATATCGACCCCAATGCGGCCATGACGCTTGTCACCAGCCTGCTGGCGCAACTCTCCAATGCCATGACCTCTATTTTCCTGCTGTTCTTAACGGTGGTGTTCATGTTACTGGAGGTGCCGCAGCTTCCCACAAAGCTGCAGCAGATCATGGTCCGTCCGGTTGAAGGCATGGGGGCGATTCAACGCGCACTGGACAGCGTTTCCCGCTATCTGGTGTTGAAAACGGCCATTAGCCTGGTCACAGGAGGGGTGGTCTGGGGAATGCTCATGGCGCTGGATGTCCGCTTTGCATTTGTCTGGGGGTTACTGGCGTTTGCGCTTAACTACATCCCTAACATCGGCTCCGTGCTGGCAGCGATCCCCCCTATTCTTCAGATGCTGGTTTTCAGCGGGTTCTATGACGCGTTGATTCTGCTGGCCGGCTACCTGGCAATTAATCTGGTGTTCGGCAACATTCTTGAGCCACGGATGATGGGGCGCGGACTGGGGTTGTCCACTCTGGTGGTCTTTTTGTCCCTTATTTTCTGGGGCTGGCTGCTCGGTCCGGTTGGGATGCTGCTTTCCGTTCCGCTGACCATCATCGTGAAGATTGGTCTGGAACAGACAGCAGGTGGACAAAGCATCGCCGTGCTGCTGAGCGATATGAGCCATCAATAGCGGTCACGCCATCATCGACAGGATCGGCTTGCCGATCCTACCACCTTCACGGTACGCACTTAGCGCCCTCTGCCATTCCGTCAGAGGGTACACCGTGGCATGGCTGTACTGGCTACCACACAACTGAGGCCAGATGCGTTCGAATTCGGCATGCCACGCCTCCACGCTGAGCGCATCGAGATAGTTACGGATATGAAACCATGCCACGCGCGGCATGGGGCGCTGCTGACGGAAGGTTTGCCTGGAGAGCAGTCCGTAGCAAACAAACACACCCTGCTCAGGCATCACGTTGAGAATTGCTTCCGCAAGCGCTCCTCCGGTCGCATCGTAAACAACGTCGGCACACGCAGCGATAGCGTCGATTTTCTGCGTGTCCTGTTGTGCGACAGGTATGATCCCCATCGCATCCAGCCTTTCAGCATGTACACGCGAGCGGTGAATACCATATACCGCTTGCGCGCCCCTCTGACGCGCCCACTGCCCGAGCAGAATGGCACAATCAGAACCGGCAGCCGTGAGCAACACTCGCTTTCCCTGTGGTGGGTAGTGAGCGAGCATCATCTGCGCCGCCAGCGGATTGATATAGGCCCGTGCGGCCAGGTGTGAGTCGATATTGTCCGGAACCGGGATCGCATACTCAGCCGGGCAATCAACATAGCGCTGCCAGGTTCCGTGCCCCCGTAATGGTAAGACGCGCTTGCCCACCAGCCCCGTGAAAGGGGCTGGCGCCTGGATCACAATCCCGACGCCTTCATACCCCGCCACCGCCGGTAGCGGCGTCCGGTGGCGATAGGCCCCGGTAATGGGGATAAGATCGGACGCGTTCACCGGGGAAAACAGCATTTGCACACGAAGATGACCCGGTGCAAGCTCGCCCAATGGTGCTGTTTCCGGCTGCAGAACAGAATCTGGCTCGCCAAAACGTCGATACCAGAGGGCCAGGTTTTCCATTACGATCTCACGGCTAATTACAGAATGGCTACTCGCGCCAGCCCATTGCCGGTGCGACATGTTTGAGAATGGACTCAATCACATGCGCATTGTAATCCACACCAAGTTGATTCGGCACGGTCAATAATAACGTATCGGCTTCGGCAATCGCCTCGTCCTTTTTCAACTGTTCAATCAGCTTATCAGGCTCTGCGGCATAGCTGCGTCCGAAGATCGCACGCGTTTTCTCATCAAGATAACCGACGCTATCGCTGTCGCTCCGGCTGGAGCCGAAGTACATCCGATCGCGATCGTCCATCAGCGCAAAAATACTGCGGCTCACCGAGACTCGTGGCTGACGCGTATGCCCCGCTTCCGCCCACGCCTGACGGTACGCACGGATCTGTTTTGCCTGCTGAATATGGAACGGTTCGCCGGTTTCATCGTCTTTTAAGGTAGAACTTTGCAGGTTCATTCCCAGTTTTGCCGCCCACACTGCCGTCGCATTCGAACCGGCGCCCCACCAGATACGCTCGCGCAAACCGGCGGAATAAGGTTCAAGGCGCAGCAACCCCGGCGGGTTTGGGAACATAGGTTGTGGATTCGGTTTTGCAAAACCTTCTCCACGCAATACCTCGAGCAGTACCTCGGTATGGCGGCGTGCCATATCAGATTCGTTTTCCCCTTCCTGCGGGACATAGCCAAAATGACGCCAGCCATCAATAACCTGCTCCGGGGAACCCCGGCTGATACCCAACTGCAAACGCCCCCCTGAGATCAGATCCGCTGCGCCGGCATCCTCTGCCATGTACATCGGGTTTTCATAGCGCATATCAATAACGCCAGTACCGATTTCGATGGTTTTCGTTTTGGCGCCTATTGCGGCCAGCAGGGGGAACGGGGAGCTAAGCTGCCGGGCAAAGTGGTGCACACGGAAATACGCGCCGTCTGCACCCAGCTCTTCGGCCGCCACGGCCAAATCAATGGACTGAAGCAATGTATCCGCTGCTGAACGCGTGCCGGACTGCGGTGAAGGTGTCCAGTGACCAAACGACAGAAACCCGATCTTTTTCATAACGATTTATCCTGATGGGACTTTGCATCTCACCTACTTTACGCATTACCCGGTGAGAATAAATGCCGTTTATTTAACGGAATGATTCAAATAAATTGACTGAATTGAGGGGTTCGTCATTACGTTCCATAATGGGATATAATATCCCCCACTCTTTTCATGGCAGGTAAAACCGGCAATGGCTTTGATCCCTAAAAATTACGCGCGACTGGAAAGCGGCTATCGCGAAAAAGCATTAAAAATCTATCCATGGGTGTGTGGACGCTGCTCGCGGGAGTTTGTTTATTCCAATCTGCGTGAGCTCACGGTTCACCATATCGATCACGACCATACCAACAACCCGGAAGATGGCAGCAACTGGGAACTGTTGTGCCTGTTTTGCCATGACCATGAACACTCGAAATACACCGAAGCGGATCAGTACGGTACCACCGTGGTTGCAGGGGAAGACGCGCAAAAAGACGTGGGCGTCGCCACGTTTAACCCGTTTGCCGATTTAAAAGCGATGATGAATAAGAAGAAATAAGCTCGCACCGCCCATACCAGCTGTATGGGCGATTCACGGGGCAGTGAGACAGCAGACTGCCCTTCTGTTTTACGCCGTCGTCAACGCAAAACGGTCTTTCAGCATACGGGAGATTTCTCCCTCCGCCAGTTGCTGTATTTCAACCCCATCCGTAGTGATCGTCTTAAGTACATCACCCAGTAAAATCTCACGTCCTTCCGGGCGATGCTGCACCACAACCAGCTTCTGAACAAAGATGGCATCCGGATGCGTGGAGTTAAGGTAGTTGGCCGGAACGAAATCAATCCATTCCTGAGGCGTGAGATCAAAGCCGTATTGACGGGCCCATTCTCCCTCCACTTTTGCCTGAAGCAGATATTCGCCCTCAGCGCTACGGCTAAGCCGAAACGTGTCGAAATCCTGCATGATATCGACATCAAGCGTGTCCAGCGCCATCGGTGCACGGATGCCGTAGCTACCGAACCCGAGATCGCAAAGCCACTGTCGACTATCTACCTCAGCGATGAGCGCCATATGGGTTTTCGGCCGTCGCGCAGGGTAGAACATCGGGCGTGCCGCCACGAAACGGTAAGGAATACCTATCGCCTCAAGCGCCATGGCAAAAAGCCCGTTCACCTCATAGCAGTAACCGCCGCGCCCCTGGGTTAACACCTTATCGGCAATATCGTCTGGTGCCAGAGAGACAATTTTGCCCGCCTGCACGTCCAGATTTTCAAAGGGAACTGAAAATAGCTGATGGCGCATAAGTGCATGCAACGTGGCCGTATCAGCAGCCACCGGTCCGGTGTAGTTTATGCGTTTGAAATAAGTAGAGATGTTGAAATTATTGCTCTGCATAATGCCTCCTTGTCCTGAACATGTCGGACACTATAGATGGCGCGCATCATTGGCTGTATAGTCAGTTTTATCGAAAATCAGCCTGAACAGATGCCCATGTCTGCCCCATCTCCGTCGTCCCCACATTACCGCCGAATAGCTGAGATGCTCCGTCTAACACTGACTTCAGGTGCGTTGCGGGTCGGTGACCGGATGATCTCCGCGCGTAAACTGGCCGAACGCGAGCACGTTAGCCTTCCGACGGCGCTGGAAGCCCTTCGTTGTCTTGAAGCAGAGGGGCTGATTGTGGCGCGTCCACGTTCGGGCTACTTCATCTGCCAGACCAGTATCACTCCGCGTGCGGAACCTTCGCACTCCGTACCAGGCCCGGTCCCTGTGACAATGTCCGCCGTGGCCCGCTCGCTGTTCAGCAGTGCAGAAGCCCGTCTGATACCGTTGGGCGCAGCCCTGCCTGACCCCGCATGGCTACCCGGCGATATGCTGCAACGGGCGTTGCACTCTGCCGTCCGCCGTCTGGACGCACACGGACAAAGCTATAGCCTGCCTCCGGGAAGGCGTGATTTACGAAGTAAGATTGCCGCGCGTTCTGCGCAATGGGGGGCTCGTTTCGGCGCGGATGATCTCATCATCACCGCGGGTGCAACGCAGGCGCTGCGCCTTGCCCTTCAGGCAGTGTGCCAGCCAGGTGATATCGTAGCAATTGAGCAGCCTGCCTACTTTGGTACACTCCTGCTGCTGGAAGATTTAGGCCTGAAAGCCTTGGCGATCCCGACCGATCCCGTTGAAGGCCTGCTACTGGAACCGCTGGCTGACGCCATTCGCTGCCACCGCCCCGCTGCCGTTTTGGCCTCACCCACCGTGCAAAACCCTTTGGGTGCCAGTATGCCCGTTGCACGCAAGCAAGAGCTTGTTGCTCTGCTTGAGCAGGCAGAGATCCCTTTAATTGAGGACGATGTCTATGGTGACCTCGTTGGCGAAGGGCAACGCCCTCCGGCCTGCAAAGCGTTCGACCAGAGCGGAAACGTGATTTACTGCAGTTCACTGTCTAAAACGCTTGCACCAGGCTGGCGGATCGGCTGGATTGCCGCCGGGCGCTACCACGTGCAGGTATTGCAGACGCGTATGGCCGGAGAGTGGGCAGGTGCGCCAATGCTGGAAGCCGCAACGAGCGAGATCCTCGCAAGTGGCGACTACGATCGTCATCTGCGACGGCTAAAGCGCCGGATCGCAGAGGGAATAGACGCCGTCGTTGCGCGAGTCGAGGCGAGTTTCCCACCGGGTACACGTGTTAACGTGCCCACTGCCGGTTTCCTGTTGTGGGTAGAGCTTCCTCAGCAGATCAACGCGCTGGAGGTGCATCGTCGCGCGCTGGCGATGGGCATAGGCGTCAGCCCTGGCCCGCTGTTTTCCCCTGGCGCAGAATTAACGCACTTTCTGCGGCTAAACTGCGCAAACGAACCAACGCCCCGCCTGCTGAATGCCGTGGAACAGATTGGCGCGTTGTGTCACGAGCTGGCTGCCAGAGATAATTTCACAAATTGAAGAATAAGCGTTCTTTAATGACCGCTTCAGGATTGGCACTTTTTACCGCTGCCAGAAAAGTCGTAAAGTTACGGTTCCAGAGGGTAAGATTGTTATAAAATTGCACCTGCTTTTCATTAGCACCGTCACGGTAAATAACAGACCAGAGCCGTCTGCTATTTATCTCAGTACTCCCCGGCTCGATTTTAATGATATTAGCCAATGCAATCTTATGGGTGGTAGTGTTGTTTTTAACTTCATACAAAAACTGGTCATCATAAAACCACGTTTTACCTGCATTCCCACCAAAAATGGAGGGGTTGGCAGATATCTTTTTTAGACTCTCGTGCATATCCCTGCCCTGCCATAGCTTATTATCAGCGCGTGAGTATAACGCGCCGATCGTTACTGACAACACCCCTTCTTACATTCAGGGAATAATACGTGCCGCTCTCAGCTGCGCGAACAGGTTGAAAAACATCTCATCGGTTGCCTGCATTCGCGTGAAGCCAGACCGCCGAAGCTTGCTGCCATCACCGAACATGTCGTAATTCCAGCTAAAGACGAAATCGGCAAAATGTCCGTCATTCAACTGCAAAATATCCGTTTCTACCAGCCGATCTCTGGCAAGCTCGCGCCATACCTCACGATAGTCCTTAAACAGCTGATGAAATGACAACCTCACTGGCGGAGCAGATTCCAGTTCAAACCAGCGTGCGATGCGTGGCCATAGCTCACTCCAGCGCCAGATATCACCGTTATTCACGTTGAAAGCCTGATTTTGCGCCGCAGATGTCGTGGCAGCCCACAGCGTTGCCTCGGCCAGCAACCCGGCGTCGGTATGATCAACGATACTGTGCCAGGTCTGCTCGGTACCGGGAAAACGCAAAGGTAGCCCCTGAGCCTTACACAAAGACGCATACAGAGCGATGCTCAGCGCCAGATTCATCGTGTTGCCGGGCACGGTACTTCCCACCACGCCTGGCCTGATGGCATTCCAGTGCCAGCTTTTCCCGCGCTGAAAATCACTGAGCCACGTGAGCTGAGCGGCGTTAAATTCTGCACCCGGTACGCCAGGATCGCTTTCGCGTGCCGGGGTTTTGAACGGCCCCAGATGTGCACCATAGACTTTGTACCCCTGCATCAGGCTGACCGTCTGCAGCGGTGCTGTTTTTTCGATATGACTGACCAGATGACGCAGCATCGTAACGTTCGGCTCGACCATGTCTGTCCAGTTTGCCGCGTTCGCCCAGGCGCTGTAAAAAATATGGGTGATATCACTCAGGGGTTGCAGCACCTCTGCGCTGTTCTGCGCATCCAGTAAATCGACATTCACCATCGGAATAGCATCCGGATGGGTCACTGCATTGCGACTAAGACCGATCACCTGCCATTTATTATGCAGGAGCGTTTTGACGAGCTGTCTGCCCACAATTCCGCTGGCACCAGCGACCAGAGCGATGTTTTGTTGCGGCATCTTATTCATGAAGTTTCTCCAGAAAGGGTGACAGGCGCAGTGTCATATATTATTTTTTTATTGGATATCCCCTTAAATAGATGGCACTTATCAGAAAAATCATTAAATGAATAATAAACTCAACGCCATTTCCACCTTTCTCAGCGTTGCAAAAGCAGGTTCCTTTTCTGCCGCCGCCCGCCAGAGCGGGATGAAGCAATCTGCGGTCAGCCAGCAGATTGCCGCCCTTGAACAAGAGCTTGGTGTCGTGTTGCTGCATCGTACAACGCGAACAATGAAGTTGACTGAACAGGGAGAGCGTTACAGCCGTGATATGCAACTTGTGCTGGATGCCATGCGGGAAGCAGAGATGCGGCTGGATCCTGTCGATCAGCAATTTCAGGGGAGAGTGCATGTCCAGTTGCCGAGCGGGCTGGGCCAGATCTTTTTGCCACATTTGCTTTCGCTGCAACGCCTGCATCCAGAATTGCATCTGATGCTTTCCCTTGATGACCGCATTGCCGACCTGGTGACAGAAGGGGTAGATGTCGCAATACGACTAAGCAGTGAGCCTCCTCTGGCGCATGCGGCTCGCGTGCTGGCACGTGTTGAAACCGCGCTGTTTGCCGCCCCCGAATTTCAGGCAGTGCACAGCATCAGCGAGCTGGCGACGCTGCCACATGTACGATTTAGTGGTATCCCGCTGGATGCCCCATTGCGGCTGCTTTCTCAGGAAGAAACCCTCGACGTGAAGGTGAATACCGTTTTCCGCGCCAATACCAGCGACGCGCTATTACAGGCGCTGGAGTCAGGCATCGGTATCGGAGGCATGCAGCTACCGCTTGCGGCCAGCGCGTTGCAAAATGGCACACTGGTGCCGATCTTACCCGCCTGGCGGTTACCCGACCGATTCCTCTATGCCGTTTTCCCTGATGCCCGTTTTATTCCACAGCGCGTCCGACGTGTCGTCAGCATGATTGAGCAATTACTGCCTGAGATCGCGACGCATGAAACCTCATAATAGCCGCCTTCTACCTCGCCACCGGCAAATCCGCGTACCGCGTGGTATAAGCCGGAGACAGCATCTCGCGTTTCATCGCCCAGGATTTCTCAATCCCCTGTCCGGCAAACCATATCTTCCCTTTGCCGGAGTGATTGACGCTGTCGATCATCTCCATCAGTGCCGCACTGTTGGCGCGCAGACGGTTATCGTCAAACAAATTAAGCTGGGCGACACCCGTACTGAAAAAGTCCGCCAGCATGACCCCCGCTTTCATGTAGCGATACCCGTCAAGCCATATACGCCCCAGCGCCTCCGTGGCAGCCCGGATGATATCGCGTGAGTCATTGGTCGGCGTCATCAGGATGGTCGAAGCCTGATTGCCGTAATAAATTTCGTTGTCGGCATGGGGGCTGGTGCGCACAAACACGCTGATAAAGCGGCAATATTGATGCTCGCCGCGTAGTTTTTCTGCTGCACGTTCCGCGTAGGCGCAAATGGCCTGATGCATCTCTTCGTATTGCGTAATCCGGTGTCCAAACGAACGGCTACAGATAATTTGCTGCTTTGTGGGTGTAAACTCTTCCAGGTCAAGGCAGGGTTCGCCGCGAAGCTCTCGCACTGTGCGCTCCAGTACCACGTTAAAATGTTTACGAATGACCCAGGATGAGGCATCCGCCAGCGCCAGTGCCGTGGAGATCCCCATCGCATTGAGTTTTTTCGTGATGCGCCGTCCAACGCCCCACACCTCGTCTACCGGTACATTCGCCAGCAGTTTGCGCTGCCGCTCGCGATCCGATAAATCGACCACACCGCCAGTGCCTGACCACCGCTTGGCCGCATAGTTGGCCAGCTTCGCCAGCGTTTTTGTCGGAGCAATACCGACGCCAACAGTTAAGCCCGTATTTTTAAGTATCTGCGCGCGCATCTGACGACCAAACGCTTCCAGCGACATGCAGTGGCTGACACCTGACACATTCACGAACGCTTCATCAATGGAATAGATCTCTATTGCCGGGGCAAGATCGGTCAGGGTTTGCATCACCCGGCTGCTGAGATCGGCATAGAGTGCATAATTCGAACTAAAGACGTATACCCGGGAGGGGTAGCTCTTCTCTTTGAATTTGAAATAGGGCTCACCCATTTTTATACCGAGATGTTTTGCCTCCCGCGACAGTGAAATAATGCAGCCGTCGTTATTCGAAACCACTACGATGGGCTTCCCCTGCAGATCGGGACGGAACACCTTCTCGCAGGAGGCATAGAAACTATTCACATCAACCAGCGCGAACATGTTTATGCGTTTTGAGCGTGTGAGTGACGACACCGAAGATTTGCAGCTCCTCTTCGGACTGAAAGGTAATCGGCTGATAGCGGACATTATGTGGCAGGAGTCTCAGGACCGGACGGGTCTGCAACTCCTTCACGGTAAATTCACCGGCGACCGACGCCACCACAATATCGCCATGTTCAGCATTTAACGAGCGATCAACCACCAGCAGATCGCCGTCGCCGATCCCGACGCCAATCATCGAGTCTCCGCTCACCTTGACGAAATAGGTTGCACTCGGGTGTCTGACCGCCAGTCTGTTGAGATCGAGACGATCCTCCACATAATCCTGCGCAGGGCTTGGGAAACCACAGGCAACACGCTCCGAAAATAAAGGTAATTCAATGTATTGATTTGGATGATAAGAAAAGAGAGTGCTCATAAATGCCTTTCTCGCCACATACTGTATATAAATACAGTATTACGAATATTGACCCAGGATCAAGGTCATTTCCGCAGACGATCCCAAACGCATTGAAGTTTGAGCGGATTTAATTCAGCAGCAGCGTCTGTAGATTACTCCACCACCACTTTCACCTTCGGCTTCGACAACAAAATTTGGATAAGCCTGGTAAAAGGAACCGGTTTAAAAAAGTAGTACCCCTGCTGAAAGACGATGTGATTGCGATTGAGGTAGTCTAACTGCGCCTTCGTCTCTACGCCTTCCGCTACAATGCTGATAGAGAGTTTACGCGCCAGATCCAGCACACAATCGAGGATGCGGGTTGAGTCCGCGTGCTCGTTAACCCGGCTGACGAAGCTCTGGTCAATTTTGATATAATCAATATGCAGGTCATGAAGATAAGAGAGTCCGGAATAGCCGGTACCGAAATCATCCAGTGCAATGGCGAACCCTTTGTCATGGAGCACATTCAGGGTCTGGACAAGGTTCTCATCAATATCCAGCGGTTCCCGCTCTGTCACTTCGATCACCAGGTTCAGATCTTTTCTGACGAAACTATCCTTGTACTTCAGGCACTCATCCAGGAAGGTCGGCATCGCAATATGGGAAGCACTGAAATTCAACCCGACGTGAAACCCTTCCGGTAATTTCGTGGAAATCGCGTTCATCTGTGTCGCCACCTGCGCCATCAGGCTCTGCGTCAGCGGAACAATCAACCCCGATTTTTCGGCAATGGGAATGAATGTGGCCGGAGAAATATAACCCGCCTGCGGATGTTTCCATCTTGCCAGCACCTCTACGCCCCGCAACGTGCCTTCCCTGCCATTCACTACAGGCTGGTAAAACGGAACGATTTCCCCCCGGGCAATTGCGGTACGAAGTGACTCTTCAGGTAGCGTGTTTTTGTTCAGATACTTATACAAAACGTAAGCGGCAGTAGCGGACATCAGCAGTAAAAACAGCATGATGCCCGCCCCCTGTTCGATCAGCCTTTGTACGCTAAACAGAGGAGGAAGATTATATCTGACACTATAGGGGTAATTTCCCGACCGGACCTGCCCGGCCTGCGTTTCCTGGCGATGAATGATGGTGAAATTGCCGGAAGCATCAAGGGCGTAACCGCCCACCACTAACGCGTAATTGACATGCTTTAACGGTGTGCTCAGGGCATCACGAATATGGCTATCGCTCACGCTGACCATGATACGGTTCGTGGCAAAGTGGGTCTGAAATAACAAAACAGGTCGTCCATTTACCGTATCGCTCGCCGGAGTGAGCAGTAGTTCAGAAAAATGTATGTTATTAATATTCAATAATAAAATACGATTTCCCGGCAGAGATGAACACCAGGGTTGCCCCTTTCTGAGGATGACAATGGTTCTGAGATGGGGTTGTAAAGCGGCCTCAGTGCCAAGTTGATACTGCCCTTCTGCATCGCATCCTTTCGCAATAATTTCCGTCGCGGTTCTGGCTGCAACCCGTGCTTCATCAAGAATGGCATTGATATGGTTAACGGCGTATCTGGCTCCCGACGAGCTATCAACCCGAGCTGAATACCAGAGCTGTATATTGAGGATAAAAACGCCAACAATAAAAATTGCCACTGCTGTTATGACAGGAATAAAGACATTGCGCATTGCCATCTCTTTATATTTAGCGTTATCAGTACAAAGAGCATGGTCGACAACATTAAAAATAACCACTGAAAAAAGAGACCAATCTCAGGATGTTGCAAACAAAACCCGGAAGTTTTCCGGGTTTTGCTTAAATCAGGTTTAGTCCACCAGCGAATTTAGCGTTTTCACAACTTCAGGCGGTAAGTGCAGTTCCCCCGCCGCGAGGTTTTGCCGCAGATGCGCCACGGAAGAGGTTCCGGGGATCAGCAAGATGTTCGGGGAACGTTGCAGCAACCATGCGAGCGCTACTTGCATTGCCGTTGCCCCCAGTGAATCAGCAACGGTTTGCAGCCCGGAAGATTGCAGAGGCGTAAAGCCTCCCAGCGGGAAGAACGGCACATACGCAATACCCTGCTGTGCCAGCCCATCCACCAGCGCGTCGTCCTCCCGGTTTACAATGTTGTACATGTTCTGCACGCACACCACCGGCACCATTTTCTGCGCTTCCGCAACCTGAGTAGCCGTAACATTGCTCAGGCCAATATGGCGTACCAGACCTTGTTGTTGTAACTCTGCCAGAGTAGAAAGCGGTTCTGCAATCGACCCTTCCGCAGGCCCGTGGGTGCTAAACATAATTCGCAAATTCACCACGTCCAGCACGTCAAGTTGCAGATTACGCAGGTTGTCATGTACCGCCTGAGTCAGTTCCTGCGCGGAAAAAGCGGGTAGCCAGGCCCCCTTGTTGTCGCGACGGGCACCGATTTTGGTGACGATAGTCAGGTCGTCCCGGTAAGGATGAAGTGCTTCGCGGATCAGCTGATTGGTAATATGAGGGCCATAAAAATCACTGGTATCAATGTGGTTCACCCCCGCCGCGACGGCTTCACGTAGCACCTCCAGCGCGGTGTTTTTATCCTTCGGTGGGCCAAATACGCCCGGCCCGGCAAGCTGCATCGCGCCATAGCCCAGTCGTTTAACCGTCCGCGTCCCGAGCGCGTACGTCCCGCTTTTATCAATGCTGCTCATGTTTGACTGCCTCATAAAAATGATCCGGATTTACAACAGGTTCCCTGAGAGAACCCTTGGTTAAGCGCGAGTTAAATTAAAGTTTAAATTCTCTACGACGATAGTATTGGAGTACCCCTGCATCTTCTCTAACGGACGACCGCTATGCTGAAAAATCTGCACGTGATTACCGGTATTATCTTTGCCCTCACCATATTCTGTCTGTTGCAAGTTGTCACGGGAGGGTTGTTCTACTCTGCTGTCAGCAACGATCGCCATAACTTCCAGAACTCCGGGGTGCTCAATGCCCAACAGGAGAGTCTGAGCGACAGCGTGAACACGCTGGTGAAAACCCGCGTCACCGTGACCCGCGTGGCGATCCGCTACCTGAAAAACCAGCGTGACCCGGCTTCCCTTGCGGCGATAAACAAACTGCTTGGCACCGCAGGCGACTCGCTGGCAAAAGCCGAGGCCTACAACAAAGAGTGGCAGAAATTGCCGCAGGTTAACGGTCAGGATGCGGCATTAACCGACGAGATGCAGAAGTCCTGGAACCAGATGCACGAAGTGATGCGTTTGTCGATTGAGTACCTGCGTGCCGATAACTACCAGGCCTATGGTGATCTGGACGCTCAACAGGCTCAGGACGATATGGAAGCGGTCTATAACCGCTGGCGTGCCGAAAACAACACCCTGCTGAAGGCCGCAACGGAAGAGAACCAGAGCAGCTTTACCCAGATGCAATGGACGCTGGCAGCTATTTTGCTGGCTGTTATCGCGGTACTGGTGGTGATCTGGCAAGGTTTACAACATCTGCTGTTAAAACCCCTCAACACCATTATGAACCATATTCGCGCGATTGCGGGGGGCGATCTGACGCAGGATATCGTCATCACGGGTCGCAATGAGATGGGTCAACTGGCCGCAGGTCTGCAGGAAATGCAGCAGTCGCTGGTGACCACCGTCAGTGCCGTACGTGGGAGCACTGACTCCATCTACACCGGTGCAGGTGAAATTGCCGCAGGAAGCAACGATCTCTCCGCCCGCACCGAACAGCAGGCCGCCTCGCTCGAAGAGACCGCCGCCAGCATGGAAGAGCTGACCGCAACGGTTAAACAGAACTCCGATAACGCTCGTCAGGCTACACTGCTGGCGAAAAACGCCTCTGAAACGGCAGCCCGAGGCGGTCATGTGGTGGATAACGTGGTTCGCACCATGACCGAAATTGCCGACAGTTCGCAGCAGATTGCACACATTACCGGCGTGATTGACAGCATCGCGTTCCAGACGAACATCCTGGCGCTTAACGCAGCGGTGGAAGCCGCACGCGCCGGGGAGCAGGGTCGTGGCTTTGCGGTGGTGGCAGGCGAAGTCCGTACGCTGGCGAGCCGCAGTGCGCAGGCGGCGAAAGAGATCAAAGGGCTTATCGAAAACTCCGTCAGCCGGGTGAATACCGGTTCTGAGCAGGTTAGCGAAGCAGGCACCACTATGAAAGAGATTGTCGCTGCCGTTACCCGCGTGACCGATATTATGGGCGAGATTTCATCGGCATCCGATGAACAGAGCCGTGGTATCGAACAGGTGAGCCTGGCCGTTTCGCAGATGGACAGCGTGACACAGCAAAACGCCGCGCTGGTACAGGAGTCCGCCACGGCGGCGGCGGCACTGGAAGATCAGTCTGAACAGCTGCGCCAGGCAGTGGCGGCGTTTCGCCTGAACGGCAAAGAAACAGTCGCAGCCCCACGCCCGGCCAATGTGAAGACACCACAGCTGCTGCGTCCGGTAACGACAACCGCCTCTACCGACAGCAACTGGGAAACGTTCTAAGTCTATGGCGGGCGAGGCTATCGCCCGCTAGCGGCTGCGCTTGGCGTGCCGCTCCCAGTTTTCCTGTTTCGCTTCATCGGATTTTCGCAGCGAAACATAACATGCCCCGTTGCCGCCGTGATGCGGTAGCGCCACGCAGAAAGCCTGCACTTCCTCAAACTCGGTTAACCAGCGCGCCAGATAGCTGCGCACCACATTAGGATGGGAGTTCTGCTCGCGCCCTTTCCCATGAATGATAATCAGATTGCGTAACCCGTCACGTCCGGCCTGGCGAATAAAAGAATACAGCATCTGACGGCAGCGTTCGGCAGGCTGACGTAAGAGATTTAAGCTGGCCTGACGGGCATATTTACCCGAGCGCAACTTATCAATAACGCCCTGCTGTACCCCTTCGCGCTGGAACGCCAGCGCCTCTTCAAGGGGCAGAAGTTCCAGAAAGCCCAGGGTCAGGAAGTTATCCAGCTGTTCGGTATCCATCTCCTGACGCGACCGCGTATTGCGGCTTGGCTGCCAGTGAATATCCGGGCTGCGCTTCAGGGGCTGGACATCCTCCATGGCGTCAAGAAAAAAGGATTTGTCGTCAGGGTTCATGGATATCCTCCGGCTACATCTGAGGACTGTACTATACCTGTGCCAGACAGGGGCCTCAATAACCGTTATACCGCGATGAACGGTATAAATATTAACCTGATGAATAGAGATAATAATAAATCCACAAATTTAAATCACACTTAACTAAAAATTTAGCAAAAATAAAATAAGTGATTTGTGTTAAAAATTCGTGAAATCAATCACTCACCCAGCTTTCAATTTTCAGGAAAGGTGTTATAACTAAATTAACCTGCCCCATGGATATAACACTCAGGATCTGCGAAAGGACGCACTGCTGTGTGTACTGTAGGGTCTGCCTGATGTCGGGCAGACCCTGTTTTTTATTATATAAACTTCACTCTACGATTATTTTTCTCGCTTCTCTTCTGAATTGCGTTATTAACGATTCGGCAAGAGGAGTCTGGCGTGAATCACGGCGCTGAATTAAATAATATGCTGCTTTTGGAAGCGACTCGACAACCGGGAGCATGACCAGACGGTGCGCCAGCAGCGGGTCACACCCCAGTTCCTGTGGCAATATACTTAGAAAATCACTTTGCGCGACAAGGCTAATACAGGAAGTAAACGTTTCACAGACAACACCAATCCGCGGTATTTGCGAGCGATGGTTAAACACATCTTCTAATTGCTTATAATAACTTCCTCGTGGCGTTGGCATCGTCCAGTTATAATGCAGAAGTTCATTGATAGAGGTTGCACCTGTCGCCGGATGCCCTTTCCGGCAAAATACCGCAAATGATTTTTCGAACAGCTTTTCAAATGTAAATTCATGATCGTAAGGTCCCTGATAATAGGTGTTGATGGTAAAGTCCAGCTCCCCCTGGCGTAATTCATTGATCATCGACACCAGTTGCCCTTCCATAATCCTTACTTTGACCTGCGGATGCTGCGCATGAAAACGCGTGATCACGGCAGGCATGAGGCTACGTGAAACACTGGCCCCCATCCCGATGTTGATCTGCCCGGCCAGTTCCCCCTGCCGCTGGCGAATATCATCCTGCGCCGCACGTAACTCCTCCAGAATCAGCCTGGCGCGCTGGTAAAAACCTTCACCACACTCGGTCAACGCCACGCCCTTACTCCTGCGCACAAAAAGCTGCGCCGCCATGCCCTCTTCCAGCTCTTTGATGGATTTGGTCAGCGCCGGTTGTGACAGATTGAGCGCCCTGCTGGCACCACGAATACTGCCCTGGCGCGCGACTTCAACAAACGCCCGGATTTGATGAAATTTAATCTGAAATGACATAGCCCAACCGATAACCGTTGTTTATCAGAGTAAAGAAACTGTCATCTACTTTAATAGAAAGGGATGTGCGAGGGTAATTCCTGAACGGTTAAAACTGTGAAAAATCGGTTAGTGATAAGTAAAAACTATCACGGCGTGAAGCAGTTCACATATTTTAATGATGACAGGAACAGATATGGACACACTGGCGCAGTACATCCAGACATTAACGCCGCAGTTGAGGGCATGGCGTCGCGATTTTCACCATTTTGCGGAATCCGGCTGGGTGGAGTTTCGTACCGCCGCGAAGGTCGCGGAAATCCTGGATTCGCTGGGTTACGAACTGGCGATGGGCCGCGATGTGGTGGATGCCGAAAGTCGTATGGGGTTACCTGATGACACAACCCTGACGCGGGAGTTTGACCGCGCCCGAGCACAAGGCGCGCCTGAGAAATGGCTCGCGCCGTTTGAAGGCGGATTTACCGGGATTGTGGCAACCCTGAATACCGGCCGCCCAGGACCGACCCTGGCGTTTCGCGTGGACATGGATGCGCTTGATTTAAGCGAAGCGCTCGACGAAAGCCACCGCCCGTACCGCGACGGATTTGCCTCCTGCAATCCAGGGATGATGCACGCCTGTGCGCACGACGGCCATACCACCATTGGTCTGGGACTAGCACAGGTGCTTAAGCAGAATGCCTCGCAACTCAATGGTACCCTCAAACTGATCTTCCAGCCTGCCGAAGAAGGGACGCGCGGCGCACGCGCCATGGTCGCTGCCGGAGCGCTGGACGACGTGGACTATTTCACGGCCATCCATATTGGTACCGGCGTGCCTGCCGGTACGGTTGTCTGCGGCAGCGATAACTTTATGGCGACGACCAAGTTCGACGTGAACTTTACCGGCGTTGCCGCACACGCAGGTGGTAAACCGGAGGATGGGCGTAACGCCCTGCTCGCTGCGGCGCAAGCCGCCATCGCCTTGCACAGCATTGCACCACACAGCGAAGGCGCATCCAGGGTGAACGTCGGAGTGATGCAGGCGGGCAGCGGACGCAACGTGGTGCCCGCCAATGCGCTGATCAAGGTTGAAACACGCGGTGAAAGCGAAGCCATTAATCAGTATGTCTTTGAACGTGCGCAGTCTGTCATTACCGGCGCGGCGGCACTCTATGGCGTGACGGCGGAGATACGCCTGATGGGAGCCGCCACCTCCAGCGCCCCCACCTCCGCCTGGGTTGATTACCTGCGTGAGCAGGCTGGCAAAGTGTCCGGCGTAGTGCACGCCATTGATAACGTTAAAGCCCCGGCAGGTTCCGAAGACGCCACGCTGATGATGGCCCGCGTGCAACAGAACGGCGGTATGGCGTCGTATATGGTGTTTGGCACGGATTTGAGCGCCGGACATCACAACGAAAAATTCGACTTTGATGAGCAGATAATGGCTGTTGCCATCGAAACGCTGGCGCGAACTGCGCTCAATTTCCCGTGGACACGAGGTGTGTGATGCAGGAGAACTACGCTTTTATTGCCGACGTGATCGACACGCGATGTCGGATGTTAACCGATATTGCCGACGAGATTTGGGATCATCCCGAAACGCGTTTTGAAGAGTTTTGGTCAGCCGAACGGCTCGCCAGTGCGCTGGAGGCCGAAGGCTTCACGCTAACCCGTGAAGCGGGTGGCATTCCGAATGCCTTTATCGCCAGCTTCGGCAGCGGGAAACCGGTTATCGCTCTGCTGGGCGAATACGACGCGCTGGCCGGCTTAAGCCAGCAAGCGCACTGTGCAACGGCGCAATCCGCCACGCCGGGAGCTAACGGCCACGGGTGCGGGCATAATCTCTTAGGTACCGCAGCATTTGCGGGGGCAATGGCGGTAAAAAGCTGGCTGGAACAACGCGGTGGTAGCGGGACAGTGCGTTTTTACGGCTGCCCCGGTGAAGAAGGCGGCTCCGGAAAAACATTTATGGTGCGTGAAGGTCTGTTTGATGACGTCGATGCCGCCGCCACCTGGCACCCGGAAGCGTTTGCTGGCATGTTTAACGTCAGTACGCTGGCCAACATTCAAGCCGCCTGGCGTTTTCACGGTGTGGCGGCGCATGCAGCCAACTCTCCCCATCTTGGACGCAGCGCGCTGGATGCCGTGACGTTAATGACCACCGGCACCAACTTCCTTAACGAACACATCATCGAGAAAGCGCGCGTCCATTACGCCATTACTGACACCGGGGGCATTTCACCTAACGTGGTGCAGGCGCAAGCCGAAGTGTTGTACCTGATCCGCGCTCCGGAGATGGCCGACGCACAACAAATCTATGAACGCATCGGGAAAATCGCCCAGGGCGCAGCGCTGATGACCGAAACCACCGTCGAGTGTCGCTTTGATAAAGCCTGCTCCAGCTACCTGCCAAACCGCACACTCGAGGCGGCAATGTATCGCGCGATGCAGCACTACGGCACGCCCGAATGGACCACCGAAGAGCGCGATTTTGCCCGCGAGATCCGCGCTACGCTGACACCAAACGATCTGCAAAACAGCCTAAAAAATATTGCTGCAACAGGCGGCGATGCCGGTAAAGCCTTTGCCCGCCGCCACCAGGAGACGTTGCTGGTGGACGACGTCGCACCGTATGCCATTACTGACAACGTGCTGGCGGGTTCAACTGATGTGGGGGATGTCAGCTGGAAAATGCCCGTTGCACAGTGTTTCAGTCCCTGTTTTACCGTCGGTACGCCGCTGCATACCTGGCAACTGGTCGCTCAGGGTCGCACCTCCATTGCCCATAAAGGCATGCTGCTGGCCGGAAAAGTGATGGGAGCTACCGCGCTCAATCTGCTGCAGGATGCAGAACTGCTGAAAAAATGCCGGGAAGAGTTTGAACAGCAGATAGCAGAAAGACCGTACGTGTGTCCGATCCCACAGGGCGTGACACCGTCACCTTTAAAATAAAAAAACACAACACAACAACACAACAGTCCCGAGGAACGCCCATGAGTATGTCATCCATACCTTCGCATTCCCCATCCGGTAAGCTCTATGGCTGGGTTGAAAGGATCGGCAATAAAGTGCCACACCCTTTCCTGCTTTTTATCTGGTTGATCGTGGTTTTGATGGTCGCCACTGCTGTGCTCTCCGCCCTCGACGTCAGCGTACGAAGTCCGGCTGATGGCAGCCTGGTGGCGGTGAAAAACCTGCTCAGCGTGGAAGGGTTACACTGGTTTTTACCCAATGTGATTAAAAACTTCAGCGGTTTCGCCCCGCTGGGTGCCATTCTGGCGCTGGTTTTGGGCGCAGGGCTCGCGGAACGCGTGGGGCTGTTACCGGCCCTGATGGTGAAAATGGCGTCTCACGTCAGCGCACGTTACGCCAGCTATATGGTGCTGTTTATCGCCTTCTTCAGCCACATCTCTTCCGATGCTGCACTGGTCATTATGCCACCCATGGGCGCACTGATTTTCCTCGCGGTCGGACGTCACCCTGTAGCGGGTCTGCTGTCGGCGATTGCGGGTGTCGGATGCGGTTTTACCGCCAATCTGCTGATTGTCACCACCGACGTCCTGCTCTCGGGCATTAGTACGGAGGCGGCGAAAACTATCGACACCGCGATGCACGTCAGCGTCATCGACAACTGGTACTTTATGGCCAGCTCCGTGGTGGTCCTGACTATCGTCGGCGGGCTGATAACCGATAAGATCATCGAACCGCGTCTGGGAAAATGGGAAGGTCGCAGCGATGAAAAGCTGGAGACACTGAGTAAAGAGCAGCGTTTTGGTCTGCGCGTGGCCGGGATTGTGTCACTGGTCTTTCTCGCCCTGGTGGCACTGATGGTGGTACCGGAAAACGGTATTCTGCGCGATCCGGTTAAACATACCGTCCTTCCCTCACCGTTTATTCAGGGCATTGTGCCGCTGATTATTCTGTTCTTCTTTGTCGTGTCGCTCGCGTATGGCATCGCTACCGGTAAAATTCGTCGCCAGGCCGATCTGCCGCAGTTGATGATCGAGCCGATGAAAGAGATGGCGGGCTTTATTGTGATGGTTTTCCCGCTGGCTCAGTTCGTCGCCATGTTTAACTGGAGCAACATGGGCAAATTTATGGCCGTCGGCCTGACCGACGCGCTGGAAGCCGCCGGGTTAAGCGGCGTCCCTGCGTTTGTCGGTCTGGCGCTGCTGTCATCCCTGCTCTGCATGTTCATCGCCAGCGGATCGGCCATCTGGTCAATTCTGGCCCCGATCTTCGTGCCGATGTTCATGATGCTGGGATTCCACCCGGCATTTGCCCAGATCCTGTTCCGTATCGCTGACTCCTCCGTCATCCCGCTGGCACCGGTTTCACCGTTTGTTCCGCTGTTTTTAGGCTTCCTGCAGCGCTATAAACCAGAAGCCAAACTGGGTACCTACTATTCGCTGGTTTTGCCCTACCCACTTATCTTTTTAGGAGTATGGCTGGTCATGCTGGTGGCGTGGTATCTTGTCGGCCTGCCGATTGGACCGGGGATCTACCCGAGGCTGAACTAAAGGAATGAGGATGCTGAGATTACTCGAAGATAAGATTGCGACGCCGCTTGGGCCGCTGTGGGTGATCGCGGACGAGCAGTTTTGTCTGCGTGCCGTTGAGTGGGAAGAGCACAGCGATCGCATGGAAGAGCTGCTCGATATTCATTACCGCTCACAGGGGTATGAACGTATCAGTGCCACCAATCCTGGTGGGCTGAGCGACAAGCTTGCGGCGTACTTTGAGGGCGATCTCAGCATCATCGACACCCTACCCACCGCCACAGCCGGAACACCTTTCCAGCGCGAGGTGTGGCAGGTGCTGCGGACTATCCCGTGCGGGCAGGTGATGCATTACGGCCAACTCGCGGAGCAGTTAGGCCGTGCCGGAGCGGCACGCGCAGTGGGTGCCGCGAATGGCTCCAACCCGGTCAGCATCGTGGTGCCCTGCCATCGGGTGATTGGGCGCAACGGCACCATGACGGGCTATGCCGGAGGCGTACAGCGCAAGGAGTGGTTACTGCGTCACGAAGGGTATCTTCTGCTGTAGATTCCAGGCTTTTTGTGCTTAATTTTCTACCGGTTAGGCTAAAAATCCATAATCAAGCTGTGGAATTTCAAGAAGATGGCAACACGTTGCCGTCACTTGTCCTTATTGATGGTTTGTCAGGCTTACGTACTTACCAAAAAGATGTTAAAATTGACCAATATCAATTAAGGCTTGAGCAAACCTATGATCCCGGAAAAGCGAATTATACGACGCATTCAGTCTGGCGGTTGTGCTATCCATTGCCAGGATTGCAGCATCAGCCAGCTCTGTATCCCGTTTACCCTGAATGAGCATGAACTTGATCAGCTTGATAATATCATCGAGCGCAAAAAGCCTATTCAGAAAGGGCAGACGCTGTTTAAAGCGGGAGACGAACTGAAATCGCTCTATGCTATCCGTTCTGGCACCATCAAGAGCTACACCATCACCGAACAGGGTGATGAGCAGATCACCGGCTTCCATCTGGCGGGTGACCTGGTTGGCTTTGATGCCATCGGCACTGGCCACCACCCGAGCTTTGCTCAGGCACTCGAAACCTCTATGGTTTGCGAAATCCCGTTTGAAACTCTGGATGACCTGTCCGGAAAAATGCCTAATCTGCGTCAGCAGATGATGCGTCTGATGAGCGGTGAGATCAAAGGCGATCAGGATATGATCCTGCTGCTTTCCAAAAAGAATGCAGAAGAACGCCTGGCTGCGTTTATCTACAACCTCTCCCGTCGCTTCGCTGAACGTGGTTTCTCTCCGCGTGAATTCCGTCTGACCATGACGCGTGGTGATATCGGCAACTACCTGGGTCTGACCGTGGAAACCATCAGCCGTCTTCTGGGCCGTTTCCAGAAAAGCGGTATGCTGGCCGTTAAAGGTAAATACATCACAATCGAAAACGGTGAAGCACTGGCCGTTCTTGCCGGGCACGCCCGCAACGTGGCATAAAGCCCATATATATATTGCCAGGCCGATAAATTTTCTTGATTTATTGGTCTGGCATATTAACACTTCCGTTATCTGACATTTTCACCGTAGCACGTCCCCACACAGCGCCCGAAAGGTTCTCGTTGAGGTTATGAATTGAGAGAAAGTTTATTTTTCGTTTCAGTCGTGATTGCCTCAGTGACCTTTATCTTCATCTGGATCATGCTTGTCGGCCCGATGAAGGGGGAGGAAAAAACCTACGTTCAGGATTCCACGACCTTTGCGATAGCAGTGATGGTGTTGCTGTTTATTGCGTTTATTGCGGTGACGACGACCGTTCTTTTCCTCTGATAATTTTTCATGAATTATTGATCTGGCAAAACCTCCCCCCCTGTTTCATTCAGGATATATAGGTTACTCTTTTAATTACAGACTGTGGTGACAGTAGTAAGGAGACCTGTATGGCAAAGTATCAAAACATGCTGGTAGCTATCGATCCTAATCAGGACGATCAACCGGCATTACGGCGTGCTGTGTATTTACATCAACGGATTGGTGGCAAAATCAAAGCGTTTTTGCCGATCTATGACTTCTCGTATGAGATGACCACCCTTCTGTCGCCTGACGAGCGCACCGCTATGCGTCAGGGAGTGATCAGCCAGCGTACTGCGTGGATCCGCGAACAGGCGAAGTATTACCTGGAAGCGGGTGTTCCTATTGATATTAAAGTGGTCTGGCATAACCGACCTTTCGAAGCCATTATCCAGGAAGTCGTTGCCGGTGAGCACGACCTGTTGCTGAAGATGGCGCACCAGCACGACAAGCTGGAATCCGTGATCTTTACCCCTACCGACTGGCATCTGCTGCGTAAATGCCCTTGCCCGGTCTGGATGGTGAAGGACCAGCCGTGGCCTGAAGGCGGTAAAGCCGTCGTGGCGGTCAATCTCGCCAGCGAAGAGGATTACCACAATGCGCTGAACGAGAAGCTGGTTAAGGAGACAATCCAGCTTGCGGAACAGGTCAACCACACCGAAGTGCATCTGGTTGGCGCGTATCCGGTGACGCCAATCAATATCGCTATTGAACTGCCTGAATTTGACCCGAGCGTGTATAACGACGCCATCCGTGGTCAGCACCTGTTGGCCATGAAAGCGCTACGCCAGAAATTCAGCATTGATGAGAAAATGACTCACGTGGAAAAAGGGTTGCCTGAAGAGGTCATCCCGGATTTAGCCGAACATTTACAAGCCGGGATTGTCGTGCTGGGCACCATTGGTCGAACCGGTATTTCTGCCGCATTCCTCGGCAATACCGCCGAGCAGGTGATTGACCATCTGCGCTGTGACCTGTTGGTCATTAAACCGGATGAGTACCAGACACCAGTTGAGCTGGACGACCCGGAAGACGATTAAACAGCGTTTAGGGATAAAAAAAGCCGCCAGAGTTTGAAGTGAACCCCGAAAGTTGGACATCCAATGATTAGGGGTTTTGCGTTTCAATGGGCAGAAAAAAATATTCATCTG
>NZ_JAWUEI010000035.1:0-51385 GCF_036663495.1 Enterobacter sp. 342
TGCTGAGCAAAATGAAGGCTTAGCGTACACGACGCGTGTGAATTGTGCTGAGACGACAATAACGCTTTGTGCTGACACATATTAGTGCGCATAATGTATATTATGTTAAATATGATGGGCAACACGAAATAACGATTCTACAAGGCCTTTTGGGTCCTCACTTCCAGAACCTTGACTAAAGTCAAGTTCAGCCCCTTCCCCGTTTCCCTGATTTAATTTTCAGTGCATGCGGTATGACGGCGTCAGCGTAGTCCGTTGAAACGCCCAGACGTTTTTTGACGTCCTTTTTGGCTTCGATTTTGATTTTAGTACAAATTGCAGCGAATAAAGATGAATGGGCGTGGTTGACTGATCTCTTGAAGGCAACGCTTCCTGCTGCGGCTACTGCTGGCGTTGCCTGGCTAGCCATGAACAAATCCCATCGTCAATTTGAATTGACATCAGCCAGGCAATCTGCCGAATTTTCTCAAAGCATCGGTCAGCAAGCCAGGGCTTTGAAAATACAAACCCAAATAGCTACTGAGGTTGAACTTAAAAAAGAGTATTGCCGAAATGTTAGGGATGCTTGCTCCCAGTTCCTTTCGCATGCACTTGAAGCAAATCAGCACAACATCACCTATAAAACTGCATGTGACTTTTTGAATAATGGCGGTTTTGGCTATGAAGGTGAAAGAGACAATGCTCACCGTCAATTCATGAATGCTTTGCATAAAATGTCATCATCAAAGTTGATGTTGATGTCTTACCTTGACCCCAAAGTTGAGAAACATTTCTACGCATCCATCATTAATGTTGACCAACTTCTTCAGAATGGTGGCGATGATTTTGGAAAGGCACGAGGCTCAGCGTCCGGCGGCTGATGCGCATTTATCAGGGCGCATCACTGAACTTTCTTCATGCCCGGAAAACGATTAATGACTGGCGACAGGATTATAACGAGTGCCGTCCCCATTCATCGCTGGATTACCAGACACCAGCTGAATTCGCAACGGACTGGCGAAACAGGAAATATGAAGAAAAACCAACCGACATTACTAACTGAAGGTTGTATCTAATCCTGGGGGCAGGTCAGGCCGCCAGCATAAACAATGCCACCACGACACAGCTGCAGCACCTCAAGACGCAGCTGGCCGAAGAAATGGGTGAATCCCCAGGACTACATACCATGGGCATTCCGGCGGCGATCAGTACTCTCGGGGTGATTGTCAGTTTCGCTATTCCTCAGCTATGGCTGGGGTATGGCGTACTCGCCGTACTCAGCCAGCCAACTGAACGCGTATTTATGTGGGTTGTGCTGATCGCCCTGCTGTTCGCCGGCATAAACGGCGTGACCATGTTTATGATTGGCAAAGGCAGTATGCGCGCTGTGCGTTTACATCTTACACTGGCAGTAATAAGCCTGGTGATAACGGTAATCTATCTGCTGGCCGCGCTGAGCGGTACCTCTTTTCCGGGCGTTAGTCTGACCGCGGCGATGGTGAGTATCGTCATGTCACTGCTTAGTGGGAGCTGTATTCTCTCCACTGCCTTCTATAAGATGCTGCTGTTTGCTCTGCATAATCGTGCCTGGCGCAAACTTATCAGCCAGACACGCGATGCCAGGTAGAACCTCACCATAATTGGCAGGATTTTTTGTACGAAAGGCCACTTTAGAAGTGGCCTTTGTAACAATTGCATCTCATTATCCCAGACGCGATATCCTTGACCTCGCCTCGTCAAGATTGTTGAATCGCTTTGTGAATAGATTATTGAATAGCTAATTTATCAGCTATCCGTTCCCCTGTCATCTTCACGAAATGCGTTCATTGCCGTCTTGTGCCTCTGCATCCAAATCAATTTATACGCCGCAGGAATAATAAACAGCGATAACAGCGGAGCCGTGATCATCCCCCCAATCATTGGCGCTGCTATCCGGCTCATCACTTCTGAACCCGCCCCGGTTCCCCAGAGAATAGGCAGTAAACCTGCAATGATCACCGCAACGGTCATCGCCTTCGGTCGAACACGCAGCACGGCACCATGATAAAGCGCTTCATCGAGCCCCTCTGCGGTAAATGTTTCCCGATGAGATAACTCCGGATGCGCTTCAATGGCATGTCGCAGGTACATCAGCATGACCACGCCAAACTCAGCGGCAACCCCGGCCAGGGCGATAAATCCGGTCCCGGTAGCCACAGACATATGGAAGCCCTGCCAGTACAAGAACCATATCCCGCCCACCAGGGCAAACGGCAGACTCATCAGGATTAATAAGGCTTCATCAACGCGTCGGAATGCCAGATACAACAGAATGAAAATGATCATCACTGTCATCGGTACCATCAGCTTCAGTTTCTTGTTCGCGTGCTCGAGCAGTTCAAACTGTCCAGAGAATGACACGCTGGTACCTGGCCGCAGCTTCACGTTCTGACTGATTGCCGTCTTAATGTCATTTACCACCGATACCATATCCCTGCCCCGCGCATCGATGTAAATCCAGCTGGCTGGCCGGGCATTTTCCGTTTTCAGCATGGTTGGGCCGGAAACCACATTAACCTCCGCGACATCACCCAACGTGATCTGCTGCTTCATCGGCGTCAGGATCGGCATCTGTTTCAGCGCACTTGGACTGTTCCGGTAGTCCTGGGGATAGCGGATATTTATTGGATAGCGAGCGACACCTTCTACTGTTTCACCCACCGTCGCCCCGCCGATGGCTGAGGAGACAAACAGCTGCACATCACCTACGGTCATACCGTAGCGAGCGGCCTTTTCCCGGTTGATGTCTACATCAATGTAGCGCCCCCCTTCCAGGCGTTCTGCCAGAGCCGAAACCACTCCCGGCACGGTTTTGGCGACCGCCTCAATGTTCTGCGCCGTTGCATCAATGTCAGACAGAACCGTACCAGACACTTTGATACCTATCGGGCTTTTGATCCCGGTGGAGAGCATATCAATTCGGTTACGAATGGGGGGTACCCAGAGGTTAGCCAGGCCCGGCAAACGTACCGTTTTGTCCAGTTCATCAATGATCTTGTCAATGGTCATGCCGGGCCGCCACTGGTCTTCCGGTTTCAACTGAATTGTGGTTTCTACCATTTCGAGCGGTGCGGAATCTGTTGCCGTTTCGGCTTTCCCAGTTTTGCCAAAAACAGAGGCGACTTCAGGCACGGTTTTGATTAATTTATCCGTGGTCTGCAGGATCGCGGCGGCTTCAGCCGGCGAAACGCCTGGCAAGGTTGACGGCATGTACAGCAGGTCGCCCTCATTGATCTTCGGCAGAAACTCACCACCAACCTGACTCAGTGGCCAGATAACCGTGAAGATGGATAACGCCGCGACCAGCAAAGTGGTTTTCGGCCAGTGAAGCACCCTAATCAATAGCGGATGATAGGCCTTAATCAACAACCGGTTCAGTGGATTACGGGTTTCAGCAGGGATCTTCCCGCGTATCCAGAATCCCATCAGGATAGGAATAACGATGATAGCCAACGCGGCCGCACCCGCCATGGAATACGTTTTTGTAAACGCCAGCGGACCAAACAGCCGCCCTTCCTGCCCTTCAAGGGTAAAGATAGGAATGAACGATAAGGTGATGATCAGCAGACTAATAAACAGCGCAGGGCCCACTTCGACGGAGGCGTTAGTGATAACCTTCCAGCGCGTGGCGTTGTCAATCTGCTCCCCTGGATGTTGATGATCCCACTCCTCCAGCCGTTTGTGTGCGTTTTCAATCATCACGATGGCCGCATCCACCATCGCGCCAACGGCAATGGCAATACCTCCCAGTGACATAATATTGGCATTCAGCCCCTGGAAGTGCATGACAATAAAGGCAATACACAGGCCAAGCGGCAGTGAGATAATCGCCACCAGCGCAGAGCGTACATGCCACAGAAACAGCGCACAGACGATGGCGACCACAATAAATTCTTCGAGGAGTTTAGAACTCAGGTTATCTATGGCCCGGTCAATTAACTGGCTGCGATCGTAAGTAGTCACGATCTCGACCCCTTCGGGCAAACTCGCCTTTAGCGTTTCCAGTTTATCTTTCACCGCCGTAATGACGTCGCGCGCATTTTTGCCTGAACGCAGGATCACGACGCCACCAGCGACCTCTCCCTGACCGTTAAACTCTGCTATCCCACGCCGCATTTCCGGGCCTGTTTGTACGCGGGCTACGTCACGCAGATAAACAGGTACCCCGTTTACACCGGTTTTCAGGACAATGTTATTGAAATCATCAATGGTCTGGAGATAACCACTGGCGCGGACCATATACTCCGCCTCCGCGATTTCAACAGATGATCCCCCTGCTTCCTGATTTGACGATTCAAGCGCCTGCTTAACTTCCGGCAGACTGACGCCGTACTGGGCCAGTTTTAACGGATTAACCTGGATCTGATACTGTTTAACCACACCGCCCACGGACGCGACTTCAGCCACGTTCGGAATGGTTTTGAGTTCAAATTTCAGGAACCAGTCCTGCAATGAGCGCAGTTCTGAAAGATCGTGTTTTCCACTGTGGTCAACCAGCGCATATTCAAATATCCAGCCCACGCCCGTGGCATCAGGGCCGATTTCAGAACTCACCCCTGCAGGCAGTTTGCCCTGAACCTGATTAAGGTATTCCAGAACGCGAGAGCGGGCCCAGTACAGATCAGTGCCATCTTCAAAAATGACATACACATACGAATCACCGAACTGAGAAAATCCGCGCACGGTCTTTGCGCCAGGCACCGACAACATGGTAGTTGTAAGCGGATACGTGACCTGATTTTCAACAATTTGCGGGGCCTGCCCGGGATAGCTGGTTTTAATAATCACCTGAACATCAGACAGATCGGGCAAGGCGTCGACCGGGGTATTGATGATGGTCCAGGTACCCCACACGCTGAGGAACAGCGCCCCCATCATCACCAGGAAACGGTTGGCGACTGACCGCCGGATAATCCATTCAATCATCATCGTCTCCTTAATGACCTGAATGTGTGTCGTCAGTTTTTTCAGCACGGCGCATACGTTCCAGCGCACCGGTAATATTGGCCTCGGAGTCAATCAGGAACAGACCACTGACCACCACCGAATCCCCTTCGTTCAGTCCAGTATCAATAGCGGACTGTTGCTGAGATTCGTGCAGAACGTGGATCTTTTTGGGCACAAAACGGCCATCTGCATCGACGGTAATCACACGCTGTTCTTTGCCGGTATCTATCACGGCCTGGGATGGGATCAGCAGCATTTCCGGGCTTTGGGTATTCAGTGTCAGAAACGCATTCATACCCGGTTTCAGGAGCTCATCCTTGTTTGATATCTGCAACCGCACCTGCAATGTGCGGGTCGTTTGATCCACGCTGGGCAGAAGGTTCCATTTTTCGACCGGGAACGATTTATCCGGATAAGCGGGTACGGAAATATCAAATTGCGACGAGTTTTTCAGCAGATAAGCGATAGATTCAGGCACTGCTGCGCTAATCCAGACCGGATCCATTCCCTGAATTTGCGCGACCACTTTCTCTTTAGAAATATTCATACCGGTACGCAGGTCAAAAGCCGTGATCACCCCGTCAATCGGTGCTTTTATGGTAAACCGGGTCTGGATAGTCCGGGTTGTACGTAGCCTCTGAATGTCATCGTCCGGCATACCGGCTAGCCGAAGCCGTTCCAGAACCCCTTTTATTTGCGTGGGTGTACCGCCAGTACCGGATAACAGCAGAAACTCACTCTGCGCCTCTACCCAGTCCGGTATGGTGATATCAATAAGGGGTGTCCCTTTCTTCACATGGTCGCCAATTGTCAGGGGGTACACTTTCTCAACAAAGCCTTCCGAGCGTGCCTGAACAATGACGAATTGATATTCGTTATAACTGACGTTAGCCGGGATCGTCTGGGAATAATTCAGTGCTCCACGGGTGACTTTTTGTGTTTTTAACCCCAGATTCTGAACCTGAGTCGGATCAATACGTATACCGGCACTGCTTTTTTCGTTATTTTCATCCGCATATTTCGGCACCAGGTCCATATCCATAAACGGCGATTTACCAGGTTTATCGAATTTAACGTCTGGTTTCATCGGGTCATACCAGAAAAGTACCTTTTTTTCAGTCGTGTTATTTTCTGTTTTTTCAGATGAATGAAGTGCCTGCCATGCCGTCACGGATATCAGTCCTCCCGCCAGGAGACTGCTGATAATCATGGCGGCATATTTTATTTTGAAAGAGGTCATGCCATTCCTCTCTATTTAATGCTCTTAAGTAAAGAAATATTGCCCTGCTGAACAAATGAAAAATCAACGTGACTACCTGGTTTTAAGGCATTGATGCTCTCGTCAGCATTGATAAAAGTGAAACGCATGGTCATTGCCGGCCAGCCGATTGCAGGTATAGCCTCGTGAGAAATCGTGACTTTTTTATTCGTGAGGTCAATGTCTTTCACGACCCCTGTGGCGTTGATGATTTGCTCTGCGGCGGCATCACTGGCGACACTCATCTCCCCATGCTGATGAACTTCAGCCTGAAGGCTGGCAGAGAACATCACAGAGATCGCACCGATTACAACGACTTTAAGAGAATTACGCATTTTTATTTTCCTGTTTAATTAAATAAGTTTACTCAACCCAACCGCCGCCCAACGCGGTGAATAGATTAATTTCATTAACCTGCCGGGAATAGATAAGGTCGAGGATGTTTTGTTGCGTAGAGAACAGCGAACGTTCCGCATCAAGCACATTTAAATAACTGACCGCACCACTGGAATATAACCCTCGCGCACGCTGCAGCGTTATTTGCAGAGAATTAAGATAACGCTGTTGTGCATCAAGCTGCTGGTTGATGCTGTCTCGCAACGCAAGCGCGTCAGCAACCTGTTTGAAAGCGGACTGAATTTTCTGTTCATAATTAACAACAGACTGCTGCTGGCGAATTTCAGCCAGTTTCAGATTGGCTTTATTCCTGCCCGCATTAAAAATGGGGATCTCAATTTTAGGGATAAAATTCCACATTCCACTCCCTGGCGTAAAGAGACTGGATAATTCAGTACTGCTTGTCGAAAGACCACTGGTTAACGATATGGACGGGAAAAAGGCCGCACGTGCCGCGCCGATACTGGCATCAGCCGCTTTAAGTTGATACTCCGCTTCCATAATATCCGGGCGCTGCAGCAGTATTTCTGATGAAAGATGCGGCGGCAGTTTTACTGGTGCGATATCGCTGGCGTTCATCTCTTTTTCGGATGGAAGCGCGCGATAGGTTCCGAGAACCAGCTGCAGGGCATTGTTGGCCTGTGACAGTTCCCCTTCTCTTTTGGCAATTTCTGCCCGGGTACTTTCAATTTGCCCCCGGGCTTGTTCAAGCGCCAGGACGTTCGTGCTGCCGGTCATAAGCTGTTGCTCAACGAACGCCAGGGACTGCTGGTAATTTTTCAGCGTATCCCGTGCAATACGCAGTTGTTTATACGCCAGTTGTTGGTTGAAATAGCTCTGCGACACATTCGAGACGAGCAAAATATGCACGGCACGACGCGCCTCTTCGCTGGCGAAATAATTTTGTCGGTCAGCCTCACTCATGTTTCTGAGTTTGCCGAAGAAATCGAGATCGTAGCTAAGCGCAATACCTGCGTCATACTGTTGTGTGCCAGGTTTGTCACCTTTCAGACCACCGCTGTAAGTGATACCAGATGATCCATTCAACTGAGGATAACGATCTGCGTCCGTTACATTGAACTGTGCCCGGGCCTCCTCAACCTTCAGCGCGGCCATTTTTAAATCGCGATTGTTATCCAGGGCTTCGTTAATCAACCCGGCGACCTGAGGGTCGGTAAAAAAGTGACGCCAGCCAGTGTCCTGGTATCCCATCACTGCGGGTGTGAGGCTGTTGCGTGAAAGCGAAAACTGCTGAGGTACAGGCGCTACCGGTCGCTGGTAGTCAGGTGCCAGCGAAACGCAACCTGCGAGGATAAATACTGTACTGATGCTAAGTCGTTTTAACAGGAACATAACGGTTCAAATGAAGTCCAGAGTATTTTTAGGGCTACTCTACTGAACGCATCCTGTTTGACGGGTGACAGGATAATGACAATGTTGTCATTTTTACCGTAAGTCATTGTTAACGGTCGCAGGCTCACTAGAATGTCATCAGCAGCCAGTCAGGGGAGCAAGATGAAAATATTGATCGTTGAAGATGAAATTAAAACCGGTGAATACCTCAGCAAGGGGCTTACTGAAGCAGGGTTTATTGTCGACCACGCTGATAATGGGCTGAATGGGTACCATCTCGCCATGACCGCCGAATATGATCTACTGATTCTGGATATCATGCTTCCCGATGTGAACGGCTGGGATATTGTGCGCATGCTTCGCTCTGCCGGAAAAGGAATGCCGATACTGTTACTGACTGCCCTCGGCACCATCGAACACCGGGTTAAAGGGCTGGAGCTGGGGGCAGATGATTATCTGATTAAGCCATTTGCTTTTGCTGAGCTTCTCGCCCGGGTGAGAACACTGCTAAGACGCGGAAATACGGTGATCACAGAAAGCCAGTTTCAGGTGGCGGACCTGACGGTTGATCTCGTTTCGAGAAAAGTGAGTCGTGCCGGAAACCGCATTCTGTTGACCAGCAAAGAGTTCAGCTTGCTGGAATTTTTCATGCGTCATCAGGGAGAAGTGCTCCCGCGCTCTCTGATAGCCTCCCAGGTTTGGGACATGAACTTTGACAGCGACACAAACGCGATTGACGTTGCGGTGAAGCGGCTGCGGGCGAAAATAGATAGCGATTATGAGCCTAAACTTATCCAGACGGTGCGCGGCGTGGGCTATATGCTGGAGGTCCCGGATGCGCAGTAAGGCCCTCAGGCGCCCTTTTTCTCTTGCCCTGCGGCTGACCTTTTTTATCAGCCTGTCCACGATACTGGCCTTTTTCGCCTTTGCCTGGTTTATGCTGCATTCTGTTGAAAAACATTTTGCCGAGCAGGATATCAGCGATCTGCAGCAAATCAGCACCGCGATGCAGCGCATATTGCAGTCCCCGTCAGAACCCGATCAGAAGAAAGTCAGTAAAATCAAAGAGTCGATTGCCAGTTACCGCAACGTTGCCGTCCTGCTTCTTGATCCGCAGGGAAATGAGCTGTTCAGCTCGGCACGAGGGGCGGCATTACGCCCGGCGATGAACTCGGCAGACTTTAGCACGCACCGTCGCGCACAGGACGTATTTCTCTGGTCGGTAGAGGAACCCGCAGGGTCAATGCACGCCGGGTCTGATATGAAAATGGAAACGTACCGGATTATCGCCTCTTCAGGAACGGCGACACTGCAGGGCAAAACACAGCGCTATGTCATGCTGATCGGGCTCTCCATTAATTTCCATCTGCACTACCTTGAGGCGCTGAAAAAGAATCTGTTCGCGATCGCCACGGTGATCAGCCTGCTGATTATTCTTATCGTTCGTATCGCGGTTCGCCAGGGGCACCTGCCACTGCGTAACGTCAGCACCGCCATTAAAAACATCACCTCTGAAAATCTCGATGCGCGGCTGGAGCCGTCCCGCGTGCCTGTCGAACTGGAACAGCTGGTGATCTCATTCAACCATATGATTGAAAAGATTGAAGATGTCTTTACCCGCCAGGCTAACTTTTCTGCCGATATCGCGCACGAAATCAGAACGCCCATCACGAATCTGGTGACGCAAACTGAAATCGCGCTGAGCCAGAACCGGTCGCAGAAGGAGCTGGAAGATGTTCTCTACTCAAGCCTTGAAGAATACAACCGGATGACCAGAATGGTCAGCGATATGCTTTTCCTCGCTCAGGCGGATAATAACCAGCTCATTCCTGACAGGGTCATGTTCGACCTGAGTGCAGAGGTCGTAAAAGTGTTCGATTTCTTTGAGGCGTGGGCGGAAGAACGCAACGTCACGCTGAAATTCAACGGCACGCCCTGCCTGACAGAAGGCGATCCGCAGATGTTCAGAAGAGCAATTAGTAATCTGATCTCTAATGCACTGCGCTATACCCCGGAAGGGAAAGCAATCACCGTTTCGATAAGAGAACAGGAAAGCGATTTTGAACTGGTGATTGAAAACCCCGGAACACCCATCCCGGAAGAACATCTGCCAAGGTTGTTTGATCGTTTTTATCGGGTTGATCCATCCAGACAACGTAAAAGTGAAGGGAGCGGCATTGGGCTTGCCATCGTCAAGTCCATCGTCACTGCGCATCACGGTAAAGTCCGTGTGGAATCAGATGCGGTATCGACTCGCTTCATTCTCTCCGTACCGCGAAAAGGTGTATAAGTCGTCAGCGCACCGCCCGACACACGTCGCGAACTTTCTCTCTGAGCCACTGATGGCCAGGGTCCCTTTCCATTCGCGGGTGCCACATCTGTGAGACCGTGATAGTTCGGGCCCTGAAAGGCAGTTCAAAGACGTGCGCATACCCGGTCATCGGTTGATTCAGCAAATACAATGCCGGCACCATCGCGATCAGATCGGACGTCAGCGCGACGGATAGCGCCGTCGGAAAACCCGGCACCACGCTGGCGACTTTACGTTTCATCCCCAATTCCGCCAGCGCCTCATCGACAAAACCGTGTAACGATCCGTCGGGCGAGGCGACCACATGCCCCCAGGAGACATAATCATTCAGGCCTACTGTCGGGAGTGACGCCAGCGGATGCCCCTTGCGCACCACGCCAACAAACCGATCCTGAAATAACCTTTGCAGACGGATTTCAGGCCCCATATTGCTCTGCACGCCAATTTCCAGATCAACCAGCCCCTCGCGAAGATAGCGCGACGTTTTCTCCGGTTTCGGGGTGAAACGGATACACACGTCAGGTGCGACGTCCGCCACGGCGGCAATCAGCAAGGGCCCAAACGCCACCACAAAACCATCGTTGGCTCTGATGGTGAACAGCCGCTCCAGATTTTCCACCTTCAGTGTGTCCGCTGAAGGCTGTAGCACCGCCCTTGCCTCATGCACGGCGCTTCTGGCTCGGTCCCGTGTGGCTTCGGCCCAGGGTGTCAGTACCATATGACGCCCGGCTCGCACCAGGATCGGATCGCCAGTCACCTCGCGAAGTCTGCTCAACGTACGGCTCATGGCGGAGGTACTCAGGTTTAAACGTCGCGCCGCGCCCGCCACACTGGCTTCAGCCAGCAGGATGTCGAGTGCGACAAGCAGATTAAAATCGGGATCGGACACGGTGGCTCCTCATATAAGGCGTTTAATGCAACGATAAGTTGCAAATGCTGCGTCTTCCGCCCTGTATACCTCATGGTTATAGTTTCGTCATCAACATTCTTATCTGGAGTTACGATGATGATGCTATTTTCAAATCAACCCGGCGATGAAGGGCTGCCGGGAGATGAACGCGCCCGGGTCATGGCCGCAGTGATGACCACCACGCTGATGGGCGTCTTTGATGGCACCATGATCAACATAGCGCTGCCCTCCATGGCGAATGCCATGCAGGTGTCCGCGAATGTCGCGGTCTGGTTTGCGAATGGTTATTTGTTGTCGGCGGCAATGACACTCGCCATTTTCGCTGCACTGGCGGCTCGCTTTGGGTATCGGCAGGTCTTTCTGGCTGGGCTTACCACCTTTACGCTCACCTCCCTCGGTTGCACACTGGCGAAAATACCCGAAATGTTGATCGGAATGCGTATTTTGCAAGGCATCGGCGGTGCGGCCACCCTCAGTATAGCCCCGGCGATACTGCGATCTGTGTTCCCCGGTCGACTACTTGGCCGCATTCTGGGGTTACACGCCCTGCTTATCGCCTCCAGCACCGCGATTGCGCCCGTGCTGGGCGGAACGATACTGGACACGCTGAGCTGGCAATGGTTGTTCGCCATTAACATTATTCCAGGAAGCATTGCATTGCTGCTGGCCTGGAAGGCTTTACCGCGCAAAGCGGCTGTTGATAGTGCCCCCTTTGATACGATGGGGGCGGTGCTCTCTGCCGCACTGTTAGGTTCGATGATCATGACGGCCAACAGTTTTCAGCACGTGTGGGAAAGCTTTAATCAGGAAGCCATGTACTGGGCGTTTCTCGCCATGGTCAGTGCCATCGCCTTTATCTGGCATATTCGCCGTAGCCGGGCGCCATTACTGCCCCCCGTCATGTTCAAAAATAGCCGCTTTACACTTGCCGCGTTGACCTCTCTGGCTTCGTTTGTAAGTCAGGGCATCACGTTTGTCGCGCTGCCGTTCCTGTTTCAGAGCGTCTATGGTTACAGCCCGGTCGTCTCCGCGCTGCTTTTCACACCGTGGCCAATCGGTATCGTGCTGATTGCCCCGCATGCCGGGCGTTGGGCGGATACACTTTCAGCACCGCTGATCTCAACCATCGGACTGATTATTTTTGTCGTCGGGTTGGTTCTGCTGGCGACATTACCTTCCAGCCCTTCCGCATGGAATATCTGCCTGCGTAGCCTGGTTTGCGGTGTGGGGTTTGGTTGCTTCCAGAGCCCCAATAACCGGGAAATGCTCTCGAATGTGACGCGGGAAAATGCCAGTTATGCATCCGGAGTGTTGTCTATTGTCAGGACATTTGGTCAGTGTCTCGGCGCTGCCGTGGTGGGCGTTCTGCTGACTGTCGCCGCAGCACCAGAACATCAAACGCTTGATGAGCAAACAGTCCATCTGGCGCTGTGGATCGCCGTGATTGCCTCGACGGGTTCAGTCCTGTTTAGCCTGAGCAGGCTTCGCCCTGCTGTCCGGGCGGCAGCCTAAAGCTGGTGCAGCGCCTGACGGCGCTGCACCTTCATTTACTCCAGGGCGAGCAGCGCAAAGCTCGCCAGCCAGTGTCCGCCGCTGTAGTGGCTACCCACCACATGCTCTACGCTAGCAGCAAGATGTTTTGACACGGCATCACGCAATGCCTGCTGTGCCGGATGGTTTGCCGGCAATGCTTTGGCAATGTGCTTCATACACCAGGCACGGCTGAGGTTTAATCCGTCCAGATGAGCAATTTTGGGATCAGTTCGGTCACTCACTTCCGCCGGGTTCATCAGTGCCGCAATCGACCCCACCTCCGGCAGAAACGCGTCAAACCACGCCGGGAAGTCCTCTGACACCTTGCTCATCAGTAACGCTTCGGTCAACGCGCCGGAAATATACTCATCGCCACCGGGTTCGTAGTGAGCCGGATAACGCGTGTCGGCAAGATAAAACCGCTCCGCCGCCGTCAGAATAGATTGCGCAAGCGCACTATCTTCCACTCCCCGGGCGTAATCAAGTGCCAGTGCGAGCGCAAAGGCCGTGTTGTAGTGCGTCCCGACACGGATCGGATAGGTGAGCTTATTCAGGTAATCTACCAGCCTGTCGCGAATGTCCTGCGTTAAGGGTTGGAGTGTCTGATACCAGCCTTCTGCCTGAGGCAACAACGACTGTTTCAGTTCCTGGGCCAGCGCCAGCAGCCAGCCGTAACCATACGGCCGCTCAAACGACGCGCGGAACGGGGCGGTGAAATAGGCCAACTCCTTTGCCACATTCTCTTCGGTCAGGTGCTCATCGATGAGCGCGACGATCTCCTCTCTGCACGGCAATGCTGGATAGAGACGCACACAGCGCAGTAACAACCAGTAGCCGTGCACCGCCGAGTGCCAGTCAAAACAGCCGTAGAATATCGGATGCAGCTCGCGAGGTGGCAGGACATCACCGTCATCATTCAGCAGGTGCATGATGTGGTTAGGATATTCCTGGCGCAAATAGGTCAATGGCATGCGGGCAAACGCGTCAGCCTGATGTTGCGTTAATTCCATAACAGCTCCTTAGCGAAACACGAGGAAATACATTAAGAACACGTTCACCACCAGCAGGGTTAACGCGGTCGGGATCTGGATCTTGATCACCTGATATTTGTCTTTCAGCTCCAGCAGCGCGGCGGGAACGATATTGAAATTCGCCGCCATCGGCGTCATTAGCGTGCCGCAATAGCCCGCGTACATGCCAATCGCCAGCAGCGGCGCCGGGTTGCCGTGATGCACATTGATCAGGAACGGTAAGGCGATGCCGGCACTCAGCACCGGGAAGGCCGCAAACGCGTTACCCATGATCATGGTGAACAGCGCCATACCCACGCAGTAGATGACCACCAGCATGAAACGGCTGTCCGGGTTCACAAAAAGGCTGACCACTTTCTGTACTGAATCGCCCGTGTTTGCCGCCACAAATACCCCGCCGAGCATGGCCAGCATTTGCGGCAGGATCACCGCCCAGCCGATGGTATCAACAAGACGACGGGACTGACGAACCGCATGCAACGGCGTGCCTTTAGTAAGCCACCAGCCGGTGAGGATCGCCGCGACACAGGCCACGCAAAGTGCCGCCAGGGTGAGTTGTTTCTGATCGAGCAGGAACACACCGCCCACAGAAACCCCTTTCAGGAATAACGTCCCGAGAACCGTCACCACCGGGATCATCAGCGCGGGCAGGAACAGCCAGTTTTTGAGCCGGTTTGACGAGGCGACCCGTTCTTCATCAGAGGCCATTTTGTAGTGCCCTTTCCCGACCAGCCCAAAACCCGCCAGCAACGCGATAACGATGACACTGCCGCCAATGATCCGGTACGCCAGCGATTTACCGAGCTCCTGCACCATCAGGTCACCAAACAGGAAGATCCCGCCGAATAAAAACCAGAACAGCGCAGTGGTAAAGCGTTTAGGATTGGCGCGATCGCGCAGGGTCATCACAACCAGCAACATCACGACAAAGCCAATCAGGTAGTACACGCGGTTAATGGTAATAAGCGTCATCATTGCGCGGCCTCCTGCGTACCTTGCTCTGCACGCCATGCCATCACATCACGACGGATGCTGGCATCCAGACGCAGCAGCCGGGTCATATGAATGATCAATGCCGCAATCGCGGTCGGGATGGCCCACAGACCAATATGGAGCGGTTCAATGCCCTGAATACCGTTCTCTTTCAGGAACGCGTCAATCAGCAGCACCGCCCCAAAGGCGATAAAGATGTCTTCCCCAAAGAAGACCGCGATGTTGTCGCACGCAGCGGCATGGGCCTTTATTTTGTCGCGGATAGATTGCGGCAGTTCGCCGTATTCGTTCAGCGCCGCCCCTTCGGCCATGGGTGCCAGCAGCGGACGTACCGTCTGTGCATGACCGCCCAGTGACATCAGACCCAGAGCAGCCGTACCCTCACGGGCGACAAAATAAAGCATGAGAATACGCGCCGAGGTCGCGCTGGCGATCTTCGCCACCCAGGCCTGAGCGCGTTCTTTAAGTCCGTAGTACTCCAGTAAACCGATAACGGGCAGGATCAGAATGAAGGTCGCCAGCGATCGGCTATTCACAAACTTCTCGCCGAAGGTTTCCAGCAGCATACCGAAATCCATACCGACCAGCAGACCCGTCGCCAGCCCCGCCACCACGACCACCAGTAGCGGGTTGAAGCGCAGTGCAAAACCAATAACCACGATCGGTATCCCGATCAGCGGTAACAGCGTAGTACCGTCCATAAACGTTTACCCTATCGAAAGTGAGCGTTGCACGCCGACGGCTATTTTTTTAATTTGCGGCGAGCGATGTTGTGTTTTATTGGCAGGCTTCGCAAAACCTGCGCTAAAAAGCTATATCTGAACCTCAAAAACATGTAAACAAATTATCAATAAAATGTTCTTATTTTATCGACGAGTTTACATTTCTGGCTAAGGAACCTTATGACCACAAAAAAGAGTGCTTCAACACCTCATGACGATATCAATGATGGCCGCATCGTCTCCTCCCATCATCTGGTGTCTGCGCGTTGTGCAGAATTATCGGAACTGGAGTACGCATTAATCACGACCAGCAATGCGTTTAACAAATGGATGGTGCGCTGTATGGCCGCAGCTGGTGAGCCTGATATGGGGGCGTTTGATGTCTCACTGCTGCATCATGTGAATCACCGCAACCGCAAGAAAAAGCTGGCCGATATCTGTTTCGTCCTCAACGTGGAAGATACCCACGTAGTGACCTATGCCCTGAAAAAGCTGGTCAAAGCTGGCTACGTGACGAGCGAGAAAGCGGGTAAAGAGCTCTTCTTCTCCACCACAGAGGAAGGTAAAGCGTTATGCATGAAATACCGTGATGTGCGGGAAGCGTGCCTTATCAATATTCAGGCAGAGAGTGGTATTTCAGGAGCATCAATTGGAGACACCGCACAACTGTTACGCACGATATCATCACTGTATGACACTGCGGCCCGGGCGGCGGCCTCACTGTAAGTTGAGTTGCCACATAAGGTTCATTTTTCTGTCATTGAACTCCATTACGCTTTCGTGATTTTAACAAGGTGTTGAGGAAAGAAGTGTGAATTCAATGGCTAAGGTATTACTGCTGGCATTACCCGTATTCAGTGCAACGGCAATGGCGGCTAATCGTGACCTGTGTGAACCCAAAGCGTATGAAATGGCGCTGCGCTATCAGCAGAAATCGGCCGAGATTATGGCGCTTCAGATGCAGACGTATCGGTTTGCCACTGAACGTTTCAATGAAAAATTAAAAGATCTGAAAACGCCGGAAAATTACGCCATCGTCATGGATCTGGATGAGACTGTCCTCGATAACACTCCTTTACTGGTGCGCGATACGGAACAGTGTCACGATTTTACCCAATGGGACACCTGGAGTGACTGGGAGAAACAGGGTAAACCGGGTTTGATCCCTGGCGCGAAAGCCTTTCTTGACCACGTGAATCAAAGCAAAGTCCGTATTTATTATGTGTCGGATCGTATGCAGGAAAACAAAGCCGACACGCTCAATACGTTAAAATCTCTGGGACTTCCGCAGGTTTCAGATGAGAGCGTACTTCTGGATACGGTCAGCAAAGAAGAACGTCGCCAGAGTATCCTCAAAAAGCAGCAGATCGTGATGCTGTTCGGCGACAGTCTGCCAGATTTCGCCGTGCAATTTAAAAACAAAAAACCGAGCGAGCAGCAACGTGAGCTGGTTGAGGCCAGCGCTGAACACTTCGGCAATGACTGGATTGTGCTGCCTAATGCCGCTTACGGCTCCTGGTCAAAAGCCACGCCGGATATCTGGAACGCACCGCTGAAAAAATAACACCTTACGAGCCGGGAATGGGACCTGCACCACCCGGCTATTATGCTGGCTCCTGTCATTATTAGGTAGGTTCTTCTATTTTTACGGAGAAGTAAGATGAGCGCTTTCAAAGGAGACTCTTATGCTTACCGTGAAAAAACTTGCTCTGTCCACGCTGATATCCAGTGCATTACTTCTCTACCCTTCATTACAGGTATTGGCAGTTACACCTCAGCACGTTGTTGAACAACCCGCTGGCGGATACCGCGTACAGGTCGGCGATATTATCGTCACTTCGTTTACTGACGGGAGCGTCGCTCAGGATCTGCATAAATTACTGCGCCGGACAACGCCGAAAAAAATTGATGCTTTGCTCGCGAAGAATTTCCAGACCAACCCGGCCGAAGTTTCCATTAACGCTTTCCTGATAGCGATGCCCGGACACAAAATCCTTGTGGATACCGGCTCAGGCCAACTCTTTGGCCCAGGTAACGGCGGACGTCTGATTGAGAGCCTTGCCTCGCAAGGTATTAAGCCGCAGGACATTACCGAAATCCTGCTCACTCACGCCCATTCCGATCATGCTGGTGGCCTGGTGAAAGACGGTAAGCCGGTGTTCAGCAATGCGCGCGTTTTCGTTGGCAAACCGGATATCGACTTTTTCT
Organism: Enterobacter sp. 342; assembly: GCF_036663495.1. NCBI lineage: Bacteria > Pseudomonadati > Pseudomonadota > Gammaproteobacteria > Enterobacterales > Enterobacteriaceae > Enterobacter > Enterobacter sp. 342. Next base: position 17,681 of record NZ_JAWUEI010000035.1, read on the forward strand.
TTAATGACGATAATCAGAAAAAAACAGGCTACGGCAAGAACTACTTTGACGTCGCACAGAAAACGTTAAAACCTTACCTTGATGCGGGCAAAGTCGTGCCTTTTTCTGGCACTTCCGAGCTTATTCCAGGCATTACCGGCACGGTACATCCCGGCCATACACCGGGATCAGCCTTCTATACCCTGACAAGTAAAGGCGAGAAGATCACCTTCGTGGGCGATATTATTCATGCTGCGGCGGTCCAGTTCCCGCAGCCCGACGTGACTATCACCTACGATGAAGATCAGAACAAAGCGGCACGCGTGCGCGAAGAGGCGTTTGCGGACTTTGTGAGAAATAAAGACCTGGTTGCTGCCCCCCATCTCCCGTTCCCGGGTATCGGCTATGTCACCAAAGGTGAACATGGCGGCTATGCGTGGGTGCCTGTCACCTATACCAATCGGGACGCCAGCAGTGCGGAATAAGCATCAGCGCGGGATGTCGTTGCCGCTTCCCGTGCTTTCTTGTACCCTTTCACCGGTTAACCCAACCCCATTAAAATTGAGACATCCGGACGCTTATGACTGCACACATTTCTAACGATCCTTTGCATGGTGTAACGCTGGAGATGATGGTCAACGCCCTGGTGGCACGATATGGTTGGAACGAGTTGGGCGACCGAATCAAAATTAACTGTTTCAGAAAAGATCCCAGCGTTAAATCGAGCCTGAAATTTTTGCGCCGTACCCCCTGGGCACGCGCGGAAGTCGAAGCCCTGTATCTGGACTCCCTCAACGATGAAGGACACGCAGAACAGGAAACGCCCGCCTTTAATCCCTGGGCTAACAGTCGGATTATCAAGAGCTAATACGCAAATGACGCGACATGTAAAACGGATTGGTGCGCTGGCTGGCTGCGCGCTTTTACTTGTGAGTTGCTCCTCAAAACCACCGAAATCACTGGTTACCCCTCTTCCCACCGTCAGTACACCGACGCAGCAGGCCAACGAGCCGATGCGCGGGATCTGGCTGGCGACCGTCTCCCGCCTCGACTGGCCACCGGTCGCATCAGTGAATGGCCGCAGCGCTGACCAACGCATCGCGATGCAAAAGCAGGCACTGACCAGCAAGCTCGACAATCTTAAGCATCTCGGGATTAACACCGTCTTTTTCCAGGTGAAACCGGACAGCACGGCCCTCTGGTCATCAAAAATTTTACCGTGGTCAGATATGCTGACGGGTAACATCGGCGAATACCCTGGATACGATCCGTTGCAGTTCATGCTCGATGAAGCGCACAAGCGTGGCATGAAAGTGCATGCCTGGTTCAACCCGTACCGCGTATCGACCAACACTAAGCCGTCAACCATCGCCGCCCTGAACCGGACGTCATACCAGACTCCGTCCAGTGTCTATGTTCAGCACCCGGAGTGGGTACGCATTTCAGGCGATCGTTTCGTACTCGACCCGGGTATTCCGGAAGTGCGCGACTGGATCACCCGAGTGGTCACCGAAGTGGTGGCAAACTACCCGATAGACGGCGTGCAGTTTGATGATTACTTTTATGCCGAATCACCCGGTTCGGCGCTCAATGACGGGCAGACTTACCGGCAGTACGGCCAGGGATTTGCCTCAAAAGCCGACTGGCGCAGGCACAACACGCAGCAGTTGATCGTGCAGGTTTCCCGCGCGGTTAAACAGACAAAACCCGGCGTTGCGTTTGGCGTCAGCCCGGCTGGCGTGTGGCGTAACCGTTCATTTGACCCGGCAGGCTCGGACACACGGGGTGCTGCAGCCTATGATGAATCCTTCGCGGATACACGTCAGTGGGTACAACAAGGTTTACTCGACTACATCGCCCCGCAGATTTACTGGCCTTTCTCCCGGGATGCTGCGCGCTACGACGTGCTAACCAAATGGTGGGCCGATGTCGTGAAATCGACTCACACTCGCCTGTATATCGGCGTTGCGTTCTACAAAGTGGGTGAACCGTCGAAAAATGAACCGGACTGGATGGTTCAGGGCGGTGTACCGGAGCTGAAAAAACAGCTCGATCTGAACGATTCGCTGCCCAATGTGAATGGTACGATCCTGTTCAGGGAAGATTACCTGAACCAGCCGCAGACCCAGCAAGCAGTCAACTACCTCAGGGGACGCTGGGGTAGCTAAGAGAATATCAGGCAGAAACGTCCCGTTTCTGCCTGTTTTCGCTTACGGCTTCGGCCCGAACATCGCCTCAAGCTGTTTTTCATCCGGCATACCCATCACCTGCTGAAGCTCATTCTCCGCATTCAGATAATAAATAGCTGGCGTGGCGTTAGCGCCCAGAGCGTCCATTAATGTCTGGTGTTTCTGCAGTATTTCAACAGTTTCACGGGATGCGCTGCCTTCCGGTTTTGGCAATTTTTTGCCGCCAGATAATTCGTAATCACGCCAGGCCGAGACCGGATCTTTCGCATTCAGTATGGCGGCGGCATTACGTCCGCTGTTGGGGTTGAGAAACGCCACCAGCAGCGTATTGAGCTGAACGTTACCGGCCTTCACCCATGGTTGCGCCTCCGACCAGAACTGTTTGCAGTACGGGCAGAACGGATCGGCAAAGACGAACACTTTACGCGGGGCGTTCTCCGCCCCTTCTTTCAGGGGATGCGCCGCGTTAAGCTTTTTCCACATTTCGCGTCCCATCGGGGCATAGATCTCTTTCTGGAAATATCCTTCGCTGAGGTTTTTTCCTTTGTCATCGTACAGATACCCCGAGATCACGTGCTTGCCGTCCGGCGTTAAAAAGAGCGTCACGCCCATATCCTGATATTGTCCAAGCCAGGCTGGCACGCCGCCAGGTGCATCCAGTTTCTTAATGATTTTGATGTCCTGCTGCTCGCTAAAGTGTTTTACCACATCCGGTATGGCTTCAGTCGCCTGCGCCAGCCCTGACGATACCAGCGCCGAAAGTAACAGTAATTTTTTCATTTCCCTCTCCGGTTTATCGGGGGCATCAAGTCCCCTTTCAGGTTAGCGGTTTTTCAGTGCGTCACTGACCATTTCATCGAACTGTTCAAACGGGACCCAGCCAGGAAGCAATCCTTCGCCTATAAGCGTCGCGGGTGTTCCCTGAATCCCCATTTTTTCTGCGACGATCAGGCTGCGCTTAATCGTCATCAGGCTCTCCTCATCAGGCGTCGTGACACTCACCCCTGCCCGTTTTTGCGCCTCCTGAATACTGGCTTCATCGTGGTACCCCTTTCTGACCATCAGGGTATGGTTCAATTTCATAAATTGCTCCGGATGCGCGCGCCAGAGTGTTAAGGCGTCACGCGCTGCGGTCAGCGAACTTTCCGAGCGGAAAGGCAAAAACTTAAAGACCACTGCGACATCCGGGTATTTTTCGACAATTCTCTCCAGGTACGGGTCAAATTTCTTACAGTACGGGCAGTTGTAGTCCGTAAAGACCACCAGGGTCAGTTTTGGGTTTTTCGCGCCGATGCGCGGGGAGTTCGGATCATTAAACAGGAAATCAGAGATCATCTGCTGCGCACGTTGTTCCTGGTCCGGCGTCAGGGGTGTTGCCGCCATCACCTGAATGGAGGCCAGAAGTAGCAGCAGCGTAATAAAGATTTTTTTCATGACACAGTTAGCCTTTTTCATTGTTCAGGGTGGCGACAAGGGTGCGCTTATCCAGCAGCGGCGAGAGGATCTCCCCGTCCGGGATACCGGGGCCATACACCTCATTAAACGGAATGGCATAGCGGTTTCGCTTCTCAAGAAACGCAGCGATAAGCGCGGAAGGCTGGCTCCAGTTTCCGCGCAGGGCCACCACGTCCGGCTGACTCAGTGCGGCAATGATGTCCGGCTGATTCAGTACCCGATGCTCGTTAACCTTACAGGTCACACACCAGTCGGCAGAGATATCTACAAACACCCGTTTCCCCTGCGCAAGCGCATGCTCGATAGCCTCTTCACTGAGCGGCTGCCACGGGATCGTCTGCTGCACATTTTGCGTTGCGAGGACAGGTGGTGCGTTAAGCAACCCGCGCAGTTGGTATCCGCCAAATACCGACAGGGAGATCACTACCAACCAGAACAGTGGCGAGGACGTTTGCCCCTTCATTGTGAAGAGCGCCAGCGCAATAACAATCAGAACCAGCATTACGATCTGACCAACCGTTTCACCCAGATGCAGGTTAAACAGCGTAGCCAGCCACAGGCTGGAGGCCAGCATCATCAGGCCAAGGATGATCTTCAGTGTGTTCATCCAGCGCCCGGGCTTCGGCAATAACGTGGCCGTTTTTGGCACCAGGGCAACAAACAGCCACGGCAAACTCATTCCCACGCCGAGCATCAGGAAAATGAGCCACAGGGTCTGCAACGGTGCACCGAGGGCAAACGCCACGGCAGTACCGAGGAATGGTGCGGAGCACGGCGTGGCCAGTAGCGTGGCGAACATCCCTTCACAGAAACTGCCCCCCAGCCCCGTACCGCCCGTCGCGGCCAGGCGTCCTGCGGCGGCAGAAGGCAGCAGCATCTCAAACACCCCAAACAGGTTCAGCGCGAAGAGGAAGGTCACGGCGACCATCAGACCAATAAACCACGGGTTCTGGAACTGAATGCCCCAACCCAGCGATGCCCCGGTCAGCTTAAGCGCAGTCACCATCGCGGCAAGCAGCATAAAGGAGGTGAGGATCCCGGCGCTGGTTGCCAGAAAACGCAGCCTGATCGTTCGTCTGTCTGAGCCCGCATGCAGGATACTGTTGAGCTTCATGCCCATCACCGGCAATACGCAGGGCATCAGGTTCAGGATCAACCCGCCCAACAGCGCAAAGAACACCATTTTTCCCGTGCCGGGCGCTGCGGACGCAGCAGGCGTTGCTCCAACCGTCATTACGGTTTGCTGGGCTTTACTGCCATTGGTCAACACAAACGACAGAGCTTTACCTTCCAGCGCGGTGGGTTTATCTCCCCACTCATCGGTGACAGGAACGGTCACCCGAAGCTGATGGCCGTCGTGTTTAATGACGGGTTCTCCCGGAAGAATATCCCCCTCCAGCGGGTCAAAATAGATCCCCGGATTGTCCCACTTTCCTGCCGTTGTCCCTGTAATGACCAGATTGCCGTCCGCCAGCCAGGCAGTAAGGTCAGATGAAACGCCTGACGAGCCGGGAACAGAGCGCATCGCGTGGTCGAAGGCATCACGAAAACCGGCATCGACCGGTTGATTAAAATCGAGATGTAGCGGGTAGTCCGTCAGCAGGCAGACGTTACTGCACGTGGAGAGCGTCAGCGTTCCGTCGAGCGCGTCTCCCTTCACCCCGTCGAGGACAATCGGGATCGTGACCTTGTCGTGATAACCCTGCGTGGTCATGCCGGAGATATCGAAGCGCGACGGGACCGGCCAGGACCAGCTGTCCGTTACGCCTTCCGGCCAGCTGATTTTCGGCGCAACGCCGCCCTCGCCCGGCGAACGCCAGTAGGTTTTCCAGCCGGGCTTTAGCTCGACAGTGAGCAAGCCCTGAATGCGGTTTTGATCCCTTTCCGCCTGAAAGCGGATACGGGCGTGATCATTTTGTGGGGAGACCTGCCAGCCAGTGTCTGCCGCATGGGTAATACCGATGCAGGACAGCCACAGGAAGACGAACCCCCTGAAAAGGTTAAACATGTTTTACTCCGTGAATAGTGAAAATTATCGTGTGGTGACGATGTTTTTCATTCACGGAAAACGCAGTTTTTAAGATGTATTCGGGGAGGAGGCGCCTGAACGGGTTGTTCTCTGGAAACAAATACCCGCCCCTGCGTTAACAGTTGCAGGAGGGCAAAGAAGATAATAATGGCTGGCAATGCGCCATCGAAAAACAGTGGCTGCGCGCAGAGAAGCGAGTGTGCGCCCAGTTGACAAGGTGACGGACCGGGCTGTTCAGTGTTGCTGTTTTGAGCTGGGGCGTCAGCCATCTGGGACGTCTGCGGAGCCAGTCCCTGTAAAAAATGGTTGAGATACACCGCACGCTGCACGAGACAAAGTGCCATCGCGAGACAGGTGATGATCAAAAGCCATTTTCCGAGAAGCTGACGGTTGCGCATAACATTCCAGAGTAACAAGACGCCCCGATCATAAACGATAGTGATGAATCTACAAGCTCCGGAAGTGTAAGGTTTTGTCTGTCGCTGCTATTCACCGGTCAGCGCGTCATAAACATCCCGCAGCCGCGTACGCAGAAACAACACCGCCTTGTGCTTACGGGATAACAGCGCCTGCTCGCTGGCACCCGTCTCCTCTGCCAGCATTTTAATGCTGTAGCCGTGAAGCTCGGTCTTTTCGAATACCTCCCGCTGCGGTGGTGGAAGTTCAGACAACGCCTGTTCCAGTTCTTCCCACAACAGCGTTTTGAGATACTCCTCTTCCGGTGTCTGCGGTATACCGAACAGGGTTTCTGCCAGTTCGTCTGCCGGAAAACTGTCTTCATCGTCGCCCGTAAAATAGCCGGAGAGTGAAACCTCGCGTTTTTTCCGCGACCGGTCAGTCATCTCATTACGCGCCGCGCGGAACAGCCACGCAGCAACGTTCTCGACTGGCTGTTCCACTTTCATCAGCTGATACGTGACTTCCTGCAAAATGTCGTCGGCATCATCACGGACGGACGTGCGCCCGCGAATGAAGGCTTTCAGCCGGGCGCGACAGGCATTGAGCGCCGACATCAGCATGGATCCTCCCGCCTCCCCGGCTTTCATTTCGCTCACTCTGCTTCCGGCGTTTTTGGCGCGTTGTCATCGCGTTTTTCGTCACGATGACCGTGCCAGCCGCAGTGTCCGCGCCCGTGACGACCAAACCCTTCACGACGCTGCTGAATAAACGCCTCGCGCTGTTCGGGAGTCATGTTCATCCAGCGCTCGTGCATCCGGCGGTGTGCACCAAACATCCCGGGACGGAAACCCAGCCCGCCAAATAGAATGCGGCTCAGCACCAGTATGCCCAGCGCCTGCCAGAACCCGATGGCTTTCACACCGAGGATCGCCGGAAGCAAGGCGTTCCACAGGGACATTACCAGCAGGCCGAGTGCAACGAAGATCACTGCGCCGATGACTAAACCCTTGCCCATACGGTGGCGACCGAATCCGCGTCCGTGACCTCTTTCGTGCATATCAAAATCTCTCATGGTGTTTACCTCGTTTACAGTAACTGATTATGGCTTGTGATGAGGTAGACGAATGAGCAAGGGAAATATTGCTGGGAAAATGAAGAAAATATTGAGAGCTACGTTTCTGATGCTTTTAACGGCGGTGCAGTGAAAACCGCAGTTATGGACTAAGTTATGAATAAAAGTAGATCTATGTAACAAATTTACTTTCTACGTTTCGCAAACAATACCGGCCTTTACTTCCCCAGCCATTTTCCGCAAGTGTACACATGGATTTTGCATTTTAATCGGCATCGTATTTTTTTTGTTAAACTGGTGTTCACAGGTATTCCATTAGAGATGGGATGATTATAAAATACTGGGCTTAGTATATTTTCGATAAATTAACAAACAATAAGGGGACATAATGAGTAAATTCTTGAGCGGTATAAGTCGCAAATCAGAAATCAAAAGCGAAAATGATAATATTGATGTTAGTAAAAAAAACCTGATCATCACTGGCGGCAATGGTTGCGGAAAAACAACATTACTTAACGATATATACAACAAATTATCAACACACCTAATACAGAGAAATCACCAACCTAAAAATCAAATTGAAAACAACATTAACTTTTTTTTGAGTCAAAAAGAAAACGCAGTTAAAGGCTCTCATGAATATCATCAAGCAAACGATCAAATACGGTATTATCAGGCGGAACTTGAAAGGGTATGGGGTGGTATTCAATTAGAGTTTGAAGATATTAACAATTTATCTCTATTACTTTCAGAAGGGAAAGGGATTATTGCTTTTTTTCGAGCCGACAGACAAGCATTAATTCAGGCTGCAACCGGAGCCAATAAAATCATAAGCACTGACGAATCCAATTATTTGTCAATCAGCAACCAAAATCTAGGTAGTACATTTGAACAGCATCTCGCTAATTTAAAAACAAGGCAATCATTTGCTAAGACTCATGACAACAATCTCACCTTATTCAATTCTATTGAGAATTGGTTTTCAGAGTTAGAAAAAAACATCGCATACCTGATGGAAGATAACACATTTGAACTTAAGTTCAATCCCGATGAATTCAAATTCTTTTTAACACAAGAAGGTAAAAAACCCTACACATTCCAAACCCTGTCATCAGGATATTCATCTATATTTAATATTATCTCTGATTTGATAATGAAAACGGAGGCTTTTAAAATCTCTCCGAGCGAACTGCAGGGTATCGTAATGATTGATGAGATAGATGCACATTTGCATGTATCGCTTCAAAGGAAAATTTTACCTTTCCTGACTAAAACGTATCCATCGATACAGTTCATTGTAACAACACACTCTCCTTTTGTTATCGGCTCTTTAGAAGACTCCATTATATATGATTTGAGTTCTAAACAGCATTTCAAAGATCTCTCCAGTTATTCCTATGAAACCATCATTGAAGGTTTGCTTGGAGTACCTGTAGTTTCAGTCTCTTTGGAGAAAGATATTAAACGCCTTTCATTACTCATAAATGAGGAAAATTATGACATAGCTGCCATAGATGAAATTGTACAGAAACTTCTTCCTTATAGGGATAAACTTGATGATGAATCAGCTATCTTCTTGATAAAAGGAATGAATTTGCTTAAATGCAAAGCAAGAGGAGATAAGTAATGTTTCCTGTATCGAAAAATCCAGTTGCTCCTATATCGTTAGAAAGGAGGACATCCTATTCTGAAAAAGATGTCATAGAAACATTATCAAAGGACTTTCATAATAAATGCTATATATGTGAGGTCAAAGATCCTCTAGTTCTAAACGTTGAACATTTTAAACCTCACGAAGGTGATGAAAATAAAAAATATGACTGGAATAATCTTTTCTTTGCTTGCGGGCGATGTAACAATATTAAAAGAAACCATTTTGAAAATATTCTTGATTGTACTGACCCAAGAATTGATGTATTAAGGTCTATCAAGCATGTTTTTCCTACGACGGCCTACGCTGAGCATGTTGATATAGTTCCAATGAACGACGACCCAAAGACGATAGAAACTGCCACATTAATTTCAAAAGTTTTCAATGACGACCATACAGGAAACAAAGATCTTACGCGCATATATTTAAAAAAGCGACTGATGAGACAGTATAGAAAATTCCTTGACCTAGTTTTTGATTACGACGATGATGATACCCTCCCAGAAGAAAAAGAAATAATATGTCGAAAAATCAAAAATATGCTTCGTGCTGAATATGAATTTTCAGCATTTCTCAGATGGGCTATATTAGATGCTCCTCTGCTTCACCATTTTAAGAATGATGTTTTCTAAAATTCGCACATATATGCAGAATTTTGCAGGTCAAATCGCACTTCAAGAGGCTCCATCAGGAGCCTCCTTCCATTCAATCAAGCCTGCACCGGCAAACTAAAACTCGAAATACTTCTCGAAAGCTGCTGCGCCTGCTCTTCCAGCGATGCCGCGGCCGCGGCGGACTGTTGCACCAGCGCGGCGTTCTGCTGAGTCACGCCGTCCATCTCGGTTACCGCCTGTCCGACCTGGCTGATCCCACGGCTCTGTTCTTCAGATGCCACGGAGATCTGCTCCATCAGCGTATTCACTTTATTAACAGAACCGATAATTGAATCGATCACCTCGCCCGAACGGTTCACCAGTTCGGCGCCGTTTTTCACGCTGGAAACCGACTGCGCAATCAGGCTCTCGATGTCCTTGGCCGCTACCGCGCTTTTCTGCGCCAGGGTGCGTACTTCACTGGCCACAACCGCAAAACCGCGTCCCTGCGTACCGGCGCGCGCCGCTTCAACTGCCGCGTTCAGCGCCAGAATATTGGTCTGGAAAGCGATGCTGTTGATGACGCTGGTAATGTCTTCGATACGCTTCGAGTTTGCCGCGATAGTATTCATGGTCTCGATGACTTCACGGGTCACCGCTTCACCGGTATGGGCATTTTTCACCGCGTCCTGCACCAGTTTTCCGGCCTGATAGACGTTATCGGTATTGTTCGCCACGGTTGCACTCAGTTCTTCCATGCTGGCCGCTGTCTGAGTCAACGCGGAAGCCTGCTGCTCGGTGCGTGACGCCAGGTCAATATTCCCGGAGGCAATCTCTTGCGCTGCGTGGGTCACGGTATGGCTCGCATCGCGCACCTGGGCGATGGTCGCAAGCAGTGCCTGGCGCATCTGCTCCATCGAACTCATAAGATGATCGATTTCGTTGCCGGAGCGTCCCTTCACCGGCACCGGGAGGTCCAGCTTGCCTGCCGCAATCTGGCTGCAGTGTTCGCGCGCCAGGTTTACCGGTGCAAACACAAAGCGCTTCATCAGCAGGCTGACCGCGACAATCACCACCACAAACAGGCAGGCGATTGCGGCAATCATCACCAGACCTGAAACGAAGTTGCTGCTCGCATCTTCGTTCAGGCTTTTGGCATATTTCTGGTGGACGGAAAGCACCTGGTCGAGAACGATCTCGTACTGGCGGTCGAGGCGGGACACTTCCGGGATCAGGGCATTAAATTTGGCAACATCATGCGCTTCGGCAGCATTGATCAGCGGTACCAGTCCCTGGTTGCGGTAGTTTTGCCAGCCATCCTGATAGGCACTCACCAGCGGCGCTTCATCCGTCAGACGCGGCGAATCCATAAAGGCCGCAAAGGCGTGATCCGCTTTGGTCAGCGCCTCTTTCACTGCGGCAAGCTTCGCAGACTCGTCTGCCGAGTTGCCCGCTTCCACCATCTTCACATACTCCATCACCCGAACACGCAGGGTACGGCTGTGGTTGATGGGGTCAATAATCGACAGCACAACCTGGATCTCTTTGTTCACGTTATCCAGGGAATTATTACTTTTAATGATGAGGCCAACGCTGGTGACGGTGCTGACAACAAAGAAGAAAAGCAGTGAGAACAGGACAATCAGGGACGACTTTTTCAACGACATAGACCAATACCTCAAGGAGAATTATTCCTTATGGTTATCGGCGCTTCCAAAACTTAAATTAATTAAAGTTATTGATGTATCGGGCAGAGCTATACTGCTGACTTATAGCGTCGTTGCAGGGTGGCATCCAGCTTGCGCTGCAAGGGCTGAGGTGTCTCCCCTTCGATCAATTTGCTAATTAAATCAAAGCAGTGCCAGGCCAGCTGGCGGTTATCCTGACGAATAGTATCGACAGGGATCGTCAGCGAATCGTAGAGGTAGTGATCGTCAAAACTGGCTAACCTGATATCGCTTTGCAACAGGTTATGTTGGCCCATATAGCGCAACACCCCTTCCAGCAGACCGCAGGCGGCGGTGAAAAGCGCTTTCGGCGGCCGCCCCAGGCGAGCGCAAAGTTCAGCGAACATCTCGTATCCGGAACTTGGATGATAGTTGCCGTGAATGATCCACTCGGGGCGCAGCGTCACATTGGCTTCACGCAAACCTTGCTTAAACCCTTCCAGGCGGTCGCGAGTTGGGGAAAGACGGGGTTGACCGCCGAGGAAATAGAACTCATCAGGATGCTGACGCGCAATGTCAGCCACCAGTTCCGTCGTCGGGGTAATGGAATCGGTGATCACCAGCGGCAGCGCGCTGTCGTTGATATGGCGGTCAAAAAGGACAACGGGTAATTGTTCACTCAGTTTATGGTAGTCCGCATCATTGAGCATGCTGGAAGCTACAATCAGCCCGTCCACCTGACGCGCCACCATGTTATTCACCACTACCGTCTCCTGCCCCGGATTTTCATCGCTACAGGAGATCAGCAACTGAACGCCAGCCTCACGACACAGCGTCTCCAGCTCGTGAGAAAACACGGCAAAACCGTAGTTGGTAATTTCAGGAACCACCAGGCCAATGGTGTGGCTACGGTTATCACGCAGCGACCGGGCATGAATGCTGGGCTGATAGTGGTGCTCTTTTGCAATCGCCAGCACGCGTTCACGCGTCTCTTCCGCTACGCGCAGCTCTTTGCTGCGCCCGTTCAGGACCAGGCTGGCGGTGGCTTTTGACACCCCCACCAGTTCCGCGATGTCTTTTATGGTGACGCGTTTTGTTTTTCTCACAACGACTTAGATCCGGCTGCCAAAACCCTCATTCTATCATGCAGGCGCGCAGCGACCAGTAGCGTAATGTGATGTCGGACGCACCTTCGAATCGTACCCGGGCCGGATGGTCAGGAAAATAGCGGCTACTCATCACCCCTTCACCGTGATTGATGAAAATTTCGACGCTTGAGCGGTCGCACAGAATGCGTAAATGGCTAACGTCACCCAGCCAGTAGCGGGTCAATGTTTCCCCGGTTTTCAGACTGGCGCGTTCCAGACGCAGCCCCTGGTCATCGACCGTGAGACGCAAGGCTCCACCAAAATCCACGTTCACGTGCGATGTGTTCAGCTCAAACTCCAGACGCGTCGCATCCAGTTCTGGCGCATCACTGGCGATCCCCTGCCAGCGTTGCTCTCCTTCACGCAACGCTTCCAGTTCACGAGCCGGGGTCTGCCAGAGCTTGCCGTCGTGGTAGCATAATTCGCGCGGACAGGTCATCTGGTGCATCCAGCCATGCGTTCGCGTTGGCTGAAGCATCTCTTCTCCGTCCGGCACGCCCATCCAGCCGATCAAAATGCGTCGACCATCTTCCGCCAGCGTCGTTTGCGGCGCGTAAAACTCAAACCCGGCATCCAGCTCATGCAGCTCACCGTGTTCAAACGCAGCGCGCGCATAGTCAAACGCCCCACTCATCCATGTGGCCGGGTAAGTGTTGAGATAGCGATGCGGTTCGCGCGCCAGCCCCTGCGGACAGCAGATCAGAATATGCGTCCCGTCGAGCGCAAACAGATCCGGGCACTCCCACATATACCCTGCATCCGTCAGGCCGTTAACGCCGTGACCGGCGATCTCGCCGCAGGACACCCAGGCGTGCAAATCAGCGGATTTGAACAGCAGCACTTTGCCGCGCTTTTGCAGATCTTGCGCACCCAGCACCATGTACCATTGCCCTTCATGTTTCCACACTTTCGGGTCGCGCACGTGGCCGGTGTACCCTTCCGGTAGTGCAAGCACGGGGCCGAGTTTCTTAAAGCTGCCGTCCGGTTGTTCCACGGCCAGACACTGCCAGGCGGTGCGGTTGCCGTCATCGAATTTGACGTTGCCGGTGTAACACAGGGTCAAAACGCCCTCGTTATCCACGGCGCTACCGGAGTAACAACCGTTGCGGTCATACTCTTCATCGGGCATTAACGCCATCGGTTCATGCTGCCAGTGCACCAGATCCGCAGAACTCCAGTGCCCCCAGCATTTAAACCGATGTTCGCAGTCCAGCGGGTTCCACTGATAAAACAGATGATAACGCCCGGCAAACCAGATAAACCCGTTGGGATCGTTCATCAGCCCTGTCGCCGGCGCTGGGTGCCATTGCGGATAATGGCTGTCTGCAATCGCGCACGGCTGGCCTTTCATAACGGCCTGCAGGATCGCAGGCCAGCGTGAAGGAAACGTCATTATTCTGAATCCGTTTTATATTTCAGCAGCAGCGAGACGGTAAACGCCACGCCGAAGGCAATCACCATGCCGATAATATAGTTGAGCAGAGAGCTTGCCTGCACAATGGCCATACCCGGAATTGCGGTCAACCCAACGGCGGTCATGTAAACATGCACTGAGACCACCCAGGCCCCGCCCACCGCGCCGCCAATCAATGCGGCAATAAACGGTTTTACGAAACGCAGGTTGATACCAAAAATAGCCGCTTCAGTAATACCAAGCATGGCAGAGAACGCCGACGGTAAGGTTATGGCTTTGATTTTCGCATCTTTGGTTTTGAACCACACCGCCAGACAGGCGCCGCCCTGTGCTACGTTCGCCATCGCCCAGATCGGCAGCAGGAAGTTAACACCAATCGACGGGTTACCCAGCAGACCTGCTTCAATCGCGTGGAAACTGTGGTGAATACCGGTGATGACAATCACCGAGTAAAGCCCGCCAAACAGCAGCCCTGCCAGCCAGCCTGCATGTTCAATTAATGTGCTCAGGATAAAGGAGATGCCGTCGCCCAGCGCCCGCCCAGCCGGACCGATAATCAGTAAGGCGATAAAACCGGAGATAACGACCGTCAGGAACGGTGTCAGGATCAGGTCTACCGCATCCGGGATCACGCGGCGCAGGTTTTTCTCCACGATGCTCATAAACCAGACGGCGAGCAGTACCGGGAATACCGTGCCCTGATAGCCGATCATCGCGATCTCAAGGCCGAAGAAATTCATGGTGTGGAAACCGGACGCCACGCCCCAGGCGTTGGTCAGCGCCGGATGCGTCAGAATGCCACCCAACGTCGCACCGAGATACGGGTTACCGCCAAATTCCCGCGCGGCGGTAAAACCAATCAGAATAGGCAGAATGATAAACGCCGCCGAGCTGCACATATCCAGTATGATGTAGATGGCGTTATCCGCATTGACCCAGCCATAGGTTTTCACCATACCGAGCAGGCCCATCAGCAAACCAGAGGCAACAATTGCGGGAATGATCGGAACAAAGATGTTTGAAAGCAGACGGGCAATGCGCTGGAACGGGTTCAGCTTGCGCGCCGCCAGATCCGCGGCTTCAGATTTACTTGATTCGCTGATCCCCGCCGCCTGAATAAACGCGGCGTAAACCTTGTTGACCACGCCCGTGCCAAAAATCACCTGCATCTGCCCGGCGTTACGAAAACAGCCTTTCACGCCCTCGACCTTACCGATGGCTTGCTGATCGGCAAGCGCGTCATCGACCAGCACCAGACGAAGACGGGTTGCGCAGTGCGCCGCGCTGGCGATATTTTCCTTGCCACCGAGCAGCGGAATAAGCTCGCGGGCGATTTGATTAAAATCCATAGATACCTCTGCCTGACTTCTTTTTATGATGTGCGAAACGCCCCCGCCAGGCGGGAGCGTGATGGGTTAAAACCAGGTTTCCATCTGGACCCCAAAGTTCCATTCCCCGCCTGCGTTGAAACCGCTGCTGCCAAAGGCATCATCGCTGGCGTAGTTATCCAGTTTGCTGCTCCAGTCCATCCAGGTGGCAAACAGGCGCAGCTCCGGACGGCTGAAGAAATCGCCGATTTTGCTCGCTTTTAGCGTTGGCGCAAAGGTCAGCTTGTAGAAACTGCCGTTGACAGCGTTACGGTCCTTATAGCCTTCCGGGTTTAAATCCATGTACTGATAGCTTCCCTCAAACGCCAGGGCGAAGTTCTGAGTCACCTCTTTAATCAGACGGGTGTTGAGCGTCACCCACTCATAGCTATCGCCCTTGACGTAACGATCTTTACTGCTTTGCGCCAGGACAGCAGGCGCAACGCTCCAGCCCCCGCCAATTGGCGTGACACCGTAACTTGCAAAGCGCCAGGTATCCGCCTCAGACAGCAATGCGCCATCGGAACCGATACTTTTCACTTCCGCACCCAGCCCGTGACCGTACAGCAACGCCGTTTTGGCTGTCCCTTCCCGCAGGCCGTAGAAACTCTCATTATGCAACCCAACCAGGGCATGAACGCCGTTGTTGGCGGCATCGGTTTTGATGAGATCCCCGTTGGTGTCTTTACGGTCGTCGTTATCTTTCGCCCGCAGACCGCTGACCATCAGCTGGAACGGTCCAGCGAAGTGGTTCATGCTAAGGATATAGTTCTGAACGTTATTGTCGGTCTGCTCAACGCTGCCGAAGTTGCGGCCGTAAATGGAGAAGTTGCTGCGCAGCGAATCGTTCCATTTCACGTCATACACACCGCCACCGGTACCCGCAAGGAACACGACATCGGAATCCAGCCAGTGAATATCAAAGTTGTCGCGGTCAAAGCGTTTACCCGCCCAGAAGGTACTGCCCTTCAGCGCACCGGTGAAATCAGGCAGATTCCCCAGCTCCGCAAAGGCCTGACGAATATTGAGATCGCTGGTATCGGCAGACCAGTCATTATAGGTTCTCTGACCGTCGGCCAGCATTGCTTTGAAGCGCGTGGTCGCCCCGTTATCCAGGGTTTGTTTATGCTCCAGATTCAGCTCAACGTAGGTGTCAGCCTCGTTACCCAGACGCCCTACCGCACCGCCGGTTTCACCGGCTGGGGTCAGGTAAGGGCCGCTTTTGCTGCTGGAGGCCGCATCGTTCATCAGCAGGCCGGAACGGGCATAGCCGTGGAACTCAAACCCTCCGCTTTGGTCCGCTTTCTTCTCCAGCGCGGTAGTGCGTTGAGCCACTTCCTGAGTTGTCGTTTGCGCCTGCTGCTGAGCCGCGACCAGTTGCTGCGTTTTTTGTTCTGCATCTGTCGCACGTTTCTCAGCAACCTGCGCACGCGTCTCCGCATCCTGAAGACGCTGTTCCATCGCCGCAAGTCGCGCTTCGATGCTTGTCATATCCGTTTGAGCAAAAACAGAGGTACTTCCGGCCAGCATGCCTATCATCACGGCAAGTCTGCGTTTTTTATACATTTTGTCGCATCCCTAAAAGAAGTCATTAATAGTGCTAAATTGCTAAACCGGTTTAGGTTGCTGATACTAAACCGCCGAATTTTGGATCGGCAATCTTTTTTGCTAAACCGTTTTAGTAAGTGTGATCGGGGCGACAATTCAGGCCACCCAAGGGCGGCCAGTGAAGGGATAAATTACAGTGCGTGTTGATATGGCAGAGCAGTCATTGCCCCTTTCGCCGTGGTGGCTAACGCGCCACAGCGCTGAGCTAAAGCGATAACGGGTGTCAGCGCCTGACCAGCGGCAAGCCCATACAGCAAACCCGCCACGAAGGCGTCGCCTGCGCCGGTGGTATCGACACATTTCACGGGCGTGGCCGGATAGTGTTTCACGATACCCTCATGCCAGGCAATGACGCCCTCTTTACCCTGGGTGACCAGCACCAGGTGCGCCGGGCAACGTTGCATCAGCGTATCCAGACCGACGTTTACCTGCATTTCTCCGGTTAAAAACGCCAGCTCTTCAACGGAGAGTTTTACCACGTCTGCGCTCTGCAGGGCCTGTTCAAGGTAGCGACGCAGTTCATTCTCATCCGGCCAGAGGTCCGGGCGAATATTGGGATCGAAACTGACGTAACCGCCCGCCTCCCGGATGGCGGCCATCGCCTGAAATGTCGCAGAACGGCTCGGCTCTGCGCTTAACGCGATAGAACAGACATGCAGCCACTCCCCGGCGCTGAATGTTGGCAGATCGGCGGGTTCCAGAAACAGATCGGCACTCGGACGCACCATGAAAGTAAAAGAGCGTTCGCCCTGGTCGTCGAGATCGACCACCACCGTTGAGGTGCGGTGCGCCGGGTCAAGGTGCATCCACTCCACGTCGACTCGCTCGTCAGCTAATGTCTTAGACATAAAACGTCCGAAAGGATCATCGCCAACCCTGCCGATAAAGGCGCTCTGGCCGCCCAGCCGGGCAATACCGACCGCGACGTTTGCCGGTGCGCCACCGGGACACTGCAATAATCTGCCTTCTCCATCTGGCAGCAAATCCACTACCGCATCGCCAAGTACCCAGATTTTTTTCATGTGATCCTCTTAGCTAAACCATGTTAAACCGTTTTAGCTATTTAAACACAGGCCAGGCAAAGGGGAAACAATGTGGGAGGAAAATTGGTTTAACGCACCAGATGTGGCCAGTGAATATCGCCTGTGCCATTGAGCTGGGGACGGGCAAACAGGAACCCCTGAAAACGGCGGATCCCGGCGGATTCAAGCCAGCACCACTCCTCTAATTTCTCGATGCCTTCAGCCACCAGAGTGATTTCGAGGTCGGAGCAACAGCTGACAATCGACCGCACGATCGCCTGTTTCGGGCCGCTAAGATGAATATTGCTGACAATTTCCCGGTCGATTTTAATTTTATCCGGCTGAAATCTGGTCAGCAGCGAAAGCCCCGCATAACCGGAGCCAAAATCGTCAATCGCCAGGCCAATACCTTCGGCACGAAGTTGTTTAATGGCGCTATTAAACTGGTTGAAACCGGAAATCATCTCATTTTCAGTGACTTCAATGACGACCTGCTCCGGCTGAAGCCCATGTTTTTTAATTTGATCCACCAGGAACGCTACGGCATCGGGGACATTGACCAGCGACATCGGCAACAGATTTACCGCAATTTTATGGCTGCCAATACCCAGCTTTTGGGCCAGCGCAAAGGCATAGGCTTTCGTCTGGAGATCAATTTCATAGATTTTATCCGGCTCGAGGGAACTGAAAAAATGCTCCGGGCTTCCACCGTCATTACCGCGAATGAGGGCTTCAAATGAACTGATTTTCCCTTCAGAGGGTTCAACAATGGGCTGGAGCGCAAACTGGCAAGGTTGATTAGCCAGCAGGCCCAGACTCGCTCCTGGCGGTAACGTTTCCGTCGTAAGCGTCCATTTTGTCGGGTCGTAACGTTCTTCAACAGAGGACGGACGTTGATCGGTAATAAACGTCTGAATAAATTTAAATACCCGATCATCAGAGACGAGATAACTGTCCAGCTTGCTGTAACGCAGAACCGACTGTAGCACCTCTTTCGGCGACTGGATCTGCAGGTCGAAGAGCAACATACCGACATTTTCGAACCGTCTGCGTGGGCCATAGTCCCGCATCAGTTCAACTACGCCACTGTGCCGTTTGTCATCACGGATTTTATGGAACAACTTAACAACGCTCTCTTCCGAACCCTCAAGAATTTGCAGAATTTCACTCCCTCTTGAGAGGAGAACGCCGGTGATACTCAGTTTTGAATTACGGAGCTTAGCCCGCTCCACCAGCTCCCGCAGCTCACTGGACGGGTGGGATAAATTCAACTGGCTTCGGTAAATGAGCGTTGTCAGCACAAGCGCGGGTTCCAATGAGAAAGAAAGGTGCCTTGAACCTACTGTTTATCATAATTAATCAGTGCGACCTAACATATTCACGCCACAAGGGTTCTTTACTTTTTATTGTTCCCCGATCCGGCTGTCGATCCTCTCCAGCATGTAGTCGTAGAACGGGTTTGAGGTGACCCGCATGAGCGCCTCTTTCCCGACGCTCAACACAGAGGTTTCTCCCCAGAGCGCAATCGTCCCCAGGCTAATGCCATAGTGATTTTTCACGCCAGGTTCGCGGCCATACAGATCGTCATCCGGTGGGAACGGCACAGCAATATGCGACAGAGAATAGATATCCTTCGGCCAGGATTGTGCAAGCGGCACGACCGTCTCCTGCGTGCTGCCTGTCGGGGTTGTTTTCGCCACCGTCGAGAAACTGTGCGCGTCAGCATTCGTGATAATCGTGACACTGTAACGTCTTTGTTCGACGGGCAGCAGCGCCGAGGTTGCTGTCCAGGACGATGGCTTAAATAGCGGGCGGAAACTCGCCGCCTGGTTGATATCAAACACCACCAGTTTACTGCCGTTTGCCGGAAGCTGATCAAATAACCCGGTGACCACCGCGCGGGTGCTGACCGTGGAATCCATCACCGACTGGAATGCCAGAACCGGTGGCAACTGTCCCAGTTTGTGCTCCCGTGCAGCACGGCCAAGCTGTTCCTGCAGAGTCTTCGTCAACAGCCACGACTGGCGAGCGGCATTTACCGGGAACGAGTTGTATTTATACGGATTATATTCCGGTGAGATGTTTAGCCACGCCGCTTTGGCAAACGCCGGTAGTAGCGCCGGTAACCCGGCAAAACCGGCAAACCGCGCAAAGGCCGTGACGCCAATCATCGGTGAGAGCAATATCACCTGCTGTGGTCGATGAAGCGCAGTGGAGTCAAGTGCATCAAGGGTATATTTCAGTGCCAGCGCCCCGCCGTTGGAGTACCCCACCAGATGCAGGGGGACTTTCTCTCCCGCCAGACGCGTGGCTTCCCGTACGGCAAGGCGCGTCGCCGCCAGCCACATCTCCCAGTCAACATCCGTCAGCGCGCCGGGCGCGGTGCCGTGTCCGGGTAGACGCGGTACAACTGCCACAAAGCCGTGCTGCTGATAATGCAAAGCAAGGTGTCTGACGCTGTATGGCGAGTCCGTCAATCCGTGTAGCAGCACCACCGCGCCGCGCGGCTTTCCGGCAGGCATCAGCACAAATGAGCGATTGGCATCAGGTGAAAACTGACCGGGCCACACCAGGCTCTGGCGGTAATAGCGGTTTAACGACGTGCGTTCCTCACCCTCTGTTTTCGCCGTCACCGCGTTATCAAGATCGGTGAAAATGGTATTTTCCCGGGCGACATATCCGGCGAAATCCGCTTTATCCAGTTCGCGGATGGACATCTCATCTGCCCGCCAGGTATGCCAGAGGTGCAGTTCCGGGCCCTGTTGAGAGAGATACACCCGCACAGCAAGCAGAACGACGAGGACAATCCCCACAACCATCGCCATTTTCTTTGCGAGAACCATCAGGCGCACGCTGACACGCCAGGGCAAATTCGCCATGCCGGTATCCCTTTCATATTCGCAGTGTCTATATCTTACCAAAAATGTGAAGAGGCTGACGTATTCAACAAATTCATCCCTGCCCGCTCAGACAGTGCACCAAAAGTGAACTAGGCTGCACAAATGTTGATCATTGGTTAATTAAATATTGCATGAAGTTTGCTGCACAGCGGGTTTTCACCACCCTGTGCCTTTGGCACGCGTCATGCATTGTTAATCAGGTAACACAATTATGGCGACTGACAGCCTGTTAACAGCGAGGCGGTATGACGACAAAACCCGAGATGTTGAGCCGTATCGAAGCGACCTTCAGCCAACTGACGCCCAGTGAAAAGCGGGTTGGCAGCTGGCTACTGGCGCACACCGCGCAAATTCCGTTTGAAACGGCTGAGAGCGTCGGTCTGGCCACTGGCACCAGCGGCATAACCGTCGGACGCTTCCTGCGCAAGCTTGGGTATCGCAACCTGGAAGATGCCAAAAAAAGCCTGCGCGACCCTTACCAGCCCTGGGGCATGAATGAGCGTCTGGACTCCTGGCAGCAGCAGCGCCCCCTGCCCAATCGCCTTCAGCACGCGTTGTCGCTGGAAGTGGATGCCATCACGCAGGTGTATCAGTTGGCGCAAACGGACACCTTCCGTCAGGTGGTGCATCAGTTGGCTCACGCAGAGGCCGTTTTTGTGCTGGGAATTCAGTCGACCCGCGGGATCGCCAACGCCTTCTTCAGCCACCTCGAGTATCTCCGCCCGGGCGTCAGCTATTCCGAGGGGGCATCCGGGAGCTGGGTTGAATCTCTGAACTCCGGATTTTCGCATCCCTATGTGGTGCTGACAGATACCCGCACCTACTCCGCTGTCGCCCGTCAGTACTGCCGTGTTGCAAGCGAGAAACAGATCCCCCTGGCCTTGATCACTGATATCTGGTGTCCGTGGGCACGCGATTATCCGATTGATTTACTGCAAGTGAAAACCGATACCGGCCATTTCTGGGATTCGCTTGCCCCCGTCAGCTGTCTGTTCAACCTGCTGCTGTCGGGCGTGGTGGAAGCGTTAGGTGATGCGCTTCCGGCGCGCCTGGCCGTAAACCGACAATTACAACAAGAGTTTGGTCAATTCGAACGCTAAAGGAGCGGAGCTATGCCCGAAGAGAGTGAACTGATTGATGTGGCGAAAGCGTTTCCCACGCTGCATATCGATCTGAAGTACGCCACCGCCGATAACATTACTGGCCGTCCGATCTATCAGGAGGCGCAGTGCCTGCTGCATACCGATGCTGCCACTGCACTGGCGAAAGCTATCGGCATTGCCACGCTGGCCGGGTTGAAACTGGTGGTGTACGACGCCTATCGACCGCAACAGGCGCAGGCTCAACTGTGGGATGCCTGCCCGAACCCGGAATATGTGGTGGATGTGGCGATTGGCTCCAATCACAGCCGCGGTACAGCCATCGACGTCACGCTGATGGATGAACATAACACCGTGCTGGATATGGGGGCCGGTTTTGACGAAATGCATGACCGTTCGCATCCGTATCATCCCTCCGTGCCACCGCACGCCCAGCGCAACCGTCTGCTGCTGAACGCCATCATGTTCGGCGGCGGTTTTGTGGGGATCAGCAGTGAATGGTGGCATTTCGAACTGCCGAACGCCGCCAGCTATCCGCTGCTTGATGACCGTTTTGCCTGTTTTCCACTGACGCACACCCCTCTTTAAACCTGGAGCACTGCCATGAAAACAACGCTACTCACGACCCTGATTGCCGCGACGCTGGCTTTGAGCGCCCCACTTGCACTGGCTGCCGTCCCGAAAGACATGCTGGTGATCGGTAAAGCGGCTGACCCGCAAACACTCGATCCTGCCGTGACGATTGATAACAACGACTGGACCGTCACCTATCCTTCCTACCAGCGTCTGGTCAAGTACAAGCCGGGCTCGACGGAGGTGGAAGGCGATCTGTCGACTGGCTGGAAAGCCTCCGATGATCAGAAAGAGTGGACCTTTACCCTGACGGACAACGCGAAATTCTCCGACGGTACGCCGGTCACCGCCGAAGCGGTCAAGCTTTCGTTCGAACGCCTGCTGAAACTCAGCCAGGGGCCGTCAGAAGCCTTCCCGAAAGACCTGAAAATTGATGCCGTTGATGATCATACGGTGAAATTCACGCTCAGCCAGCCGTTCGCCCCGTTCCTCTACACGCTGGCGAACGACGGTGCCTCCATCATTAACCCGGCGGTGTTGAAAGCGAATGCGGCGGACGATGCGCGCGGTTTTCTGGCGCAAAACACCGCCGGCTCAGGCCCGTTCATGCTGAAAAGCTGGCAGAAAGGTCAGCAACTGGTACTGGTGCCAAACCCTCACTGGCAGGGTGATAAACCGCACTTTAAACGCGTGTCCGTGAAAATAATCGGTGAGAGCGCCTCCCGCCGACTGCAGCTTTCCCGTGGTGATCTGGACATTGCTGACTCTCTGCCGGTTGATCAACTGGCCGCCCTGAAACAGGAAGGCAAAGTGGCCGTCGCAGAATACCCTTCTTTGCGTGTGACCTACCTGTATCTTAACAACAGTAAGGCTCCGCTTAATCAGGTGGATTTACGCCGGGCTGTCTCCTGGGCAACTGATTATCAGGGAATGGTGAAAGGCATTCTGAGCGGCAATGGCAAACAGATGCGTGGCCCGATCCCGGACGGTATGTGGGGCTTTGACGCGACTGCCATGCAGTACAGTTTTGACGAGGCCAAAGCCAAAGCGGCGCTGGAAAAGGTGAAAGACAAACCGGCCAGCCTGACCTTCCTCTACTCGGACAACGACCCCAACTGGGAGCCTATCGCCCTCTCCACCCAGGCCAGCCTCGGCAAGCTCGGCATTAACGTCAAGCTGGAAAAACTGGCAAACGCCACCATGCGTGACCGTGTCGGTAAAGGTGATTATGACATTGCCATCGGCAACTGGAGCCCGGACTTTGCCGATCCGTATATGTTCATGAACTACTGGTTCGAGTCGGACAAAAAAGGGCTGCCAGGTAACCGTTCGTTCTATGAGAACAAAGAGGTGGATTCGCTGCTGCAGGCGGCGCTGAAAACTACCGATCAGGCGGAGCGCACCAAAAACTACCAGCAGGCGCAAAAAGTGGTGATCGACGAAGCCGCGTACGTTTATCTGTTCCAGAAGAATTACCAGCTGGCGATGAACAAAGACGTTAAAGGCTTCACCTTTAATCCGATGCTCGAGCAGGTGTTCAACATCGCCACCATGAGTAAGTAACGGTTCTCGCCGGGGGAAAATGTATGACGTTCTGGAGCATTGTGCGCCAGCGCTGCTGGGGGTTACTCCTGGTGGTGGCCGGTGTCTGTATTATTACTTTTATTATTTCACACATGATCCCCGGCGATCCGGCCCGTCTGCTGGCCGGTGACCGTGCCAGCGACGAAATTGTACAGGGCATCCGCCAGCAACTGGGGCTGGATCAACCGCTGTATATCCAGTTTGGCCGCTACGTGGAGGCTCTCGCCCACGGTGATTTAGGGACGTCGATTCGCACCGGGCGTCCGGTTGCGGAAGATTTAAAGGCCTTTTTCCCCGCCACGCTGGAACTGGCTTTTTGTTCCCTGCTGCTGGCCCTGGTGATTGGCGTGCCGCTGGGGATTTTGTCGGCGGTATATCGCAACCGCTGGCTGGATCATCTGGTGCGTTTGATGGCAATGACCGGGATCTCCACCCCAGCATTCTGGCTCGGGCTGGGCGTCATTGTGCTGTTCTATGGCCATCTGCAAATTCTTCCCGGTGGCGGTCGGCTGGACGACTGGCTTGACCCGCCTGCTCATGTCACCGGGTTTTATCTGATCGATTCACTGCTGGAAGGCAATGGCGAGGTGTTTTTGAACACCCTGCAGCATCTGATTTTACCCTCACTGACGCTGGCGTTTGTGCATCTGGGCATTGTGGCGCGGCAGGTACGTTCAGCGATGCTGGAGCAACTTAGCGAGGATTACATTCGTACTGCCCGCGCCAGCGGGTTGCCAGGCTGGTACATCGTACTGCGCTATGCCTTACCTAACGCCATGATCCCATCAATTACCGTACTCGGGCTGGCGCTGGGCGATCTGCTTTACGGTGCCGTGCTCACCGAGACCGTCTTCGCCTGGCCGGGAATGGGGGCCTGGGTGGTGACGTCCATCCAGGCGCTCGATTTCCCTGCCGTAATGGGTTTCGCGGTCGTCGTCTCGCTGGCGTATGTGCTGGTTAATCTGGTGGTCGATCTGCTTTACCTGTGGATTGACCCACGAATCGGGCGCGGAGGTGCCGAATGATGTTAACCCAGGAAACGACCGCCCCCGTAAAACCAGTGAAACAGCGCATCAACTGGGCAAAGCTCTTCTGGATGCTGCGTCAAAGCCCGCTCACGCTGATTGGCGGCGTCATTATGCTGCTGATGCTGGTGCTGATGGTGACCTCACCGTGGATTGTACCGCATGACCCAAACGCGCTGGATCTCACCGCCCGCCTGCAGGCACCGTCGGCACAACACTGGTTTGGCACTGACGAGGTGGGACGCGATCTGTTCAGCCGCGTACTGACAGGCAGTCAGCAATCCATTACCGCCGGGCTGGCCGTTGTGGTCATTGCAGGAGGGATTGGCTCGCTGCTGGGCTGTTTGTCCGGTGTTCTGGGTGGACGTGGCGACGCCATTATTATGCGGGTGATGGACATTATGCTCTCTATTCCCTCCCTGGTACTCACCATGGCGCTGGCCGCCGCGTTGGGCCCGAGCCTGTTTAACGCCATGCTGGCGATTGCGATTGTCCGCATTCCGTTCTACGTCCGCCTGGCGCGCGGGCAAACGCTGGTGGTACGCCAGTTTACCTATGTCCAGGCCGCCCGCACGTTTGGCGCATCGCGCTGGCATTTAATCCGCTGGCATATCCTGCGCAATGCCCTGCCACCGCTGATTGTGCAGGCCTCACTGGATATCGGTAGCGCCATTCTGATGGCCGCCACACTGGGCTTTATTGGTTTGGGTGCTCAGCAACCGACTGCCGAATGGGGCGCAATGGTGGCTGTTGGCCGTAACTACGTGCTCGACCAGTGGTGGTATTGCGCCTTTCCTGGTGCGGCCATTTTGATTACTGCTGTGGGCTTTAATCTGTTTGGTGACGGTATCCGCGATCTGCTGGATCCGAAATCGGGAGGGAAGCAGTCATGACCGAATCAGTATTAACCATTGAAGATTTACATCTGAGTTTCCCGATTTTTCGCGGTGAGGTCCATGCTCTCAACAACGTCTCGCTGGAGATCAAACGAGGTGAAATCGTTGGCGTAGTCGGTGAATCGGGTTCGGGAAAATCGGTTACCGCCATGCTGGCTATGCGCCTGCTGCCGGAAGGCAGCTACCACATCCATCACGGTCAGGTGAGGTTACTGGGTGAAAATGTCCTGACGGCATCCGAAAAACAGCTTCGCCAGTGGCGAGGCGCAAAAGTGGCGATGATTTTTCAGGAGCCGATGACCGCACTCAACCCGACGCGGAGGATTGGCAAACAGATGGTGGAGGTGATCCGCCAGCATCAGCCGCTTTCGCGGGGTGAGGCGCAGCAGAAGGCGATTACTCTACTGGAGGAGATGCAAATCCCGGACGCAAAGCAGGTCATGGAGCGTTATCCGTTCGAGCTATCAGGCGGCATGCGCCAGCGGGTGATGATCGCCCTTGCCTTCTCCTGCGAGCCTGAACTTATCATCGCCGACGAACCCACCACGGCACTGGATGTCACCGTTCAGTTACAGGTGCTCCGGCTGCTGAAGCACAAAGCACGCGCCAGCGGCACCTCGGTGCTGTTTATTAGCCACGATATGGCTGTGGTGTCGCAACTCTGCGATCGCATGTATGTGATGTACGCGGGTAGCGTGATAGAAAGCGGCTCCACGCAAACGCTAATCCACCATCCCGTGCATCCTTATTCTATCGGTCTGTTGCAGTGTGCACCTGAAAATGGTCAGCCGCGCGACATGCTTCCGGCGATCCCCGGCACGGTACCCAATCTCAGCCAGCTTCCACAAGGATGCGCTTTCCGCGAGCGTTGCTTTGCCGCCGGGGTGAAATGCAGTGAAACACCGCGCTTACAATCCAATGGCGCAGAAGGCCAACAGGCTGCCTGCTGGTATCCACAACAGGAGCAACACCATGTCTGATGTACTACTGGAACTGGATAGCGTGCACGTTAATTTTCCGGCACGCAAAAACTGGCTGGGTCGCGTAACGGAGCAGGTACATGCCCTGAACGGGCTTGATTTACAGATCCGTCGGGGGGAAACGCTGGGTATTGTCGGTGAGTCCGGCTGCGGGAAAAGCACGCTGGCACAACTGTTGATGGGCATGCTTAAACCCAGCACCGGTGCCTGTCAGCGGACACAGCACGCGGGCGGCATGCAGATGGTTTTCCAGGACCCGCTCTCCTCACTCGACCCGCGTTTGCCGGTCTGGCGCATTATCACCGAACCCGTCTGGGTGCAAAAACGCAGCAGTGAGCGTGAACGCCGCCAGCTTGCTGAAAACCTGGCACTGCTGGTAGGTATTCGCCCGGAATATCTCGACCGACTCCCTCACGCCTTTTCCGGTGGACAGCGTCAGCGCATTGCTATCGCCCGGGCGCTATCGTCTGATCCGGATATTATAGTGCTCGATGAACCCACCAGCGCGTTGGATATCTCGGTGCAGGCGCAAATCCTCAACCTGCTGGTAAAACTGCAACAGCAGCGTAATCTGACCTTTGTTCTGATCTCCCATAACGTTTCGGTGGTCAGGCACATGAGCGACCGCGTGGCGGTGATGTATCTGGGTCAGATTGTTGAACTGGGCAGTGCCGAACAGGTGTTGGGGGAGCCGCGCCATCCTTACACCCGGCTGCTGCTTGACTCCGTTCCCAGAACAGGTCAACCGCTGGATGAAGGGCTGGCGCTGCGTAAGACTGAACTTCCCGGAAACCGTCATTTGCCGGTTGGCTGTTTTTTCCGTGACCGTTGCCCGATGGCAATAGAGGGATGTGAACATCCGCAACCGTTACAGCCCTCACATGAGGGCCGGAACGTTCGCTGCTGGCGGAATCTGGATTAGATTTGCGCCATCCCGCCATCCACAAATAACTCAGTGGCGTTGATAAAGCTGGCCGCATCGGAAGCCAGAAACGCCACCGCTTTACCCACTTCACCCGGTGCTCCTAAGCGTCCGAGCGGTACCTGAGCGGCCAGCGCGTCGTACAACCCCTGACGGTGCTCTTCTGGTACCAGGTCACCCAAACCCGGGGTTTTGATGGGGCCAGGGCTTACCACGTTGACGCGGATCCCCCGCCCCTGTAAATCCAGCGCCCAGGAACGCGCAAAGTTTCGTACCGCGGCTTTACTGGCGCTGTATACACTAAAGTTGGCCGTCCCCTTAATGGACACCGTCGAGCCGGTCAAAATAATCGACGATCCTGCGGATAACAGCGGCAGCGCCTTCTGCACCGTGAACAGCACTCCACGTACGTTGGTACCGAAAATACGATCGAACTGCTCTTCTGTTATTGCCCCCAGCGGCAGCATATCGCCGCCCCCCGCATTGGCGAAAAGAATATCGAGGCGGCCTTCATCTTTGGCTATCCGGGCATAGACCTCATCCAGATCCGCCAGTTTTGACACGTCAGCGCGAATACCCACTGCCGTTGAAGCAATTTCTGCGACCGCCGCGTCAAGCTCGGCCTGACGACGTCCTGTGATGTACACCTTCGCGCCCTGCGCCGCCAGCTCCTGCGCCGTGGCAAGACCAATACCGGTGCTACCGCCAGTGACCAGTGCGATTTTTCCTGAGAGAGTCGTATTCATGTCATTTACCTTTTCTTGGGTTTGCGTTGGACAAACTTTAGCCCTTGTGGGATTAGTGAAAAATAGGCAAAAATGAAAATGACTATTCACATACAGAAATAATCAGGGGGGGGTTAATGGACCAGTTAATGGCGATGCGCGCTTTTACCCGGGTAGTGGAATCCGGCAGTTTTACCCGCGCGGCCGACTCGCTGAATATGCCGATAGCCACCCTGAGCAAGCTGGTGAAATCGCTTGAGGCGCATCTTGAAATACGACTTTTGCACCGCACAACGCGCCGGGTAGTCACCACACCTGAAGGGGCGGAATACTATGAAAAAGCACTCAGGGTATTGATTGATATCGAAGATATCGACACCTCATTCCGCGTTTCCCGTGAGACGCCAAAGGGACATTTGCGGGTAGATATTGGCGGCTCGACTGCGCGTGACCTGTTGATCCCCCTGCTCCCACAATTTATGCAGCGTTATCCGGATATTCGCCTCGATCTCGGCGTGGCGGATCGTCCCGTTGATTTGATCAGCGGTAATGTCGACTGTGTGATCCGCGGTGGCCCACTTGACGATTCGACGCTTATCGCCCGTCATCTCGGTGATGCAAAAATGGTCACCTGCGCGACACCAGAATATCTTAAAAATCATGGCATTCCGGCCTATCCGCAGGAGCTGCGTAATGGCCATAAGCTCATTAGTTATCTCTCCCCGGTCACCGGACGGGCATTTCCGTTTCGCTTCACAAAGAGTGGTGAGACGCTGGAAATAATCCTTCCCCACTACCTCGGTATTAATGAAAGTAATGCCCATCTGGCAGCTGTCGTGGCGGGGCTGGGGATCATTCAGACGTTTGAATATTCAGCAAAGGCGCATTTGCAGGGGGGAGGACTGGCTGAAATTCTGGGTGACTGGCGTCCCGCCGCGTACCCTTTTCATGTGGTATACCCGCAGAACCGGCATTTAACGCACCGTCTCAAGGTATTCATCGCCTGGCTGGCGGAGGTGTTCCCCGCCGCGCTGAAAGGGTAGCCGGGCGCGAACCCGGCGATGGTTTAATTAAGCTTATAGTCCAGCGTAATCTCAGCTTTCAGTACTTGCGACACCGGGCAGCCCGCTTTTGCTTTCTGAATAATGCCATCGAACTTCTGCGGGTCGATGCCAGGTACGGTAACCTTACTCGTTAATGCGATTTTGGTGATCGCAAAGCCGCCGTCAGTTTTATCCAGCGACACGTCCGCCGTAGTGTCAATGGAATCGGCGGTGTAACCCGCTTCACCAATCATCAGCGAAAGTGCCATTGAGAAACAGGCGGCGTGCGCAGCGCCAATCAACTCTTCCGGGTTCGTTCCTTTAGCACCTTCAAAACGGGTGTTAAAGCCGTAAGGTTGTTGATTCAGGACGCCACTTTCAGTCGATACCGTGCCTTTTCCGTTCTTGATGTCACCGGACCAGTGTGCCGAACCGTGCTTATGAATCGTCATTCTCGCTCTCCTTTTGGCTTACAAAGGGTTAAGTATAGACTACGCCCCTGTTCCCCCCTGGAACACAGACAATTCCGGGTCTTATACCTGCTGTACCAACAAAAAGGGGCGACATTCATACCAGATAACCGGCCAGTGCATCGAGGAACACGCGCAGTGCAGCTGGCTGATATTCCCGGGACTGATAAATGCCATGGATGGCAAGCGGTTTTGGCTCCAGCGAGCTCAGCACCGGCACCAGTAAGCCCTGGTCCAGCGCGGCAGACGCTTCACGCTCCGGCAGCATTGCAATACCGCAGTGCTTGATCGCCGCGTCCATCAGCAGCGAAGAGATACTGGCGCTCAGATTGCCGCTGACGGCCACGCTCAGGTTTTCGCCTTCCGGCGTCAGGAAGTTCCAGGACTGCCCGGCGAAAAAGCTGTAGTGCAGGCAGTTATGCTGTGCTAATTCTTCGGGGCTGACGGGCGTCCCGTGCAGTGCAAGATAATCGGGTGAGGCACAGAGGACTGAGCGACATTCTCCCAGCCGACGGGCAATCATGCCAGGCTCCGGGTTGTCGGTAATACGCACGGCGACATCAATACGCTCGCCCACCAGACTGACCGGGTGGTTGTTCACATCCAGCTCTATGCGCAGTTGCGGATAGCGCGAAAGCAGACCGGGCAGTACCGGCGCAATCAGGTGCATTGCGGTAAAGTGCGCGCAGGCCACCCGCAAAGTGCCAGAGGGAAGATCTTTCTCTGACTGACCTTCAATTTCCTGTGAGATCTGCGAGAGTGTCCGCGTTTTTTGCAGCACCTTTTCCCCTGCCGCGGTCAGGGTTAACTTGCGTGTTGAGCGGTTAACCAGCCGTGTTCCCGCCCACTTCTCCATTTGTTCAAGATATCGGCTCACCATCGGTCGGGAAATCCCCAGCGCGCGGGCCGCCGCACTCAAACTACCCAGCTCGCATATCCGGTTGTAGACCTGAGCGGCAATAACGCGATCCATATAAGCTCCATTTGCTCGATTTATGAAACTAAGCATGTCTTGTTTCAGGAATTATGGCAAATGAGAATATCCGTACAATAGAGACTTTCCTGCACAACAGAGACAACAGTATGAAACTCACTCACCTTGCTTTGCTTTCCACCCTTTTCACTCCGGCTGCTTTTGCCGAGCCGTTGACCATTGATACCTATAACCCGCAAGAAAAAGGTATTTTCGCGGTCTCCTCAACGCTGGTCTCCGGCCCGAAAGAAGCGGTTCTGTTTGACGCGCAGTTCAGTGTGAAAGATGGCGAAGCGCTGGTAGAGAAAATTCGCCACAGCGGTAAGACGCTGAATAAGATTGTGATTACCTCTGGCGACCCCGATTTTTACTTCGGTCTGCAGCCACTGGTGAAAGCCTTCCCGAATGCCAAAGTGGTGGCCACCCAGCATGTCGTTGACCATATTAAAGCCACCAAAGACGCCAAGCTCGCCTTCTGGGGTCCACAGATGAAAGATGGCGCGCCAACTGAGCTGGTTGTGCCGCAGGTGCTTACCTCCACCACGTTTATGGTTGACGGGGAAAAGATTGATATTGAGCAACCAGACAGCTACGCGGCCTATGTCTGGATCCCGTCAGCGAAAACCATTCTTGGCGGTACCGGGGTTTCCTGGGGCATTCACGTCTGGACAGCAGACACCCAGACAGCAGCGAGCCGTAAGCAGTGGCAAGAAACGCTGGATGATATGGTCGCACATAAGCCCGAGCGCGTCATTCCGGGGCATTATCTCGGTACGCCGCCAGCCGGAACCGGAGCTATCGACTTTACCCGTCAGTACCTTCAGCAGTTCGAACTGGCGTTGGGTCAACATAAAAACTCAGCCAGCGTAATCGACACGATGAAAAAACAGTGGCCGAACCTTGCTGAAGTCAGTTCGCTGGAGCTGAGCGCCAAAGTGAATACCGGCGAAATGAAGTGGTAATGTAAAAACCTGCTATGCTGGATGTGCAACCTAAGGGGTTACATTTCGTTTGCGTAAGCAAACTGGTCCTTAAAACTATCAACAGGATTGAGGAGTTAACATGAAATCGAACCGTCAGGCACGCCACATTCTGGGGCTGAACTACAAGCTTTCTAACCAACGTAAAGTGGTGATTGAAGGCGACCATGAAACGCAAGTCACCCACGCCACCGGCAGAAAACGCCACGCGGGCAAGTAAGTTCCAGAAACAGAACCTCAACACCATCGGTCTTCCGATGGTGTTTTTGTTTATGTGTTGCGGTAATTCATATTTAGCTCCTTTATAATACCGCCTGACCGCATCCCGTAGCACAGGCCAGAAAGATGACAAACAGCAGTGTCAGGGACGGATCTTCAAAAAAGAGTGAGTGACATGGACAACAAACTGAAAAAACATCGTTCCTTATACATCCCTTATGCCGGGCCGGTTTTACTCGAATTTCCTTTGCTGAATAAAGGCAGTGCCTTCAGCATGGAAGAGCGCAGTAGCTTTAATCTGCTGGGTCTGTTACCAGAAGTGGTTGAAACCATTGAAGAACAGGCAGAGCGCGCGTGGATCCAGTATCAGGGCTTCAAAACTGAAATCGACAAACATATCTACCTGCGTAACATTCAGGATACCAATGAAACCCTCTTCTATCGCCTGGTGCAGAATCATCTCGAAGAGATGATGCCGGTGATCTACACCCCGACGGTGGGTGCGGCTTGCGAGCGTTTCTCTGAGATCTACCGTCGTTCTCGCGGCGTTTTCATCTCTTATCAGAACCGTCACAATATGGACGACATTCTGCAAAACGTGCCTAACCACAATATCAAAGTGATCGTGGTGACCGACGGTGAGCGTATTCTCGGCCTCGGCGACCAGGGCATTGGCGGGATGGGGATCCCCATCGGCAAACTCTCCCTGTATACCGCCTGCGGTGGTATCAGCCCGGCGTATACCCTGCCGGTGGTGCTGGACGTCGGCACCAACAACCAGCAGTTGCTCAACGACCCGCTCTATATGGGTTGGCGTCATCCACGTATTACCGACGATGAGTACTATCAGTTTGTCGATGATTTCATCCAGGCCGTAAAACACCGCTGGCCGGACGTGCTGCTGCAGTTTGAAGACTTCGCGCAGAAAAACGCCATGCCGCTGCTGAACCGCTATCGCGACGAGATCTGCTCGTTCAACGACGACATCCAGGGCACCGCAGCGGTCACCGTGGGTACGCTGATCGCCGCGAGCCGCGCGGCAGGCAGCCAGCTGAGCTATCAGAAAATTGTCTTCCTCGGCGCAGGCTCTGCCGGCTGCGGTATTGCCGAGCAGATTATCGCGCAGACGCAGCGTGAAGGGTTAAGCGAAGAGCTGGCGCGCTCTCGCGTCTTTATGGTTGACCGTTTCGGCCTGCTGACCGACGGTATGCCAAACCTGCTGCCGTTCCAGACCAAGCTGGTGCAGAAACGCGAAAACCTGAAAAACTGGGATACCGACAACGAAGTGCTCTCCCTGCTGGACGTGGTGCGCAACGTGAAGCCGGATATTTTGATCGGAGTTTCCGGGCAAACCGGCCTCTTCACCGAAGAGATCATTCGCGAGATGCACAAGCACTGCGAGCGCCCTATCGTGATGCCGCTCTCTAACCCAACCTCCCGCGTGGAAGCGACGCCGCAGGACATCATCGCCTGGACTGAAGGTAGCGCCCTGGTTGCCACCGGTAGCCCGTTTGATCCGGTGGTGTGGAAGGATAAAACCTATCCGATTGCCCAGTGCAACAACTCTTACATCTTCCCGGGGGAACCGCAGAATTCGGAAAAAATCGTACGCTAAGCTAACGGTGTTCTCGTGACAGCTCTTTGACTAAATAGCTGTTCCGAATAGTAGATCACCGGAGGAAGGGAACTCAGTCCAGTTTGTGCGATCTGATTAGTCGCTAA
>NZ_JAWUEI010000036.1:0-43006 GCF_036663495.1 Enterobacter sp. 342
GCCCAGAAAAACGCTAGACTATGAATCACCCGCAGAGCGATTCAATAAGTGTGTTGCGTCCATCGGTTGAACTCACAGCGAGGAGCGGACATTCTTGAACAAAGCATTGTGTCGGATTACAGTGAGATCATTGATTTATAAGTGAGTCGAATCAGAACAGTAGCCAATGAAACAAAAACTTCGCAAACGTAATCAAGACTGGATATCAAGGCAATTGCAACGTGCGCAAAAAGAGGAAATGCCGTTAAGTTTCTTTATTAACTTTCCCTCAATACGAGCAACTGCTTGTAATGGTGAGCGCCTTAAACGGCGTGGTCGTCTCAAGCCGGACTGGAGTCGCGCATTGTTTCATCAGGGTTGGGGAGAAGTGCCGATTGTTGGGCCAAAAGGTACAGTTTACTGGTTTGAGGGATTTGATAAGGAACAGTTACCTGTTGGATGGATGCCGCTGTGGGAAGATGCCTGAATGTATTGGTCTCACAGTGCAACATACCATCAACTCTTTTAGCCTGCTGTGAGCGAAATGCGGTCTGGAACGAACAGTTAACGCTCAAAAACAATAAATCATGAAAAATATCGAAGAGTTACGCGCAGAACTTCTCAAAATCGGTGAAAGAATTGGAGGAGGAATAAGACCCAATTATTACTTCACCATCCCTGATAGACCTGACGGTATGGCGACTCCATACCTGGAAATTCATGGCAAAGAATATCATTTCATTGTCAATGAAAGAGGTGCCGAAATAGCGCGTAAAGTAACCCTTAGTGATGATGAGATTCTTTATTGGTTTGTTGAGTGTGGTGTGGCAGGTCTGGCTACAGAGTATGCAGCCATGAATAGCTCACCTGAAATGGAATTCAGGTATGTTTATTTTCGTAAACAATATATTTTAATGCTCTCTATCAAACCTGAATGGGCAACAAGGAAGCGCAGAGAATTTACAGAAATCCTTAGTGGACAGGTTTAAAAAGGTCATAGAATTTCTCAGAAACGTCGTGATCATCAGTTTGATTCAAGCATCACTGCTCCCACAACTAAGCATCCAACGACCCCCTTGATTAAGGATAGCGTTGCATCGACCCGTTGAACTCACAGCGAGGAGCGGAAGTTCGCAACTCCAATAACTAGATGACTAACATTGAGGTGTCTTAATCAACGGGGAGCAGGTCAATCCGTATAATTGTCACCTCATATCTTCCCATCATAAAACATGCATCCTAGCCATAAAAATAATCATAGAATGCATTAAAACCTTCATTACCGAGAATAGGAACAACTCTTTTCCGCAACTCATCAATAAAATCATCTTTTACTTCTTCGTTATCATCTGCTATATCAAAGATATCGTAATCACCATATACCAAATCAATAAGCTCAGCTAGAGAAAATATGAATTCAGAAAGACTACTAGCAATCTGAAAAGGTTCAATCACATCATAACTTGCATAAACAGAGGTATTCCCCTCATCGATAACTGCAATTATAGGTTTGCCTCCACCTAAATCATCGCCAATAACAAGATAATTATCTGGTAAATATTCATAACCACTTTGAGCCTTCAATAACTCACTGACAGAGTGAATTTTAATTGGCGTGTAACCTGTTTCAATTTTTAACCTTTCAGGATTATAATTTTTATATAAAAAATCTATCTCTGTCGAACGAGGTAAGTTGGATGGGAATGCATTACCCAAGTCACTGACAATGCTGAAACTCCCTGGCAGCGAGTATTTATTGCATATAGCAAGGAGTTTTTTTAATGCTTTTTCTATCTCATTTACCATTGTCTCATACGCATCCATAAATATAGCCCTCAGTAACAATCCATTAATTTAGCATAACATTTCCAGAATGTATTACCTTCTGACAAGCTAAGTAAATCAATTTTAAATCACTCTCTCGTTCTTTGAATCAAAGTTCTATAAAGTTATCGTTCTCTAGATAAAAATTTAATCCTGATATGAAATCCTTAACAGAAGGTTTTTCTCTTTGGATAGAGATATTATGTAATACATCTATAAATTGGTCTCCATAGAAAAACAGCTCTAGCGAATTTACGACAACAAAATCGGGGTATACTTCCTCATCGTCATCACTAATGACAGGATAGTTCTCTAAATAACAAACAAGATCTTCTTTAGCAGATGATTCATATTCATTTGTATACACACAAAAATTATCTAATGTATACCCACCCATAATTCTATATATTAAATCATCTAAGCCATAAGCTTTTCTATATTCTAAATGACTCATACGCACAATCCTTAATGGTTTATCTTTTATGCTATGAAAAGAAAGTAGTTAATGATAGGATAATAATCCTCTTTGAACTGTACTTTAAACAAACCTTATAATCCTGGAAATTATTTCCCGGACCATTTTCACTAACTTAAACCATAGACATATTAATAATAAAGAGGGTCAACAAACTCTATTCCTTTCACGTCATAATTAGAAAGGAATTTTTTAAACTCATTTGAAACAATTATACAAGATTTATATTCACTACATCTTGCCACACTAAAATTTTCAACAACATTTTCTTGGAAGACTACTTTACTAAACTTCCTTGGACCATTAGGTAAATAACTTAATATAGGTTGGCTTTCCGAAGCTTCCATATCGATGCATGAAACCTCTCTTAGTATATTAATTATTTTATACCCTTGATGTTGGATTTCATTTACAGATACAGTTGCGTCAATAAGTTGAACATCAGTCCGAAAAACGTCGTGACAAGAAATTAGTGATGCTAATCTTGGCGATATGAATATAGGCCCATCACTATAATAAAAATCGTATGCAAGCAGTGCCTTCTCACTCACCTTAGATTTTAATGTAAAAAAATAACCTTCGTTAGTTTCAATTGATTTACATTGAGAAAAAGCACTTCCAGATACGTCAGGGTGCTGGTATTCAAACCAATAATGATCAGGATAATCTGAAGCAATCCTTAGCTTATGCATTTTTAGAACCTATCTTTTATAACAGAGTGTTTTATAAAAATTCTCACAGTGCAAATTGGCATACTAATTATATAATTTTTTAATCTGGTTATACCCCTATCGTACGACTCTTTCTAAAAGGGGCTGAGTTTGACACAACAACATGGTGTTTCTTAAAGATATCTAACTTCACATCCCCCAATCATATCAAAAAAGGTTGTAAGTGCTCTCGCCCTGAAAACCTCTTATATTAATCCAGTTTTAATTAATTACTTTTATGAGCACTGCCAAAAACCAGCTATAATATCCCCACTGGATATATTTTTATACAAATACAAAGCGCCGTAACCAAAGATGTAATTACCATCAAGTAATTCGCCTGGATAATAGTCTTCATCTATCTGCATGAAAAATGTATAACCATCCTTTTGCAAAGCATCAAAATAATAATCTTCTGATTGTATTAACCTTGCTTCTTCGGTTTTAGTGATAAAATCAGACTCTTCACTTTCAACCTTATCATACCCAACAATAACTGCCTTGTTAATGTGTTTTATCGTAAATGCATCATTATTGCTTTCATCAGAAAACGTATGCGTAAAAACTTTTACTGAACAATTAGGGTAGATATTTTTATCAATCATGTCATCATATCCTTCAGGAGTAAGTATCGTAATATACTCATGTCCATCATCAGGATTCTGAACTGTCAAATAAAACTTATAACCCTGAATATCATCTAGTTTTTCTAAAAAGAATTCAGGTATATTTCCACCAATCCGCCCAATGACATTATCATCAGGCAGGGTACTTATTTTAGCGATAAGATTAGGTTTTAACATTTTGTCAACCCATTTTTCTGGCAAACCCAATAGACTCTTCTCTAAGTTTCATTGCCGTTTCAGTGGCAAATTTCTTAGCGTTTTGACGTTCCCAACCTCTGTTATTCACCAAGTCTTCGTAAATACCTCTTCGAGTAATTGCAGTATTCCTGTTGATATTCTGCAATGCGGACTGGTTTTTTAGTACATTAGGATTATGCAATCCATATTTGGCCTGTAATTTGGATATGGTTTTATGCATAGCGTTTTCTTGCAAAGCTATCGCTGGGTTTGTTCAAAAAAATTGACATCTTCATTTTTACTAAAGGGATTAAAAATAACAATAAAGTCCGCAATACGACCTGTTCCATACTCATTTATAAACTCAATATAATCAGAGGGAATGGTAAACCGTCCTCAATCAGTGGCCATTTCATTCCCTTCCCCGATTCCGAAGGGGCGAAAGGTACTGCTAATATTGTAACCAGTTTATTTATCAACATAGCATGCGTTCCAATATTGATATGAATAGCATTTAATCGTGACTAAACGTCTATCAAAATAACTAATTTGGAAATTAATTTTCATCCCACAGTGTTTTTATTATTAGCACGCTGTTCATAAATGAAAATCGGGAAATATCCAGGAGATACTCCCCGTAAAAATACATTATATACTACTCCATAAAGAAATATCATTTGCCCCTGTTGACTTTATAATTTCCGTTAGCGGGCATGCTTTTAAAACATGCGAACCAACCCCTCTGATAAATAGCTCAAAACTATCAGCTATCGATTTCCATCCACCCATAGTTTGCTCACTTGTAATCGCATAAACTTTGCCATCGTGAGCATTAAGCAAGATAGTATAAGGGTCTGATATTGCAATACATATCACACCATCTGGTCTATGCTCACCAATCCACCAATGATTAAACTCATCATTGTTAATCCTGACTATTTTCTCCAAATAATCATCGCCATGACCGAAAGATATATTACCCAAAGAGAAGTTATCAACATCATAATTATTGACAAACCAAATAAAATCCTTGGGGAAATTTACACCAAGACTTTCCTGTGAAAGTTTAACGTTATCCACAGGCGCTATTCTTTTTTTCAAAATAAAATCATCCATCTCTCCATTAAAAGGAGAAAATTTTTCATGTAATTTAACTTCAATTTCATTTATTGTTAATAACATAGTTACCACTCTTATTTTGCATACCAAACACCGTAACTACTAATATGAGTACGACCAAGTACGGGTATAGTATATGTTCCAAAATCGATAGGATGATGTATTATTTTGTATCTTTTATAATTCATACACTTAGGAAATAGGTGTCATCTTTTTTCTCTAACCACCCCATCTATTTTAATCTATATAACTTGCTTTTACTTAAGGAACTCGATGCGTATCAGGCTACTGACTCAAAAATTCTTAGTGTTTTCTTATATCGCAGTTCGAAGTAAGTATTCCAGATACAAATGTTCTGGTATCTATTGAGAATGCATGATCAGGTCTTCCGGGGTAATGAGGATCTACCCGCGTCTGGTATGGATTGTGACCTCTGACTTCACATCCCTTACATAACCCAAGCGGATCCTGCACAATTAACTGCCCAACCTGTAGGTCTTAGTAGCGGAACAGGTAAGTTCTTCTCAGTTTCAATCTACACTTCAAAAGGATACAATGAGATATTTTTTATGGCTGTTGAAAACGAAACAAATTTACTACCACCTGGGTAGGACTCAACATCTAAAAAAATGATCTGACCACCTAATGAAACAATTAAAACCCCGTCACTCTCATAAGAGATGACCTGAGAAACAAATAACATTCCATCACCATCCACCTTGATTTCAGGTGTCTCCTGACAAACATCATTAATATTCAAGCCCCATTTAAAAATGTCATCCACATCAAATTCGACATTATAACAACTATTTAATTCCGGTGATTCACCACACCATACACCCACTCCATTACCTAAAATCGAGGTGAATTCAACTTTATTCCCATCAAATTTTGATACTGTTATTTTTATCATTTTAGTGACGGTATACTCACCACAATGTTATTGACGTTCATTACATTTTTACAGAATCGCGCATTATGCTTCTTCATGGCAATTATGCATTCAATGCTATTAAAGACCAATAGAGCTTTGTATTTCACTCATTGCTCCATTGTTCATTTATTAAACCACCAGATAATTATTAATTATAAATCAACCGGGAGATTTTATCTCCCGGCTTCACACCTAAAATTTACTTAATAAATTCTTTATATCAAAATCACTTTTAGGTGATAGTTTAGGAAGAGCATTCCATTCATTTTCATCGATTGTGAAAATATTCCCGTAAAAATCTTTCTTTTTGCAAGAATCACCAATACCGAATGCAAAATAAACTTCATCAACATTATCGGGAGAATAATTGTCCTGGTGCCCAATTATTCTCCAGTCACTTTCTGGCTCAATTTTCTTATCCAGTAGAGAATAGGTATCTATAATCAGTGGAGGAATAATTCTTTTAGCATTATCAATTTCACCCTCGGTTATTTCAGGCGCATCAGATAAAATATCGAAAATTTCAGCTATATGCCCTACCGACATTAATGACATAATACGGCCAAAACGATATTTTCCTCCATCAACCTTAAAGCAAAATATATCGCCAGGCTTAACATAGCGAAGCATGGTTCTTGGTTTTTTCTCCCATGCCCAAAATTTAAAATTACTCATCCGCACCTCTTTCCTTTTCCGCCTGAACCATTTTTCTTGATGCTGTATTCTGCTTCAAAAGCCTGTCCTCTTCCGTCAGTACGTCTATGGTCAAATGAATTGTATTTATTCCCGCGATTAGAAGCTGAAATATCTTCACCTATTGTTCCGGTACGAGTTTTATATTCCTCTATGTAATATTGTTCGTAACCTCTAGCTTGTGCATAGGTCACATTCTCATCTAAAGGAAGCAACTGAGCACCCGGAGTTAATCGCCCAGAATCCCTATGTTCTCCCGCTCTCCTGAGAAGATCATCTGTTATACCAACGTAATAAGGTTTTGTTGCTCCTGGATCAAATAATCCATAAACATTGTATCCTGTAGTATCTAGGGCAGTTAATCCAAGGGGATCAATCCACCCCAACGGATTCGGCGCATACTGATAAAGGTTCCACCCGCCATTCAACCCAATCGGATCCTGCACAATAAACCGCCCGACCTGCGGGTCGTAGTAGCGGAACAGGTTATAGTGCAGCCCCGTTTCACCGTCAGCGTACTGCCCGGCATAGCGAAGCGGCTGGTGTGCCATCGCCGTGCGATTTACAACTCTCGAGAACCCTTCGCTCTGATGGCGTACCTCGCCAAAGCTGCCGTACTGGCCGCTCCAGCGCACTGCGCCATGCTCGTCGGTCACCTCCAGCGGCGCGCCGTTCAGATCGGTGTTGAACCAGTAAATCTCACCGCTGCTCTGGTCACGAAGGTGATCCACCTGCGCCAGCGGGCTCCAGGCCTCATTCGGGTCGTAAATATACGTGCTGTACAGCCCGGCGTTCTGCTGCTCCTGCAGCAGGCGGTAGCCCTGCCACAGGAAGCGGGTGTCGGTGGTGCCATGCGTCGTAGTGACGATTTTGCGTGTGCGGCGGCCCAGCGCGTCATAGTGATAGCGCGCCTCAAACCGCCCTTCCGGCCCGGTTCCCCGGGCTGACACCAGACGGTTCTCGGCGTCATACGCATAATGCTGTTCATACAGCCCGTTGCGGCGGCTGACCAGGTTACCCCAGTGGTCGTATTTCATAAACAGCGCCTGCCAGTGCTGCAGGCGGTTATCCGTGACCGGTACCGCATCGTCACTGGCGGCGAGGTTATCCGCGGCATCATAGCTGAACTGTGCGCGGCTGTGCCCCTGTCGGGCCTCGTAGTGCTTCAGCAGACGCCCTTCGGCATCGTAGCCGTAATCCACTTCACCGCGCAGCGTGTCGCTGACACCGGAAAGCTCACCGCGCGCGGTATAGCGATACAGGCGTTCGAGTATCGCCTGCTCCGGCAGGGTCACGTTCGTGCTCAGTTTGCTGCGCTGTCGGGTGCGCCTGCCAAGGCTGTCATACTGGCGGAGCTGCTCGCGCGCGCCCTGGGTGCGGCGCACCTCACGGTGCAGGCGGTCACGGGTGAATTCGGTCACCAGTTGCTGCCCGAAGCGGATGGCGCTGACGTGGCCGGAGCCGTAGTGCAGCCAGGCCAGCTTTTGCCCGCCGGGCAGCGTCAGGCCGGTCAGATTGCTCAGGGCATCCCATTCGTAACCGACCGCGCCATTAATGCCGGACTCGCTCAACACGCGTCCGACGGTATCGTGGCGGTAAACGATCTCATCGCTTTCGATACCCAGGGCAACGCTCTCAGCTGTCGGCGTACGGCGGATGCGGGTGATTTGACCGCTCAGGTCGCGGGTATAATGTTTAACATCAGATGATCATGCTACCGCCATACCCTGATAAATGAAGCTATCTGCACGATAACTATTTTACTTTTTAAACAGCAGTTTAAACACAGAAACTTACCAAAACTTTAATTTCATCTTTATTTACATGTTTGCCGCATGAAATAGGCATAAGCTCTCCTTACTATGGTCATGGCTGTTTGATCCTAGATACTCCATCTTTATGGAAAATTTGGTTCTAGTAATAAAAGCCGGAACTTAATAGTTTTCGGCATATATCATTCATTTATCTAATCATATGTGAGCACTGACGAAGCATTTTGACGTGCCAGTGAGTGCATTTGTGGGGAACTGATTAGGTCGTCATTTTCTCAATTAAGAAAAAAGTAATGCAGCCAAGATACCATGTCGCAGATAAAACCTTACGGTAATTGTAGAGGCACGTCACTGCCTTCAAACACTTCTCTCAAACACTTTCCAAGCGATTTAGAGTCTTTTGCTGCAGGAATGACCACATGATATTCCCTGATACCAATCATTTTTACAGCATTTTCATTAAGCACGATCACAAGTTTGTCTTCAGTGAGCTGAACAGAACGAATAGAGTCTGTTAACTCATATTCCGTTGACTCACTCTGGAATCCAATACATTCATTAACGGGTAATTCATCTTCGTCGAATCGTCCGATAATGATAAAATTTTTTGGATCATGATTGTCATCCCCTATTCCGATGATGAAGACATCATTTTCTTCATAGCAGTTGATACACGCTGCAATAAGATTTTTAACATTACTCATCAGTTCTCCTTATCTTGCGCCATTTTGCTCCTGACAGATTTTATCGGAAGTCTGGTGTTCATTAAGATGGCTTGTATCCTAAGAGGATACCTAAGATAGTACCCGCTCCAATTTTTTATAGATTGCTATTTTTAAAAGGTAAAGTATATATCTCCGGCATAGCGAAGCGGCTGTTGATGCTGTAATCTGCTGCACCAGCTACACCCACCTTACAGCAATAGATGGGCTTCGCCAGGA
This sequence comes from Enterobacter sp. 342, assembly GCF_036663495.1. NCBI lineage: Bacteria > Pseudomonadati > Pseudomonadota > Gammaproteobacteria > Enterobacterales > Enterobacteriaceae > Enterobacter > Enterobacter sp. 342. Next base: position 9,251 of record NZ_JAWUEI010000036.1, read on the forward strand.
TCACCGCAAGTACACATTTATTAAAAATCAAGATCGACTTTAACTACCCCTGATGCATCTATTTTATCATCCTGAGCAGTAAGCATATCAACAAACTCATCGAAGGAGTTTGCTATTTTCGTCAGCCCGGAGGTCACTACTGAATCATTGAATATTGGATCAGATTCGTGATCCCAAAACCAGATCTCTCCCGACATACCTCCCTTGAGGCAAAGACAGATTTGATTATCACCAGACGAGGCTCCTATCGGTAACCATTGATCGCGAAAATCATTCCGGTATGTATCAGCCATTTCAAAGACAGTATATTCTTTACCCGATTCTGCAAGGCCGTACAAAGACTCAAGCGTATCGTTTCCTTGCTCATCAGACCACGGAGATGGTTGTAACGCCTTGAAAACAACATTTACATCAAAAAGAACAGAAACGCCAAAATGAAGTAAATAGGCACGATAACTTTCAGGAATTGGCCCTATTGATGTTTCTAATGTATTTAAACTCTTTTTCAGTTCATCTAATGGTAATGGTGTCGGTTTCGCTCCAAAGCGCTCTAATTTTTTCAACATTTTCCTTTCCTCCTCATATCTGATGCGGAGCCAATATGTGGCACATTGCCATGAAGATCTCTCGGCAGAAGAATTATGGTATTCGCAATCAGATGATGTGGAGTGTTCATCTTTTCCCTTAACAAATTCTGAGCCCCTTTCTGTGTAATGCCTTTTTCTATACAATGGCATTATTACCAATGATAAAATACAAGCATATCTGACATTCTTTTTATTACTATTTATCTATTTACTAACATCCAAATTTAAAAAAAATAAGCCATGATCATATTCTTATTATGGCTTATTTTTGAAATATCATAAATCAACAGTTACATTCATTCCTACATCAAGGGATGTCTCACAAATTTTCTTATAAAATTCAGTAAAGCTATTAGTAATTTTATAGATATTGCCGCACTCATTTTGCTCAGCGATCTCAAACTCTTGGATATCATCCTCTGCATGTAGATGTGTTCTGTCCCAATAATACACACCTTGGCTTTCACTGCCATTTAATATAAGGTAAAAGTCACCTCCAGGATCATCACCAATAATTAACTTATCATCAATAAAATCAAGTTCATTTAAAAAATTTTCATTTTGACGAAAAATATCGTGGTTTGGATTTTTCATATTCATTCCAAAAAGGGCGTAAAAAGCGATAACCCCTTCATCAACACCTGCGTACTCCAGCTCACAAAAATCCGGGGATTTTACAACAAAACCATTTTTCAATCTGAGAAATTCTTTATAATCATCTGGCAAATGGATTTTGAATTTCCCCTCCAAAATTTTAATTTCATCTTTATTTGCAGGCTTACCGCATGAAATAGGCATAAGCTTTCCTTACTAAGGTCATGACTTCTTGATCTTAGATACTCCACACTATGGAAAAATTGTCTGTAGTAATGAAAGCCGGAACTTAATGGTTTCCGGCATATTTCATTCATTTATCTAAATCAAAAAACCATTCAATGAAAGAATTAAAGTCTACCCATTGAGGCTTTAATTCCCCCTGTAGGAACTTAGTTAAAGTATCCCCTACATTGATAAATAAAACCTCTCCAGTTTTTTTGTTATAAAAATACCCACCCTCGCTTTGAAAACCATCCAAGGGAATATACTCGTTTGGTATTTTTAATATTTCATGTGTTCTCTTAAGATCAAGTTGGTATGAGGAATTTATAACAAACCAGCAGATCTGATAAATTTCATGATTCCTGCTATGAAAAGTAGCCCCATCCTCAACGTGCAAATAAAATTGAGCAAAATCAGAAGAAAGGTCAATACCTAAAGAAAGCAAAGCATCACTATACTCTTGAGTGATATCATCATACCACCAACCTCGAGATTGACTCATTAACTTTATTTTTTCAGATAACATAATCTCTCACCCACATTTAGTTTTTGCTCGACTGTTTAATTCTGCTTGTGCTCGCCCCCTCCAATATGCTTCACGATCCAGATTAAATAAATCTCTGTTTACAGGATTAATTGGGTGAGCATTTGGTAAATAAGGATGGAGAGCATTTGTTCCATAATATGTCTGATGCGTATTTGATGAAAGCTCAAATAAAGATCCTAGCCCATTTTGTTTAGAATGGTGAATATTTATTTGTGAATAGGCTCCATTTTTCACAACAAAAGGTGATTTACCTTCCAAAGCTAAATCTAAATTTGTTTTTACTCCTCCCCTCGTGTTGACAGGTAAGTCCCAGTCTATTGATTGCTGGTAAACGGTATGAGTACTACCTGAAGGAGCATTAAAAATTGATGGGGTAAAGAACCCTTTCAATCCTAACGGGTCGATCCATATTAGAGAATTCGGCGCATACTGATAAAGGTTCCACCCGCCATTCAACCCAATCGGATCCTGCACAATAAACCGCCCGACCTGCGGGTCGTAGTAACGGAACAGATTATAGTGCAGCCCCGTTTCACCGTCAGCGTACTGCCCGGCATAGCGCAGCGGCTGTTGAGCCATTGCCGAGCGATTCACAAGCCGTGAGAACCCTTCGCTCTGATGGCGCACCTCGCCAAAGCTGCCGTACTGGCCGCTCCAGTGCACCGCGCCATGCTCGTCGGTCACCTCCAGCGGCGCGCCATTCAGGTCGGTGTTGAACCAGTAAATCTCACCGCTGCTCTGGCCACGAAGGTGCTCCACCCGCGCCAGCGGGCTCCAGGCTTCATTCGGGTCGTAAATATACGTGCTGCACAGCCCGGCGTTCTGCTGCTCCTGCAGCAGGCGGTAGCCCTGCCACAGGAAGCGTGTGTCGGTGGTGCCATGCGCGGTGGTGACGATTTTGCGCGTGCGGCGGCCCAGCGCGTCATAGTGATAGCGCGCCTCAAACCGCCCTTCCGGTCCGGTTCCGCGGGCAGATACCAGACGGTTCTCGGCGTCATAGACATAATGCTGCTCATACAGCCCGTTGCGGCGGCTGACCAGGTTACCCCAGTGGTCGTATTTCATAAACAGCGCCTGCCAGTGCTGCAGGCGGTTATCCGTCACCGGTACCGCATCGTCATTGGCGGCGAGGTTATCCGCGGCGTCATAACTGAACTGCGCGCGGCTGTGCCCCTGTCGGGCCTCGTAGTGCTTCAGCAGACGCCCTTCGGCGTCGTAGCCGTAATCCACTTCACCACGCAGGGTGTCACTGACGCCGGAAAGCTCGCCGCGCGCAGTGTAGCGATACAGGCGTTCCAGAATCGCCTGCTCCGGCAGGGTCACATTCGTGCTCAGTTCGCTGCGCTGCCGGGTGCGCCTGCCGAGGCTGTCATACTGGCGGAGCTGCTCGCGCGCGCCCTGTGTGCGGCGAACTTCGCGGTGCAGGCGGTCGCGGGTGAACTCGGTCACCAGCTGCTGCCCGAAGCGGATAGCGCTGACGTGGCCGGAGCCGTAGTGCAGCCAGGCCAGCTTTTGCTCGCCGGGCAGCGTCAGACTGATCAGATTGCTCAGGGCATCCCATTCGTAACCGACCGCGCCATTAATGCCGGACTCGCTCAGCACGCGTCCTGCGGTATCGTGGCGGTAAACGATCTCATCGCTTTCGATACCCAGGGCAATGCCTTCAGCCGTCGGCGTGCGGCGGATGCGGGTGATTTGACCGCTCAGATTGCGGAAGTAGCTGTACTCCGCATGGCGCTGAGTGCGTCCAATCAGCAGCCCGCTGTCGTCATAGCTGAACTGCTGGACGCGACGGGCGATACCGCCATCGGCGGCAGGCCGTCCGTTTTCTTCGAGCGCGCAGAGGAACCCTCGCGCGTCCCATTCCATATGGCGCACGGTCTCGTCCGGGCGCGTTTCGCTGAGCGGGCGGCCCACGGCGTCGTAGGTGAAGCGGTATTCCGCCCCGTTGCCGTTATCGAGTCGCAGCAGGTTTCCACGTGGGTCGTAGCGCCACTGGCGCGCGCGGCCAATACGGTCGGTAAGGCTGACCGGGAGGCCGAGCGCGTTATAGGCCCAGTTCACCTCGCTTTCCAGCGGGTCGCGCCAGCCCGTGAGCTGGCCGCGTTCGTTCCACACCAGCGACTCGCGGCTGCCGTCTGGATGGATCACGGCGCTCAGCAACCCGGCACGGCTCCACTCCCGCCGCGTGGTATTCCCTTCTGCATCCTCGCTGGCAATCAGTTGTCCGAAGCGGTCGTAGGTAAAGCGGGTCACGCTACCGGAGCAGTCGGTACGCTGCGTCAGCAGCCCCTGGTGGTTCCAGACCAGACGTACCACACCGCCAATGGCGTCGGTGATGCTTTCCGGCAGGCTTTCTTCCTCATCGGGATAGTGATACGCGGTGGCGTTACCGGCGGGATCCGTTTCCGACAGCAGGCGACCGCGAAGATCGTACATGGCCTGCGATGACGTGCCATCCGGGTATACCGTGCGGGTGATGCGGTCAGTCAGACGATGCCAGTGATACTCCGTGTGGCGGCCAGCCGGGTCCGTCTCGCTGGTCATACGGCCATATTTGTCCCACGTGCTGCGACGCATCGCACCGCCGGGCAGAATGACGTCGCAGAGCTCGCCGTCGCGGTAGACAAATGTCGTCTGGCGACCATCGTAATCCGTGAAGCGCGCGACATTGTCGTCGTCATCCACCAGCCAGTGCGCCTGCGCGCCGTCATCGCGGATGGCCCGACGGATGCCGTTATCAAAATCATATTCGAACGTCAGCTGTTCGCCGCCGCTATGGCGGAAGCCAACCACGCGAGGCAGACCGTCAATCTCGCGCCAGCGGTATTCACTCAGCAGGCCGTTGGCGTCCTCGTGGGCGCTCATCAGCCCGTCCTGCCAGCTGAAGCGTCGGCGCACGCTACCGCCCCGGCCGGTCACACAGACCAGCCGGCGTTGTTCATCATAAGCGTAACTGACCAGGCAGATCTCGTCATCCAGCCAGGCGCTGGCGAGTCTGTCACGGTCGTAGCGGCAGACCACGCGCTGACCCGCGCTGTCGGTCAGGGCATGCAGAGTATGATCCGCATTCCACTCGAAGAGGATATCGTTGCCGCAGGGTTCAGAGAGGCGCTGGAGCAGCGACGGGGCATCATCCTGCAGCGGCGCATAGTGCCAGCGCTCGCCGCTGACGTCATACACCGACCAGCTGTCGTCAGAGTGATGTTCAAGCCAGCTTTTTTCGCTTTCGCAGTAGGTCCGCAGCCCTTTCGGCACCCTCGGGAAAGCGACGTAATCGCCGGATGGTGCGCGCCACACCAGGCCGTCCTGATAAGGTTCAAGGCGGCTTTCCCAGAACAGGCTCCAGCCGCGGCCCAGTACACTGTCACCGGGGTTGCCGCTGCGCCAGTAGCGTTGCCAGCGCACTGGCAGACGGGAAGGCAGGACGAAATCCAGCTCATCATCCCCGCTGAGAAACTTCTGTCCGCTGACGATATCCACCGGGCGGGCAATGATCCCCGCCGCCGCCACGCCGGTCATCAGCGTACCAGCCCGGCAGGCAATACGAGCCAGCTTATTGATCCCAGGGATTTTCCCCAGCAGCTTAGACAGCGCCCCGACTTTGCCGGCCGCACCGCCCCAGCCGCCGATAAGCCCGGCGAACAGCAGGGTAAGATCGGAGACTTTGTAGAGCCACTCCGGGACTTCAGACTGAATGGGCAGGGTTTGCTGCGGATCGCCGCCGATGATGACGTTGTCCGAACCGGTCATCACCTTCGCGTCGCAGGTGGTTCTATCCCCGATACGGGCCGCAGGCAGGCTGTTAATAGAGACCCGCGAGGAGCCTTCGGCCATCTGCTGCGAGCCGTCGTCAGAGCACTTCACCGCGCTGTCCGTGGCCATGGCGGCAGGTTTACCGTTGATAAACACATTGGGCGAGCCGGAGGTGATGACGCCTTTCTTCGTCATACTGGATGCCCCGGCATCTGCGATGCTGTCCCGGGCGGCGGTCGCCAGCTCCCCGGTGTAATACCCCACGGCCAGGCTGGCGCCGACGAGCAGAACGCCCACACCAAGACAGGATGCGCCAAGGCCGGCAATAAACATGGCCCCCGCCAGAATCCCCCCGGCGGCGGCAATCAGACCACCGACAATCGTTCCGGCAATCATCCCGGCCAGCGCACCGGAGTGGCCGATATCATCACCAACGCGTGCTGCTTCAAACATAACAACGGTCCCTGAAGTTACTGGTGGAAGCGGAAGCTCCTGAGAAGTTCGCCAAACAGCGCGTTGTCGGCATCATCCAGCGCGCGCGTGCAGGTCATGGTGAACACCAGAATTTTATGGCTGTCGACATTAAACACCGCCTGCTGCTGCCAGACGCGTTTCCCGTCGCGCAGGTAGCTGGCATGGACAATTTCACCCTGCAAAAGGCTGGCGCCAAGCGTCGCGTCGCTGCGCTCACCCTGCTTCCAGCCTTTGATGTGTTTTTCCATCAGGGCGAGCTGGCGATCGATATACGCGGCAAGCGTTTCGCCGGGGTTGAGGGCATCGCGGGAGATATTGAACGCTGGTGCATCCGCAGCGGGCGGCGCGAATACGTTTACGGTACGATCCTGATAGCCATCAGGAAAGTTGATCAGTCCTTCACTGAAAAGGCACTGCGAAGATGGTTCTGACATTGAGCGGGTCCCACCACATTTTTTCAGAAGCGGTAAGTTTCGCATATGTGTTTAAGGCTGACTATCCCCAGATTATTGCCCCACAGACCATGCGGGAGTGCTCCAGTTCTCTGTACCGATATCGCACGGTTTCTGGTGAGGTAGAAATGAGGAATATGGACGATAATTTTGCGTTCTGCGATACTGATTTACTCACCCGCAAGCATAAAAAAACATCGCCATGACCACACCGACCGCCGATACATTCCAGCTCACACTGAAAAAAATACTGGCGCTCAAACCGCAGGAGAGCATTCAGCGCCTGCTGGATGCCCTGCTTCCGCAGGCTGAAAAGATGCTGGTCCGCCGTCCACGGAGTTTTTATAAAAATGGTCCGGAGATCTATCTGCTGACCGAAGGTCATTTCTGGCTTCACCGCAAGCAGGATGACCTGGAACTCAGTATGGCCACCGCACCACATATCTTCGGTCTTGCTGAGATACTGATGCCTCTGGGCGACACGACCTACGTTCGCTTTGCACCTGAGAGCGAGGTTTATGTGCTGTCTGGCCAAAAAGCGCAGCAGGTATTCAGTGAGCAGCCCTTGCTATGGCAGGATGCCGCGACCGTACTGGCGTTTCATCTGCACTTTTCCACCTGGCGAGACCTGCATCTGCTTAACGACAATGCTTACGATACTGTCCGTGGAAAGCTGCTGGAACTGGAGTTAAAAGACGATGACTTTCGTCAGGCACACTCCATCCTCAGTTATATTCAGTCCACCACTAAGCTGTCCCGCAGCACGGTCCTGCGGATCCTCAAAGACCTGACCGAAGGTGGCTACGTGGAAGCGCAGCGAGGGAAACTGATCCGTATTGTTCACCTTCCGCTGCGCTATTAAGTGCTATTTTTTACGGGCCACCAGCCGCATCACCACCACATAAAACACCGGGACGAAGAAGATGGCGAGCAACGTGGCGCTGATCATCCCGCCCATCACACCGGTGCCGACGGCATTCTGGGCACCGCTTCCTGCACCATCGCTGATCACCAGCGGCAGAACACCCAGAATGAAGGCCAGCGAGGTCATCAGGATCGGTCTCAGTCGCATGCGTACCGCCTGCAACGTGGCCTCCAGCAGAGGTATCCCCTCTTTTAGCATCAGATCCCGGGCAAACTCGACGATCAGGATAGCGTTCTTCGCCGACAAACCGATGGTGGTCAACAGCCCGACCTGGAAGTAAACATCATTGTTCAGGCCGCGCAGCATGGCCCCTGCCAGTGCGCCAATGATACCCAGCGGCACCACCAGCATCACGGCGAACGGAACGGACCAGCTCTCATACAGGGCAGCAAGGCAGAGGAACACGACCACCAGTGAGATGGCGTACAGCGCGGGAGCCTGATTGCCCGACTGCTGCTGTTGCCAGGACATGCCGGTCCACTGATAGCCAAACCCGGTTGGCAGTTTGGCGGCCAGTTTTTCCATCAGCATCATTGCCTGCCCTGAACTGCGCCCTGGTGCAGGCTCACCCAGGATCTCCATGGATGACTGGCCGTTGTAGCGCTCCAGGCGTGGTGAACCATATTCCCAGCGGGCGCGGGCAAATGCCGAGAACGGCACCATCTGGTTGTGGTTCCCCTTGACGTACCAGCTGTTGATGTCATCCGGAAGCATGCGATACGCCTGATCGGACTGCACGTAGACTTTTTTCACTCTCCCTCTGTCGAGGAAATCGTTCACGTAGGTGCCACCCAGCGCAGTAGAGATGGTGTTATTGATTGCGTCATTGCTCACGCCCAGTGCTTCCGCTTTTTGCTGATCGATATCCAGTTTCAACTGCGGGGCATCTTCCAGCCCGTTTGGCCGGACTTTGGTCACCACATTGGGGAACTTACGCGTCATCATCAACAGCTGATTTCGCGCCTGCGTCAACGCGGCATGGCCACGGTTGGCTTTGTCGATCAGCTCAAAGTCGAAGCCGGTGGCGGTGCCCAAATCCGTAATGGCAGGCAGATTAAAGGCGAAAGCGACGCCGTCATGAATCGTGCGGGCAAACGTATGATTGGCACGCTGAATAATCGCCTCCACGCGGTTTGCGGCACCGTGGCGCTGAGACCAGTCTTTGAGGCTGACAAAAGCAATACCATTGTTCTGACCGTTGCCGTTAAAACCAAAGCCCGCCACGGTGAACACCGAATTCACATTCGCTGCTTCATTATGCAGATAGTAGCGCGTCACCTTATCCAGACTCGCCTGGGTCCGTGACTGCGTCGCTCCGGCAGGCAACTGCACCATGTTCATAAATACCCCCTGGTCCTCATCTGGCAGGAAAGAGGTTGGCAGGAAAACAAACATCGCGGCCATGCCGGCGACAATCAGCAGGTAAATTGCCATCATGCGCCCGGTTTTGTTGACGATGCGCGCCACACCGTTCTGATAGCGATCGGCATTGGTGTCGAACATCCGGTTAAACCAGGCAAAAAAGCCCCGCTGCGGCGCATGGTTGCCCGGCTTCAGAAGAGTGGCACACAGCGCAGGCGTCAGGATCATGGCCACCGTCACGGACAGCACCATCGCCGACACGATAGTGACGGAGAACTGGCGATAAATCGCCCCTGTCGAGCCGCCAAAGAAGGCCATCGGTACAAATACCGCGGAGAGAACCATCGTAATACCGACCAGCGCCCCCTGGATCTGTCCCATTGATTTGCGGGTCGCTTCGACGGGGGAAAGCCCCTCCTCGGTCATCACGCGCTCGACGTTTTCGACCACCACAATGGCATCGTCGACCAGCAGGCCTATCGCCAGAACCATCCCGAACATGGTCAGTGTGTTGATGGAGAACCCACAAGCGGCCAGCACCCCGAACGTGCCCAGCAACACCACAGGTACAGCAATGGTCGGGATCAGGGTGGCACGGATGTTCTGCATAAACAGGTACATGACCAGGAACACCAGCACTATCGCTTCAAGCAGCGTTTTCACCACATCGTGGATAGAAATTTTCACAAACGGTGTGGTGTCGTACGGATACACCACCTTCATTCCCGCCGGGAAAAACGGTTTCAGCGTATTAATTTCGGCTTTTATGGCTTTCGCCGTATCGAGTGCGTTCGCGCCAGTGGCCAGTTTGATCCCCAGCCCCGCCGCTGCCTCGCCGTTGTATTCCGCGCTGGAGCTGTAGTTTTCACTGCCCAGCTCAACGCGCGCCACATCACGCAGGCGAACCTCTGAGCCATCTTCATTGACGCGCAGAATAATGTTACCGAACTGCTCCGGCGTGCTTAAGCGGGTCTGAGCGATGATAGAAGCATTCAGACGCTGGGATGCCGGAGCCGGTAACGCCCCAAGCTGTCCACCCGCAATCTGGTTATTCTGCGATTTGATCGCTTTTACAACCTCTTCCGTGGTGAGCTGGTAGTTGTTCAGCTTGTTCGGATCAAGCCACACACGCATGGCATACTGCGCACCAAACAGTTGCACCTGCCCAACGCCCTGCGTCCGGCTGATCGGATCCTGCACGGTTGAGGCCACATAATCGGCCAGATCGGCCTGTGTTAAGGCACTGCCCTTCTCACCGGTGAACCCGACAACCATCAAAAAGCTGCTGCTGGCTTTCTGAACATTAATGCCCATACTCTGCACCGTGGCAGGCAGAAGCGGCATCGCCAGCTGCAGCTTATTTTGCACCTGAACCTGGGCGATATCAGGATCGGTTCCGTTTTTGAATGTCAGCGTCACAGTGGCATTGCCCATCGCGTCGCTGTTGGAAGACATATACATCAGGCCGTCGAGGCCGTTCATCTTCTGTTCGATAACCTGCGTCACCGTGTCTTCCACGGTTTTGGCATCAGCTCCCGGATAGCTGGCGGTGATCTGCACAGCGGGTGGTGCGATAGTCGGATATTGCGACACAGGCAACTTCAGGATCGACAGGCCACCGGCAAGCATCAGCACAATGGCGATCACCCAGGCAAAAATCGGACGGCTAATAAAGAAGTTCGACATTATTTGCCCCCCGCACGATTGCCAGGCGCCCATGCTGCCATGCTGTCATCTTCGGTTGGCAAAACGGTCATCCCTGGTCGCAGCATCAGCTGACCTGTAACGATCACCCGGTCACCTGCCGATAACCCCGCCGTGACACGCCATTGATTACCCGTGGCCTGCGCAGCCTGAACGCGACGCACCTGCGCCCGGTTGTGGCTGTCCACCACCATCGCCGTTGCATCACCGCGCGGTGTACGGGTAATGGCCTGCTGCGGCACCAGCAAGGCATCGGTACGCATCCCTTCAGTGAGATGCGCACGGACAAACATTCCCGGCAGCAGTGTGCTGTCAGGGTTTGGACACACCGCGCGCACCGTAATCGACCCTGTTGTTTGGTCAACAGTGACATCAGAAAACTCAAGCTGGCACTTACTGGGATACAGACGACCATTATCCAGCTGCAGCATGACGTCTGCCTGCCCGTTCTGCTGCGTGATCTGGCCTTTTGCCATCTCGCTTTTCAGCGCCAGAAAATCATCGCTGGACTGCGTCACATCAATATAAACCGGATCCAGTTGTTGCACCGTCGCAAGCGCTGAAGACTGACTGTCGGTGACCAGCGCCCCTTCGGTTACGGAAGATTTACCAATCACGCCTGAAATGGGGGAGGTCACTTTGGTGTAGTTGAGGTTGATTTGCGCCTGTTCGACCACCGCTTTCTGGGCTACAACCTGGGCATCAGCCTGCTGGGCGTTAGCCACCGCCGTGTCATAGTCCTGCTGACTGACATAATGGGTTTTTATCAGCGCACGGTAGCGGTTCGCCGTGAGATGCGCCTGAGTGGCCGCAGCGGTGGCTTTTGCGAGATCGCCTCTGGCACTGTTCAGCGCAGCCTGATAGGACGCAGGATCTATCTGATACAGGGACTCGCCCTCATGCACATGACTTCCCTCCACGAAATTTCGCTTCAGGATGATGCCGCTGACCTGCGGACGCACATCAGCCACCCGAAATGCCGATACCCTACCTGGAAGTTCGGTTTGTACAGGCAGTGACTGGCTGCGCAGTGTAACCACCCCTACCGGATGGGGAGCCTGTGCGCCGGGCACCGGGGCGTTGCGGTCGCACGCGGTGAGTAGCAGAGAGCAGGATATGACCAACCCTCCGAGTAAACGGGAATAATTGTTTTTCATCTCTTTAGCCTTTAAGTCCGAAGTTTGTTTTTTTAATATCGCCACGAACTATATCGGCCCGAATAAATAACGGGAGTGTCATTTGGTACTTTGTAAAAATTGACCTGAATAATCATTTCACCTTACTGTTTATTGCGTATCGTCAGATACGTTCCATCCTTGAAAGTCCGGTTTCTCTGCCACGGCATATTGGTGGCAGAGTTTTTTCGCCCCATAATTTCGGTGAAAGTTCCAAATGAGACTTTTTAAGGCAGCCATATCAGCTACAGTGAATACCACTTATTCAAATGGAGAAATATCCCATGAAATTTCCTACTATCATATTAGGCTTGTCGACTTTCATCTTCTCAGGCATGACGCTGGCTGCTGAGCCACTGGCACCTCAACCAGAAACGTTTGGAAGCGTGTTACAGCTAGATAAATCGCAAAAAACGCAGCTCATTAACCTGCATGCTGATGCACAGGAGTGCATGAACAATATTGATGCTAGCCAATTTAATCCGCAGGCGTTTTTAAAAATGGTTAAAACGGGTAATGTGGATGAGAAAGTATTTAAGCAACAAATAGCGATCCAGAATGGACTGCATGAACAGGCGGCACATTGTCGAATTACGTATTACACCAACGTCAGTAAAATGCTCACGCAGGAGCAAAAAAAGAAACTCGTAGAGATGTATAAGCAGCAGGCTGCAGGGTAATTTCGCAAACCTGTTATTCATCGTGTTGCAGGCCGGGATAACACCCCGGCATGCTCTTTCCGGAAACCGCCTCGCAATACTGCATGACATGGTCTGGTGGCGGGTGGAGTTTGTGAAAGAGCAGAATTTCGGCCAAATACAACTCTATTTTCCTGGTAATTGCCTGTGGTAAGCCATCTGTTACTCTGGCTGTGCTTAAGGGATGACAAGGAAAAGAGATGCTGAATCCAGGATTCGTTACCCGCAATGCGCTTGCTAACTGGCAGGATGCTCCCGTTTTTTTACCTCAGTTCCAGTTTCATGAAAAACACCGAACGGTCATTCACACTACCCACCCTGAAACTATTCTGCCGTTGATTGCAAACTTTGACGTCCGGCAAGATCCGGTGATTCGCCAGTTGATGTCTTTGCGTCAATTACCGCGAAAATTAATGCGCAATACACAGGATAATTCGATCAGTAATTTTGGGTTGCACAGTTTTACCCTTTTAAAAAGCTCTGCATCTGAGCTCTGCTATGGCTTACGAGGACAATTCTGGCGTACCGATTTCAATCTGGAAAACATACCGGATGCCAGTGCTTTTCAGACGCCAGTCGCGCCGGGCCGCGCGAAACTGTTGCTACGCTACCAGGTCACAGAACTGGCGTCAGGCCAATATGAACTCTCTACGGAGACGTTCGTCTTTTGTCCGGACAGAAGTACTCTGTTAAAAATGGCAGCTTACTGGCTGGCAATACGGGCGGGCAGTGGCTGGATCCGTAGAAGGACATTAAAGGCGGTTAAGTCGACTCTTCAGGACATGGAGTAAACCTTTGACGGTGATTCCATAAGGCAAATTAAACCTACTCCGCTGTTGTTATCCGCTCTTGCGACGAGCCAGAGTTGAACCAGGCTGCAGAGCGGATATGCTATGGCATCTTCTTTCATCCCGTATAAGGATGCGCTACTCTCACCAGTGCGTTCTCGACCAGCACGGTTCGGAACCTGTCGGCTTGCCAGCAAAAGGATAAAAAATGAAAAAAATAATTCCAGAATATACACCCGTTGATTTATCGCGTTGGGCAAGAAAAGAGCATTTTGAGGTATTTCAGGGGTTTGCTCAAAGTACATTTAACCAAACGGTTCTGATAGACATTACCGCGCTGCTGAAACATATAAAAGAGGTTGGCTGGAAATTCTATCCTACGATGATTTTCCTCCTTGCTAAAATTGTCAACCGGCATACGGAGTTCCGTATGGCTATAAAAAACAATGAGCTTGTCATTTGGAATGAAATTCATCCCAACTATACTATTTTCCATAATGAAACAGAGACTTTTTCGTCAATGTGGAGCCATTACGATGGCAATATTCAACACTTCCAGGATACTTATTCAGAAGACGTTGCACGCTATGGTAATATCCTTGCTTATTGGCCGAAGGAAGAATCTCGGGAAAATATATTTTTCGTATCGGCTATTCCCTGGGTGAGCTTTACCAGTTTTAATGTCAACGTTGCTAATATGCAGAACTTTTTTGCTCCGATGTTCACTCTTGCAAAATATTACGAACAAGATGGAAAAGTATTGTTGCCTCTCGCCGTTCAGGTACACCACTCCGTGTGCGACGGTTTTCATGTGGCAAGACTGTTCAATGAGTTACAAGAGCTCTGTAATGACTTGCCACATCAATAAAAGGAGATCGGGAGCTTATTAATCAGATATCAACGATAGATTCTGAATATTCCGCAATGGATGCCAGTGCTCCCCTCTCTCGAAAACCGCTTTCTCCTTTATCCCGGGCCTTCACTCCCTGCCGCCAGCAGTGGCACCACCACATCGCTAATGGGAACCGGGATACCGTGCGCACGACCATAGCGTTGAATAACACCGTTACGAATATCCCACTCCAGCGGCCGGTTGGCCTGACGGTCTGCGAGGATCGATGTGCCTAAATCGGCAGGTGCACGCTGAAAGTTTGCCAGGATCTCTTGTGCCACCTCATCGTCCAGGTTTGCCCCCTCGGCACGAGCGACGGCCAGCCCTTCACGCAAATACGCAAGCGCCAGCTCGCTAATATCCTCGCGAGAGAACATCCCGGCGCGACGATTGGCCAGCACCATCAGGCCAGCTACCGCATTTTGCAGCAGTTTGCGCCATGCCACACTGGAGAAATCTGCCGACAGTTCAACCGCACAGCGTGTGCCACGCAGGGCATCGACCACTCGTTGTGCCTGCGGGACATCCGGCAATGTCAGACGCGGTTTGGCGCGCAGCCATACTGAGGCATCCGGCTCACGCTGCGCCGGGAACCAGACCACCGACGGCAGCACCGTTGCGCCGTTGACCCACGGCGCAAGCTGGGCTTTTTGCTCAACGCCGTTTTGCAGGGCGCAGACCACGGTGTTTTCGTCACACAGCACGCGCAGCCATCCGGCGCTGTCGGCATTTTGCGTCGTTTTTACCGCCACAAAAACCAGATCAACGGGGCACGTGATGACGGTCGGATCCGTTAATACCGGACCGGACACCACCGTTTCCCCCTCATCGTGACGCAAACGTAATTCCGGGTGCGCGGTGCGTCCGCACAACAGCGGCGTGCGGCCAGCGTCATGCAGCACTGCAGCAATGGTGGTCCCAATCGCACCGGGTCCAATCAGCGCAATGGTTGGATAGTCAGACATGAGTCACTCCCCTTTTGCTCAGCCTGCTAACAGTTATACCACCCTGAGACGAGCGCGCCACCCTCGTTGTCTATACTCAACACATAACAGACAACGGAGTGCGCCATGCCTTTACCCGATTTCAAGTCTTCTGAACCTTTCACCCTCGGCATCGAACTCGAACTGCAGGTGGTGAACCCGCCTGGATACGATCTCAGCCAGGACTCCTCTGCCCTTATCGCCGCCGTCAAAGACGGCATCAAAGGCGGTGAAGTGAAGCACGATATCACCGAAAGCATGCTCGAAATCGCTACTGGCGTGTGCCAGAACATCAACCAGGCGGCAGCACAGTTCTCTGTGATTCAGCAAAGCATTCTGCGCGCGGCAGCGGATCAGCATCTTCAGATCTGCGGTGGAGGAACACATCCGTTCCAGAAGTGGCAACGCCAGGAGGTATGCGACGACGAGCGCTATAACATCAGGCTTGAGCGCTTTGGCTATCTGATTTTGCAGGCGACCGTGTTCGGCCAGCATGTGCACATCGGTTGCCGGACCGGGGATGACGCCATTTATCTGCTGCACGGTCTGTCACGTTTTGTGCCGCACTTTATTGCTCTGGCGGCGGCATCACCGTACATGCAAAGCACGGACACGAAGTTTGCCTCGTCGCGGCTCAACATCTTTTCGGGGTTCCCGGATCACGGCCTGATGCCATGGGTGAATAACTGGCAGGAGTTTGAAGGGCTGTTCCGCCGTCTGAGTGCCACCAGCATGATCGACAGCATCAAAGATCTGCACTGGGATATTCGTCCCAGCCCACATTTCGGCACCGTAGAAGTACGAGTGATGGACACCCCGCTGACGCTCGGCCACGCGATCAATATCGCCGGGCTGATCCAGGCGACCTCGCACTGGCTGCTGACTACCCGACCGTTTATACACCAGGAAAAAGACTTTCTGTTGTATAACTTTAACCGTTTTCAGGCCTGTCGTTACGGGTTAGAAGGTATTCTGACGGACGTGCATACCGGTGAGCAAAAAACGGTGGCAGAAGATATTGCCTGGCTGCTTGAGCAGGTTGCACCGTCCGCCGGGAAGCTCGGTGCTACAAGCGCGATGACGGAAATCGCCCTGCTGTTAAAACAGGGCAAGAGCGAAGCGCAACGCATGCGGGATTTTATCGCCGACGGTGGCTCGCTTATTTCTCTGGTTCAGAAACACTGCGAGCTGTGGGCGACGCCCCCGTAATCTCCCTATCCTCTTCAGGAATTTCTCCGCATTGCTTTACATCCCGCGATGCCGGACAATGACATTTTTAACTGACGATTAACATTAAGATGAAACACCCGTTAGAATCGCTGCTCACAGCGGGAGGCATTTTATTGCTGGCCCTGCTTTCGTGCCTGCTGCTTCCTGCGCCCTCGCCAGGACTGGTGCTGGCGGAGAAACTGGTTACCACCTTCCATATGGTCGATCTTAACCAGCTTTACACCATTTTGTTCTGCCTGTGGTTTTTACTGCTTGGGGTTATCGAATTCTTCGTGTTGCGTTTCGTCTGGCGTCGCTGGTTTTCACTGGCGTCGTAAGCCATAAAAAAGCCGGGTGATGGCTACGCCTTACCCGGCCTGAATTTCGATACGTTCAATGCGCCCGGCTATGATTCTCTTTGCGGTATGCTCCAGGCGGCTGGTTGAACGTGCGGGTAAAGATGCGCGTAAACGTCTGCTGCGAGTCATACCCGTAGCGCAGGCAGATTTCATAGACGCGCTCGTCTGATTCGCGCAAATCGCGCGCCGCCAGCAACAGCTTGCGTTCACGGATATAACGTCCCAGACTCTCCCCTTTGTACTGCATAAAGAGTCTCTGCAGGTGCCATTTCGAGTAACCCGCGTGGCGAGCAATCTCGTCAATACGTAATGGCTGATGCAGATTGTCGTCGATCCACTCGACGATGGTATCAATGACTTGAGCGGAAATGGTCATACTGCTCTCCCCCTCTGCTTCTCGCTTAAACATTATTCCCACCATTCACGAAATGTTTGCGTGGTATCACTCACCCGAACAGGCTCGCCCAACTCTGGTGTCAGCAGCCGATAGTTTTTGTCCTTACTGGCTTTTGCCAGCTGGATCAGCGGGTCGTTCCATGTGTGTTTCGCCAGTACAAAGCGCCCGTTATGCCCGGGCACGACGGCTTTTGCATTAAGATCGGCTGAAGCCTGCGCCGTTTCATCCGGCAGCATGTGGATGTACTTCCAGTCCTGGTCGTACTGGCCGTTTTCCATAATGGCTAAATCCACCTCGCCAAACTGTTCGCCGATAGCCCTAAAGTGCGGGCCGTACCCGGAGTCACCGCTGTAGTAAACCTTCTGCTCTGGCGTGACGAACATAAAACTGCCCCACAAGGTTTGATCGCGTTTGATACCGCGTCCGGAGAAGTGACGCGCTGGCAGTACATGCACCGTCAATTCATCACTGATGCGCACAGACTGGTTCCAGTCTCGCTCGTCAATAATCTCTGGTTTCATCCCCCAGTAACGCAGATGAGATCCGACACCCAGCGGCGTCACCACACGCTTCACCTTCGGCAGTAATGCCCTGATGGTGGCGTAATCCAGATGATCGTAGTGATCGTGAGAGATAATCAGCAGGTCGATTTCCGGCATGCTCTCAGCGCGCCACGGATACTCACCGGCAAACGCTTTATTCAGGAACGAGAACGGCGCGGCATAGTTGCCCAGCACCGGGTCGATCAGAATGCGTTTACCCGCCAGTTGGAGATACCAGGAGGAGTGACCAAGCCACACCAGAGTCTCCTGCTCCAGCGGCAGGCTCGTGAGATCGGTTTTCACCAACGGCAGCGGCTGTGCCGGGCGTGCGTTTTCAGTTTTTTTGGTCAGAAACTCCCACATCGCCACCAGCATATTTTTGTCACCGTTATAACCCGGTGTTGGCAACGTATTGTGGAATTTCCCGTCACGATGTTGTGGGGAAGCCTCGACTTCCGTGAGCTGAGCTCCCTGCGGGGACTGGCCAAATCCGGCATTCAGAACAAACGGAAAACTTGCAGCTGAAGCAATAATCATGACAAACACCACGCAGATGAATTGAGGTTTTTTCATATCCTGACCCGAAAACGCGCCCCATCCGATGGGTTACACAGGGTAAACTTGATTATGAGTGAGTAAGCACTCATTATAGATGTGATGATAAAGTCGTCAAGACGTTTTCGATCTTTGACATTCCGCGTTGCAGCGTGTCAAAGCACGTGTTTCAATCAGGGTTTTTAATAATTGACAGGGGGAAAAATTTAGTGGCACGTCCGAAGAGTGAAGATAAAAAACAGGCCTTAC
The DNA here is from genome assembly GCF_036663495.1 of Enterobacter sp. 342. Classification (NCBI taxonomy): domain Bacteria; kingdom Pseudomonadati; phylum Pseudomonadota; class Gammaproteobacteria; order Enterobacterales; family Enterobacteriaceae; genus Enterobacter; species Enterobacter sp. 342. Next base: position 27,724 of record NZ_JAWUEI010000036.1, read on the forward strand.
TGGAAGCCGCAACAGTGGCGTTTGCACAGTCAGGTATTGCCGCCTCAACGGCACTCATCGCCCGAAACGCGGGCGTCGCCGAAGGGACTCTGTTTCGCTACTTTGCTACCAAAGACGATCTGCTGAATGCCCTCTATCTGCATCTGAAGCAGGATCTCTGTCAGGCAATGCTATCCAACCTGGATCGCAGCCTTACCACACCAAAAGAGCACACGCGAAACATCTGGAATAGCTACGTTGACTGGGGGATCAAAAACCCTCTCGCCCACGCCGCGATTCGTCAGCTTGGCGTGAGTGAAAAGATCAACGCTGAAACTGAGCAGGCCGTGAGAGAGATGTTCCCCGAGTTGCATTAACTCTGCCGCCGCTCGGTGCGTCATGTATTTATGTCTGATGAATTTAAAACATTCGGCGATGCGCTATTTTTATCGCTGGCCGAAGCGACGATGGAATTTGCCACCCGCGATCCTTCCCGCGCCGTTGATTTTAAAGCGCTCGGCTTTGAGGTGATGTGGCGCGGGCTTGCCCAGGAGGAGAGCGATGGAGAGTAAGGCATTGCAGGAGCACGCAAAACGCGTGGCGCTGGAACTGCCGTTCACCGAACACTGTTGGCCGTTTGGGCCGGAATTTGACGTGTTTAAAGTGGGCGGAAAAATTTTCATGATTGTGGCCGTCGCCCACGGACGGCCACACGTCAGCCTGAAATCAGACCCGGAGAAATCCCTGCTAAATCAGCAGATCTATCGCGGGATAGAGCCGGGCTATCATCTGAGTAAAAAGCACTGGATTTCCCTTTACGGCACTGACGATGTGACACCGGAACTGGTTACCGACCTCATCAATGATTCCTGGCATCTGGTGGTGGATAAGCTGCCGAAAAAAGACCAGAAGTGGATCCGTCCGGCCTGATTGTTCGTCTGAGACGAACAGAGTAAGCGCTCGAATTGCACTTATCTTTTTCCGCGTCGCGCTGTAATCTGCTCACCTTTCGCGCCCACGCACGGGCGAATTTCATCACCAGGAGTTGTTATGGATATCATTTCTGTCGCCCTGAAACGCCACTCCACCAAGGCGTTCGACGCAAGCAAAAAACTGACCGCTGAAGAAGCGGAAAAAATCAAAACCCTGCTGCAGTACAGCCCGTCCAGCACCAACTCCCAGCCATGGCACTTTATTATTGCCAGCACCGAGGAAGGTAAAGCTCGCGTGGCGAAGTCTGCTGCGGGCACCTATGTCTTCAACGAACGCAAAATGCTGGATGCTTCTCACGTGGTAGTGTTCTGCGCGAAAACGGCGATGGATGACGCCTGGCTGGAGCGCGTTGTGGATCAGGAAGAAGCTGATGGCCGCTTTGCTACATCAGAAGCGAAAGCCGCGAACCACAAAGGCCGCACCTATTTTGCTGACATGCACCGCGTGGATCTGAAAGATGACGACCAGTGGATGGCGAAACAGGTTTATCTGAACGTCGGTAACTTCCTGCTGGGTGTGGGTGCGATGGGTCTGGACGCGGTACCGATTGAAGGTTTCGACGCTGCGATCCTCGACGAAGAATTTGGTCTGAAAGAGAAAGGCTTTACCAGCCTGGTGGTGGTGCCTGTTGGCCACCACAGCGTGGAAGATTTCAATGCCACGCTGCCGAAATCTCGCCTGCCGCTGAGCACGGTTGTGACCGAGTGCTAAACAAAACGGGCCGCTCAGTGCGGCCCGTTACGTTTTGCTGATCACCAGTCTGCGATGCGGATGAACGTCACGATCGTAACCCCACGCAAACGTGATCCATCGTTCTTCCAGCTCCGCGTATGAATGAACTGGCGTTAATTGCCAGGCTTCCCCTTCCGTACCGTCCGCCACGCTAATACGATAATTCATGGTAAATGCCCAGTCGATCATGCGTAGCCAAAACCGCTGCCCATCTCCGGTTTGTTCGCTGTCTGACACAACAATATCGTATTCGTTTAGTACCCACTGAAAGAACAATTGCGGCAATCCGTTTATTACGGGTTGATGGACAGCGCGGGGGGTACGCCAGACCATAACTTGCGTAGCGGCACCGTGTGGAAAAGTAATTTCATTATGAAATGTCAACTTAACGGCATACGCGGTATAGGGTTTGCCACCTTCGGTGGTCACGAGACGGTACTCATTGCTGAACCGTGATTTCAGGAGACGATATCCGACTGGCAACATAAACCCCGGCAACTGAAAATCAGCCGTACCACGCGCCAGAAAAGCTTCGGTGTGTTCAACGTTTCGGGAGATAAGCCCTAGTTTTTGGCTGAAATCTGCGGAATCAATCATCAGTGGCGACATCGTGGTTTCTCATCGCGTAAGTATAATCCACTTTACTACCCATCTGAATGGTGTAGTTCAGGGGGGGGTTAGAATGAAAATTCACCTTACGCGTTTAAAACCGATATAACACAACTCACTGTGATTCCCTGCAAGCTGCTCGCAAAAAACTTACTTCACTGGGTTCCCTGCGTGCCAAATCCGTTCCGCATACCGCCCTATCACCGCCAGCGACACCGCCAGAATCAGGAAGAACACCACCTTATTCATGCCGTCCCAGAAGTACTCGAAATAACGGGTATAAAGGTTGATGGCGAGAAACGTCAGACCAAAGCCGCGTAGCATACCGTCGTCGGTTTTCAGGCTGATATAAATGCATATTACCGCGGCCACCGCAAACAGCAGCGCCCACGGCAGAAGCGAAGCCTGCGTCACGCTGTACCAGTTATCAATATCGTAATTGCCAAAAATCGACATGATCCACAGGGCGACAAACAGGTACGTTAACCCCATTGCTTTGCTGGTCGTATAGAGCTGTCGCGCCTGCAATAACGCCCGCAGAACCCAGCACAACGCCAGCAGTCCGCCACCGAAGAAGATAAACCGTACCGGGTAGTTCATCCCCAGCCAGTACGCGCCCCAGCCGGATACATAGCCCGTCTCAGCACCAAACCAGTTGCCGAGTGAAAGCAGGAAAAACAGCCACACCAGCCCCGAGCGACCAAAAAAGCCCACCAGCCCGTAAATCACGCAGCCTGCCAGGAACAACGGCGCCACGTGGCCGCTGCCGTTATCGAGCCGTTCACCAAGCTGCCAGAGCGCGATGGCGGTAAAGAAGACCCCAAGGAACAGGATCGCCTCAGTGCTGTAGTGCCACTGGGTTTCCCGCCGCTGTCGACTGAATCCCCACAGGTAAAACAGCACCGCTATCAGCGCCGGTAACCCGATGCGGGCGAAAGAAGAGAAAGCGAAGAATTCGATAATACGCGCCATCAACTCACTGTCGGAGAACAGGCTGCCAATGGCGATGATCACGCAGGCGAGTGCCGTCCAGAAGGCGTAGCGGCTAAGGCGCTGCCAGTCCATGGTGACGCGTTTCAGGGTACCGGTCAGCCGTTGATGTTCGTCGTGGGTTAACACACCGTCCTGTTGCCACTCATCGAGTGCGCGACGTAAAAGCCGCTCCTGTTTTCGGGTAACGTTCATTTTGCCTGCTCCGCCAGCCATTCCATTGCTTTTTCCCCCGCGTCATCCACTGGCAGATAAACCAGCAGTCGCGAACCGTTGCGTGGGGCAGAGTACCAGTACATTTGTTGCAGGGTAAACTCCCCAAGTTCAGGGTGGGTGAATAGCTTGAGCTGGTTTTCCACGCCGCGCACCTCGTTACGCTGGTGCCACAGGGTTTTAAACTCGTCAGATACCGCGAAGAAGCGTGCCAGTTTAGCTTCCCACAGCGGGTCACCCCGATGCTCGGCCATCGCCGCCCGGAAATAGGAGACAAATATCGGCAGTACATCGTCACGTCTGCCAAGCCGAGCACGCCACGCAGGATGCGTGAGGAACAGATAAATACAGTTGCGATCTTCCGGCGGGATCGCATTGAAATCGACGCCCATCAGATGACCAAAGCTGTCGTTCCACGCCACGATATCGAAATTCGGTTTCTGAATGCTGGCCGGTTTTGGCATCAGCGTATCCAGCAGGCGGCGCGTACCTTCGCTGATCCCCTCGCAGCAGGTCGCCTGCGGCGCTTCACCCGGTGGTAACCCGGCCAGTACAAACAGATGCCGTGTTTCAGTCGGGGTACATTGCAGTGCTTTTGCGACGGCGGCCATGACCGCGCTGGAAGGATTAACATCCCTGCCCTGCTCAAGCCAGGTGTACCAGGTGACGCCCACATCAGCTAACAGAGCGACCTCTTCCCGGCGCAACCCCGGCGTGCGTCGACGACCACTGCGCGGAAGGCCGAGACGCTGCGGATCGAGGCTTTCGCGACGGGCACGCAGAAATGCCCCCAGCTGTTTTCGGGTGTCATCTTTCAGCGAGATGACAGGTTCAGACATCAGCGCCATAAATCCCCCTGCATGGTAGTGCCAGTACCAGTATAGGCAAGAACTGGTACCCGTTTATCAGATAGTTGATGCTACGACCATCTGTTGAATGACGCAATGGAGTTACCATGAATACGTCAGTTGTTTCACCGGGTCGCGCAGGCCTGATATTGCTGTTAACCGGCCAGATGCTGCCCATGATTGATACCTCAATCACCAACGTAGCGCTGGATGCCATCACCCATTCCCTGCATGCCACCGCCACCGAGCTGGAGCTGATTGTCGCCCTGTACGGTGTGGCCTTCGCCGTGTGCCTCGCACTCGGCAGCAAGCTGGGGGATAACCTTGGGCGTCGTCGTCTGTTTATGGGGGGCGTGGCAATTTTTGGCCTGGCTTCGCTGCTATGCGGGATGGCGGGCAACATTGAACAACTGCTTGCTGCACGTATTGTGCAGGGTGCTGGCGCGGCGTTGATCATGCCGCAAATTCTCGCCACACTGCATGTCACCCTGAAAGGTACGGCCCACGCCAAAGCGATAAGCCTGTTTGGCGGGATCGGCGGGATCGCGTTTATCGTCGGGCAAATGGGTGGCGGCTGGCTGGTGTCAGCAGATATCGCCGGGCTGGGCTGGCGTAACGCGTTCTTTATCAACGTGCCCATCTGTCTGGTGGTTCTGGCGTTGAGCCGTCGCTATGTGCCGGAAACCCGTCGCGAAACGCCGTCGCGCATTGACTGGGTGGGCACCGTCCTGTTGGCAGTGATCCTTTGCTGCCTGCTGTTCCCGATGGCCCTTGGCCCGCAGTGGCACTGGTCCTGGCCGCTGAAGGCCGCGCTGATTGCGATTATCCCGCTGGGATATCTGATGGTATTGAATGCCCGTAAAAAAGAGCGTGAAGATGCCCATCCGCTGATCCCACCGCGTCTGATACAGCTTCGCAGCATTCGCTTTGGCGTGCTGATTGCGATGCTCTTTTTCAGCGTCTGGTCCGGGTTTATGTTCTGCATGGCGCTGACCATGCAAACCGGTCTCGGGATGGCGCCGTGGCAATCGGGGAACAGTTTTATCGCCCTGGGTGTGACCTACTTTATTTCAGCCTGGTTTGCCCCGCGTCTGATCGCCCGCTACAGCACCAGCACGATCCTGCTGACCGGGCTGGCGATCCAGATTATCGGCCTGCTGGCGTTGATCGCCACATTCCGCCTCTGGGGCATGAACAACACAACTCTGACCCTGGTTCCGGCGACCGGCCTGGTTGGCTATGGACAGGCGCTGATCGTCAACAGCTTCTACCGCATCGGGATGCGCGACATCCAACCTGATGATGCCGGTGCCGCGAGTGCGATCCTGAGTACGCTTCAGCAGGCGGCACTCGGTCTTGGTCCGGCCATTTTCGGTGCAATTTTGCTGCACGGGCTGAGGAATCATCACGGGGATTATACTCAGGCGATAAACCTCTTCCTGGCCGTCGAAACAGGTTTGATGCTTATCCTTGCGCTGGCGACATTACGTATGCGTCATCGTCTGTGTCTGCCCGTGGTAAAAACCTGCCATGTCGCTAAATAAGCCTGGTGAATTTGCATAACTGGTTTGCAGCCGCCATTATGGGGCTGCATCAATACAGGAGACGTTATGCAGGAATTAATTGCTCAGGTTGAAGAGTTAGGCATTGAAATTAATCACACTACTTCTTTAGTGATTATCTTTGGTATTATTTTCCTTACTGCCCTTATCGTTCATTTTATTCTGCACAAAGGGGTACTGCGCATTTTTGAGAAACGCGCGCAGGCCAGTAGCCATTTGTGGTTACAGATTATTACCCAGAATAAGTTATTTCACCGTCTGGCCTTTACCCTTCAGGGGATAATCGTTAACGTTCAGGCGGTTTTGTGGCTGCAAAAAGGCAGCGAAGCGGCGGAAATACTCACCACCTGCGCGAAGCTGTGGGTGATGGTCTATGCGCTTCTCTCATTCTTCTCCCTGCTGGATGTGATTTTTAATCTGTCGCAGAAAATGGCCACCGCGTCACAACTGCCGCTGAAGGGGATATTCCAGGGGATCAAGCTGGTGAGCGCTATTCTGGTAGGGATCTTAATTATCTCCCTGCTAATTGGACAATCCCCCGCCATTCTGATTAGCGGGCTGGGTGCGATGGCCGCAGTCCTCATGCTGGTATTTAAAGATCCGATTCTGGGGCTGGTCGCAGGAATACAGCTTTCCGCCAACGATATGCTCAAGCTGGGCGACTGGCTGGAAATGCCTAAATTCGGCGCGAACGGCACGGTAACAGATATCGGCCTGACCACCGTGAAAGTGAGAAACTTCGATAACACCATCACAACGATCCCGACGTGGGCGCTGGTGTCCGATGCCTTTATCAACTGGAGCGGAATGTCGGCTTCTGGCGGGCGACGTATTAAGCGCAGCCTGAATATTGATACCACCAGTATTCATTTTCTCAACGAGCAGGAACAGCAGCAGTTGATTCAGGCGAAGCTGCTTAAGCCCTATATGGCCGCGCGGCACGAGGAAATTAACCTGTGGAATCAGGAAAACGGTGAAGGGGAATCGGTATTAAACCTGCGTAAGATGACCAATATTGGCACCTTCCGCGCCTACCTGAATGAATATCTGCGCAATCACCCGCGTATTCGCAAAGATATGACGCTGATGGTGCGCCAGTTAGCGCCCGACGCGAATGGTTTGCCGATTGAAATTTACGCCTTCACTAACACGGTTATCTGGGCGGAGTATGAAGCCATTCAGGCTGATATTTTCGACCATATCTTTGCTGTAGTAGACGAATTTGGTCTGCGTATTCACCAGTCCCCTACCGGAAACGACATTCGATCTCTGGCAGGTGTTATCGCGAAATAAGCATTTAAGCCCGGTAGCGCAACGCCACCGGGCGAAAACGGCACTATTTCTTGCGGGAAAGCTTAAACGCCGCAAACAGGAAAATCACCCACACTGGCAGCAACATCGCCGACAGGCGCATCTCATCCATCGTGCACATCAGCACCAGAATCAGCCCCAGGAAAGCGATACAGAGATAGTTGCCTGCCGGATAGAGCAGCGCCTTAAACTGTGTTTCACGCCCCTTACGGCGCATCGCTGCGCGAAAACGCAGGTGCGCGAGGCAAATCATGATCCAGTTCAGGAGCAGCGTAGCGACAACCAGCGCCATCAGCAGGCCAAAGGCTTCTTTCGGCAACAGATAGTTAATCAACACCACCAGCGACGTGATAGCACCAGAAAGCAACAGCGAATTCACCGGCACGCCGCGACGGCTGACGCGGGTAAGAAACCTCGGCGCGTTGCCCTGCACAGAGAGACCAAACAGCATGCGACTGTTGGAGTAGACACCGCTGTTATAGACCGAGAGTGACGCCACCAGAATGACGAAGTTCAGCGCAGAGGCCACCACGTTGCTGTTCAGATCGTGGAAAATCATTACAAATGGACTGCTGTCAGACTTCACCTCAACCCACGGGTAAAGCGCAAGCAGCACCACCAGCGAACCGATATAGAACAGCAGAATACGGTACACCACCTGGTTGACCGCTTTAGGGATACTTTTATGCGGATCACGCGCTTCAGCGGCGGTGATACCAATCAACTCCAGCCCGCCAAAGGAGAACATAATCACGGCCAGAGAGAGGATAAGCCCCTTCCAGCCCGTTGCCAGGAAACCACCGTGTTGCCACAGGTTGTCGATAGTGGCGCGCTCGCCACCGTGACCGGAGAACAACAGCCAGAGGCCAAAGCCGATCATACCGATAATCGCCAGCACTTTGATCAGCGCGAACCAGAATTCGGTTTCTCCATACAGGCGGACATTCACGAGGTTAACGGCATTAATAATAATGAAGAAGGCCGCCGCCCAAATCCACGTCGGAACATCCGGCAGCCAGTACTGCATATAGATGCCAGCCGCCGTCAGCTCAGCCATCCCCACCAGCACGAACATCACCCAGTAGTTCCAGCCGGACAGGAAGCCTGCAAACGGGCCCCAGTATTTATAAGCAAAGTGTGCGAAGGAGCCTGAAACCGGCTCTTCAACGACCATCTCACCGAGCTGGCGCATGATCAGGAAGGCGATAACCCCGGCGATACCGTAACCCAGCAGAACCGCCGGGCCAGCCATCTGAATCGCGGGGCCGATACCGAGAAACAACCCGGTACCAATTGCGCCGCCGAGGGCAATTAACTGAATATGTCGATTTTGCAAACCACGTTGCAGCGTCGGATTGTGTTCCGACGAAACTTCAGCGCTACCGTTGCCTGAAGCGGATGACGCGTCTTTCACGTCCTACCCCTGTCTCTTTTTTAGAAGGGGCACGTTTTAACACTTCATGCTGGAGGTAGCAAGGGATTGGGAGGAACCTGGGCAGCCACCCCGATACCGGAGTGGCTGTGGAGTCATTATTTTTTCTTGTAAATATTAGCCGTACCGTGAATTTTATTGTTGGTGTTACCTGAAGTAAGCACCAGCACATCCGCGCCTTTCTTATCAGCTTTATCAATCAGTTCTTTTTTCGCGTCATCAACCGATACTTCATTCGAGGTGCTTACCGTACCGATCTTTTCATACTGAGACGCCACTTTCTCAAACTCATTTTTGGTCATTAGCTGAGCAGCAAACGCATTGGTCGTAAACAGTAACGCTGTTCCCAACAAAATAGCTGTTGTTTTTTTCATAACCTTTTTCCTTGAGATTAATAAGCAACTAAGAAAAACCACACACATTATGCGTGAGGCATTATGAGCATGGTAGAGAATCTCAGGAAATGCCATAGGTTCTGGAAAATTCTTTTATAACAACCCGTTGCACGAAATTACTAACGACTATTAAGAATATTCAAAAACACGTGCCGTGCCAGCAATCTCAATGCGTACCGACGTGCCAGGGTTCCACCCAGGCTGGCTTACCGTCTTCAGAATTACAGGCTGCTGCTGCCCGGCTAACCCCAGGGTGAGCGTCGACAGTTGACCGGTGAAATCCACATCAAGAATCGAGATCGGGCTTTCATGCGACGCACATGCCGTCACGCGCAGTTGTTCAGGGCGCATCATTACCCTGCCCTCTCCTGTCGCATGCGCGTTGTCCGTCGGCACCTCACCCAGCGCGCATATAGCACTCCCGGCATTAAGTTGAGCTGGCAGGATCACTGCATCACCAAGAAACAGTGCCGTTTCTTCGTCAACAGGCTGCGTGTAGACTTCATAAGGCGTACCGACCTGGGTAAAACGCCCGGCACGCATGACGGCAACCTGGGTGGCAAACGACAACGCTTCGTTTTGATCGTGGGTGACAAGAATGGAGGCAACGCCCGCTTCGGCCAGCAGATCGGCCGTTGCTTTGCGCGTCATCGCACGCAGGCCGGTATCCAGCGCTGAGAAGGGCTCATCCAGCAGCATCAGAGAAGGACGCTGAGCCAGCGCACGGGCCAGTGCCACACGCTGCTGCTGTCCGCCGGAAATTTCATGCGGCCAGTGCGTCGCAAGCTGCCTGTCCAGCGAAACCATATCCATCAGCGCTTCAATACGCTGACGCTTCTCGTGACGAGTACCGTCCAGCCCCCAGGCTATGTTATCTGCCACATTAAGATGTGGGAACAATGCGCCCTCCTGAGGAACAAAACCGATCCCGCGCAGGTGTGCGGGGACAAAACAGTTCTCATCGAACAGCGTTCGCCCCTGCATAACAATGCGCCCTGTGTCCGGTGTTTCAAACCCGGCAAGGATTCGCAGCAGCGTGGTTTTACCCGACCCGGATGGTCCGACAATCGCTGTCCGGCTCCCGGGGGCAACGCTCAGGTTTAAGCTGTCGAGCACCTGCACATCGGAGAACGATTTAGAAATGGAGGTTAATTCAAGCATGTCATAGCCCTGCAATTTTTTTCGACTGCATATAGAGGATGGCGGTCAGCGGAAGTGAAATCAGGATCATCAGCATTGCGTAAGGCGCTGCGGCCACATAGTCAATTTCACTGGTCAGCGCCCAGAACCCGGTGGAGAGCGTGCGTGTGCCCAGTGGCGAGAGCAGCAGAGTCGCAGTCAACTCGTTGCTGACACCGAGGAAAACAAGCGCCGCTCCCGCTGCCGCACCCGGTGCTGCCAGCCGCATTGTGACGCTCCATAGCGCCTTCGCCGGCGTACTGCCAAGACTGCGCGCCACGTTTTCCAGTTCCACCGGTGCCTGTGCTATCCCGGCACGCAGGTTAATGAGTGCGCGGGGCATAAACATCAGCAGATAGGCAAGGAACAGGGTAATTTCCGTCTGGTAAATGGGACGGGCGTAATGAATGGTGACAGTGACCAGCGCGAGTGCAGTGACAATCCCCGGCAGCGAACTGGTGATGTAGATGCAGCCTTCCAGCAGACGAAAAACGCGGTGTGGATAACGAATTCCGAGCCAGGCGATGGGGATCACACACGCTGTCGTCAACAGAGCACCACCCACACCAAGCATCAGCGTCTGACGCAGTGAGTGCCAGAGATCAGCGCTCATCCAGTTTTGCACACCGCCGAGCCAAATCCAGCGACACAGAACAATTAACGGCACGCCCAGCGCCAGAACAATCAGCACAATGAAAAACAGCTGACCCAGCACAGCCGTAGCCGGTTTCAGCGGCCAGCGCTTCTGTTCACGCGCCGCGCCAGCACCAATGCGCGCGTAGCGTGCTTTTCCACGGGTAACGCCTTCCAGCACTAAGATAGCCAGACAGCACAAGGCCAGTACACCCGCCAGCATGTTTGCAGCAGGACCGCTGAAGGTAGACTGAAACTGGTCATAAATCGCCGTGGTGAAGGTATCAAAACGGATCATCACGTACAGGCCATATTCCGCCAGCAGGTGCAGCGCCACCAGCAGCGCGCCACCACAGATCGCGAGTTTGAGTTGTGGTAGCACCACGCGGAAAAAGACCCGCCACGGCGGAGTACCGAGCGAAGCGGCGACATCTTCCAGCGTCGGGTCAAGGCGACGCAGCACCGCCGCAACCGGCATATAGATAAAGGGATAGTAGGCAAGTACGGAGAGGAACACGCCTGCAGAAAGTCCATGCATCGACGGGACAACACTCACCCACGCATAACTTTGCACAAACGCAGGAATAGCCAGCGGTGCCACCGCCAGCGCAGACCAAATTCCCCGCCCGGCAAGCTGCGTGCGCTCTGTAAGCCAGGCGATTGCTACGCCTGTCACAATACAAAGCGGAACCGCTAACGCTGTCAGCCACAGCGTGTTGCTGAGCAACTCGGCAACACGTGGGCGGAACACCAGCGCCTTAATCGTCTCCCAGCCCGTCTCAATGCCAATGGCAATGATAAAACCTAAAGGCAGAAGCGCCATTAATGAAAACAAGACAGCTAACGCAACCATCGGCAGTGCAGGACGCCTGCGAGCAGGCTCCTGCACTCTGTTTTTTCCGATGTCGAGACTCAGACCAGACATAAGACGTTCACTTTACTCTCAGGATCACAGCAGACCGGCTTGAGTCATCAGCTCGATGACTTTTTTACTGTTAAGCGTTGAAGGTTCAACTTTCGGCGCATCAAGATCTTTCAGCGGAACGAGTTTCGGGTTAGAGGCTGCATTTACACCCACAGCGTATTCAAAGGCATTGTTGGTACGCAGGCTTTCCTGGCCTTCTTTACCTGTGATGTATTTGATGAACGCCTGTGCTTGCTCTTTGTGTTTGCTGGATGCCAGAACGCCACCGCCGGAGAGGCTCACAAACGCGCCCGGATCCTGGTGTTTGAAATAGTAGAGCTGGGTGTTTTTGCTGTTTTCACCCGTTTTGGACTGGTCGACAAAACGGTAGTAGTGATAAATCACGCCGCCATCAATCTGACCGGCATTGACGGCCTTCATGACGGTGCTGTTACCTTTGTAGGCAACAAAATTGGTTTTCATCGCTTTAAGCCATTCCAGAGTCGCCTTCTCGCCTTTCAGCGCCAGCATCGCGCTCACGATGGCCTGGAAATCTGCGCCTGACGGTGATGCCGCCCAACGGCCTTTCCACTCAGGTTTCGCCAGATCCATCAGCGATTTTGGCAGCTGCTGTTCGGTCAGTTTTTCCGGGTTATACACAAACACTGTGCTGCGGGCAGCAATCCCGATCCAGCGACCGTGTGCCGGACGATATTCTGCTGGTACCTGCTTCAGGGTATCGGCATTAAGTGGTGCAAACAGGTTGGCATTATCCACCAGAACCATGGACGGCGAGTTTTCCGTCAGGAATACGTCTGCTGGCGATGCGCTGCCTTCCTGAACCAGTTGGTTACCCAGCTCGCTGTCATCACCATTACGCAGAGTCACTTTAATGCCGGTTTCTTTAGTAAAACCATCAACCCACGACTTAACCAGATTTTCGTGCTGCGCGTTGTAGACAACGATACCTTCGTTGTTATCTGCCGCAACTGATTGTGTAGAAAGGAAAAGGGATGAAGACAACAAGGCAAGGGAGAAACATGACAGCAGACGAGAATTCATGAACATATCCTTAATTGACCAACGTGATTAACAACGCATAGCTTTGTGGGACAGGATTAAAGCACACAAAAACGCTAATGATAATTAGTATCAATCCAGTTTTGGCGTAAAAGTGTAAAATTTCATTATCGCGGGGTTTGGAATGATAAAAATCCAAATGGAGAAAGCAGAATGATTAAAAATTAAGAAAACCTTAAGACTGAACGGAAGAAAAACTCATTAGCCTTCTATTTATTATAGCGACATTTAATACACAGGCTAAGCAACTCTCCCGCCATAAAAGCAGGAGAATTTTTTGCGAGGTGTTATTTTTCGATTAAATTAAAATCACTCTGGTTATATCTTTGCCCCTGGATATTGTCAGGCGTGAAGAGACTGTCAATGACCTTAATATCGGGGTCGGAAAGGTTCAGACTGACCGCACCCGCATTATCCTGTAAATGTGCTATTTTTCGTGCGCCCGGGATGGGAACAATATCCTCTCCTTTACTCATCACCCACGCCAGAGCCAGTTGTGCCAGGGAACAACGGTATTTATCAGCGACGCCCTGTAGTTGATCAAGCAGCAGCTGGTTTTTCTGCATCGCTGCTTTCTGGAAGCGAGGCAGGTTGCGCCGAAAATCATCCTCGCCAAAACCGGAACTGTCTGTGATTTTCCCGGTTAAAAATCCGCGTCCCAACGGGCTATAGGGCACAAACCCAACGCCTAACTCGCGGCAAGCGTTGAGAATGCTTTCCTCCGGCTCGCGAGTCCAAAGCGAATATTCCGTTTGAACTGCGGTAATCGGATAAATTTTGCAGGCCCGGCGTAAAGTGTCGGCTGACACCTCTGAGAGCCCGATATGGCGAATTTTCCCTTCCTTGATTAAATCAGCCATTGTTCCCACAACATCTTCAACAGGTACTGTCGGGTCAACACGATGCTGATATAGCAGATCGATAGTATCGATATTGAGACGTTTAAGTGAACCTTCTACCGCTTCGCGAATATGTTCAGGGCGGCTGTCAACACCAGCCATGCGCTCAAGCCCCTGCCCGACCGGAAGAATGCGGAAACCAAATTTAGTCGCAATCTGTACCTTATCGCGAATGCCTTTGATGGCTTTTCCGACCAGGACTTCATTATCAAAGGGGCCGTAGACTTCTGCGGAGTCAAGGAAGGTGACGCCCAAATCCACCGCAGCGTGAATAGTATTGATCGCCTCCGATTCTTCGGCACCACCATAGGCAAAACTCATCCCCATACAACCCAGACCCAATGCTGACACCTGGAATTTAGTTTTCCCAAGATAACGTGTTTTCACCTTATATTCCTCTTTCGATAAACGACAAGAAATATATACTTCCATTTTCCACGCATAACAATTAGTATATTTTTAATGTAGTGTTTTATGGAAACTAACAATGAAAAACGTGCCAGAATTACAGCACATAGAAATATTACTTCTTATTGTAAAACATGGGAGTTTTCGTAAAGCCGCAAAAGAATTAAATCTTTCAGCGCCGACATTAACGGTCGCTATAAATAATCTTGAAGAAAAACTGGGTGTTAGGCTTTTAAATCGCTCCACCAGAAGCTTGTCTTTAACCGCTGTCGGTAAAACATTTCTTAATGACGTGACGCCAGTCCTGAATGACTACAGGCGCGTCATTGATAATCTTAATGACCACAAAGATAACCCAGAAGGCGTCATCAGAATCAACTTACCCCGAATCGTGCTTGATCTCTTTTTTCAAAGCCACTTCGTTAAGTTCAAAAATGATTTCCCGGGTATTAATTTAGAGTTATTCACCACTGACAGAAAAATAAACATTATAGATTCAGGTTTCGATGCCGGAGTACGTTATACACAAGATGTTCCTAAAGATATGGTTGCAATCCCATTTGGAGGCAAGATGTCTCTTATTCCCGTTGCCAGCCCCCATTTTGTGGAAAAATCAGGACAACCTGACTCACCAAAAGATCTTGTAAAATTCAGGTGTATAAACCGCTGCTTTCCTGATGGACAACGATACCGATGGGAGTTTATAGATTCACAAGGAGAAAAAATGGACGTGTCTGTTAATGGCGATCTGGTTGTAGATTCAGATGCGGCAATGATTCAGGCTGCTGAATATGGGTTAGGTATTGCGTTTGTTTATGAGAATCTGGTTAAAGATAAAATTAGCGAAAACAAACTTGTCCGTTTGCTACCCGATTATGCCTATCCCGCTGATAATTTCTGTGTTTACTACCCGAGTCGAAAACATCTGCCTGCACCGCTGAGAACCTTCATAGCGTGGGTTATGTCGATGAATAAAGACCTTGCTGGACTTGAACCAGCGACCGGGCGATTATGAGCCGCACGCTCTAACCAACTGAGCTAAGGAAGGTGCGAATAAGCAGGTCATTTCTTCCCAAGCTGACTCGCTGATTAAAATTTCGCGGATCTGGGCCGATT
>NZ_JAWUEI010000037.1:0-40361 GCF_036663495.1 Enterobacter sp. 342
CAGATGAATATTTTTTTCTGCCCATTGAAACGCAAAACCCCTAATCATTGGATGTCCAACTTTCGGGGTTCACTTCAGTGAGGGTGGCTTTTTTGTCATTACAGACGGAAGGTATCGTCCAGGATCTGGCTGTACAGCGTCGGCTTACCGTTATCCGAAGTACGATACTGTTCCTTGTGAGAGAGTTTATAGATACCCACAGGATCGCGATTCAGGGTCTCTTTCGCCGCAGCATCAGGTGCAACAGAGATAAACTGGCGAATCAAAAAGCGATTATTTCCCGTCACAGGCTGCGCATTCATGATCTCGCGAAACTGAGGGTAGCGTTCGCGTGCATACAGGAAGCTGTAATCAATTAAGAAATATTCGAGCAAGATATCGTGATGTTGCCAGTAACGATAAAGGATATCCCTGACCAGCTTCACTAGGGTATTGCCCTTTTGCGAGGCAAGAAAATAGGCCGTCCAGAATCCCTGGCTTGTTGCATTTTCCCCCGATTCAAAACGCAGCGATGAGAAGCTATTTTCATAGAAAGACTCAGGCACTGTTTTCGTCATAAAAACGGTGGCATCCATCCAGATCCCACCGTACTGATACAGTAAAGAGCAGCGAACAATATCGGAATACTGCGCTTTGCTGATAAGCCCGGCCTGATATTTGGCTTTAATGTGATCCGGTAATGAGAGGTAGTCAGGAATATTGTCATCCGTCAGGATGACAACCTGAGCATCTGGCGTATTACGTTGCACGGATTCGATGCAACGTTTAACCAGCTCTGGTGCGCTTTCCAGCCCCTGAAACCAGCAGATCCAGATGATGCGCGACTGTGCAGATTCAGTGTTACTCGCGGATTCCGGCTGAATTTTCAGCGCATCAATAACGTCAAATAGCGTCTCTTTCTTCTTCTGCTCAAAGTGCTCAGCTGCACGCTGGAAAAGAGATAAACCGGTTTTCTTCTGCCAGCGCCGTGTTTTTTTGATGAGTTTATTGATTAGATTGAGATTCATCATTCCACCCTTATGCACCCTTGAACATCTCTTTTAATGTCCGACGCAGCAGTTTCATTCTCAGCTTGGCATCTTTTTTACGCCCACGTAATAAACAGTTCATGCGAGAAGATTTAAATCCGCGGAAAGACATCAGCTGGAACAGGTTGTTGCTTTTGGTTTCATCGGACATATGCTCACGATATTTAAAATAGAGCTTCCGGTAAGCATTATATTTTTTAATTTGCGAGGTAATTCGATTACTACCGTGTTCAGCATCCACCATGGCAGTGCTAAAACTGTATTTAATACCAGGACCATATCTCAGGATTAATTTAATCCAGACATCGCGATCCTGCTGTTGTTTAATCTCAGGGGAAAAACCACCCACACCTGACAGTTTCTCTTTCGTTGTCAGTACCTGATTACCCACTACGTTTTCGCACAAAACGTCCTGTAACTTGATGATTCTTTTATCATCTGTATCTGGATAACTACGGTGGGTTTTGTCCAGTCTGGCGGGGGTATCAGTCACAAAGGCATATTTGTCATCATACCGCTCAGCAAGCTTCGTTAAACGTTCAGGCAGGAAATAATCGTCATCATCAAGGCCCGTCACAAACACGCCGTGCGAGAGTGCATAGCCCCGGTTACGGCTGAAGTTAGAACCGCTGTTCTTCTCATTTCGTTCATAGATGAAATGCACAAACCGCGCTTCACACTCTGTGCGCATACGCTCAATAAGTTGTGCGGTTTTTTCATTTGAACAATCATCAACAATAACCAGTTCTACCGCAGGATATGTCTGAGCAATAACTGAACGAATTGCGCGTTCCAGCAACTCCTCTCTGTTGTAAGTGGTGATGATAACTGAAATCAGTTCGTTCATGGTGGGCTCGTCTGGTAAAAGGTATTTCTCCATCGGGAGAATACCTTTTTCCCGATGGAGAATCAAAATGATTACTTAATCACCGCTCGATGTTTGTTTTGTTCCAGGAAAACAATCGACATTATAAGTGTCAGCATCCAGGCAACAGGTGTTGTTTTAGAATAGAACATTACACCACCTACACCAAACATAATCATAGAAACAAGGAAAGCAAAAAGAATAATACTTTTACGTTTACGCAGAGCATACCAGCCAAGCGATATTACAAACAGGATATAAAGGATAACGCCAGAAGGACCTTTGACAGAGAGTGTTTCAACGATTTCATTATGGAGATGACCGCGAATGTGATCCAGCGCGCCTGACAGGCTTGGGTCTTTATTAACTTCTTCGATAATCTTTACGTTTCGCTCATCAGTAGACTGCCATAAATAATTATTTTTAGACGCCGCTAATCCCCCCTTCCACATAGCGAAACGAGCACCAACCGACGTGGCGCTGTTCGCTTTATCATAGGAAGCGATGTCGCGGTTAAAGTCATTATAACGCTTTATCAGATTGTCTTTCATCATGAATACACCAACCAGCAAAGCGATCAGAAAAACGGATACCCCTTTCCACGGGATATGCTTTTCCTTGTACACCTTCACCACCAGCAAACCGAAGAAAATAATCGGATAGGTCAGAATGGCGGCACGCGTTCCTGTCGTCACCAGTACCAGGAAGGTAATCAAAAAGTGCCCGAGGATAAACAGTTCTTTCCATCTGCTTGAACTGTGTTGTAGCACCAGAATCGTGTAGAACGAGATAAATGCAATAGTATAAGCAGCCCCTGTCGCATCCGTACCACCAGCAAGTGAGAGCGTTACCCTTTGGTTTTCAAGAAACAGATGTTGATACCCGGCGTAGACAACGATCATCAATTGCAATGCGATGACCAGTAACATATGGATCTTATTACAGCCTACTTTGAGCTGATTACGGTTCACAAACACAAAAATGGAGAATGCTCCAAACAGGCAGATTTTCCCGACTTCAAGATAGGCGCGATAGGAGTTGATCGCGGCACTATCAATCTTATACATCCGGTACCAGATCAGATCGCAAACCCCGATGATCAGCAGAACCAGACAAAGCCAGAATGCATCATTCTTTCTGAAGTTTTTAATATCCAACATGAAAGTAACGAAAGCAGTAATACCCGCCAGGCCCAAAATCTTAGCGGATAAATTAGGTGAAATCACTACGCAACCAAAAGCAATAGCACACAGCCCGAAGAGTAATTGTAGCAATGCAACTTGGATCCTATCTCGCTCTATATTAATCATCATCATTCCATTTATTAAAAGGTAAAGCAGGCTAGCACACTGCTAAAAACAAGTTTACCGCACCAGTGTTAACGAATATTACGCCATTCATAGGACTTCCCGGTTGTGTCCAGAACGGTAACATCCCTATTGTAACCCGCAAGCCAGGACTGTACAGAATGAACAGGCTCTCCCTGACGGTGGATCCCAAGCCACAGTCCAGCAAGCGTATTAACGTCATCAGCAGACCAAACAGTATTGTAATCTCCGGTATACTTTTTATCGGAGTCAACCTGTTGCCCATACCAGATAAACGCCGGGATATGCAGAGCTTCTCGCGGAGGATTAACGTTACCGTGGGAGTATGCTACGGCGCGCTTCGGATCGCGAATCAGTCCATGATCGGAGAAATACATGACCGAAGAGCGTGAGTTTTCCAGCAAGCTAAACACCTTGCCCATCAACTTATCCGTATAGCGCACCGAGTTGTCATAACAATCATCGGCTTCATTATCACTGTGTAACACCGCCTCACTGGCCGGGAAGCGTCGACAGGAAGGCTCGTGGCTTCCATATAAATGCAGGACGACCAGTTTTTTGCCCGGTGTTTTAAGCGCATTCTTCAACAGAGGCAGGAGGTCTTCATCGTAGCCGCCATCAATCCATTCATGCTGTCTGGTGTTCATGGCAATTCCGGTGATGACGTTGTTATGCGCACCACCCTTGCCCTGACGACTAAACCAGTAAGTATCATATCCCGCCTTATTCGCGATATTGATGACGTTATCACCATATTTTTTCGGATCGCGCGCATTCACGGTATCAGCGGTCAACGCCAGTGGCACGGCCATAATCGTGACCGGTGCTGGCGTCACAGCATTACGGAACAGTAAAAGCTGCGATTTTTGCTTCTCCAGCTCCGGTGTAGTATCTCGTTGATAACCATAGATACCCATATTTGCCGTACGCTCGGACTCACCGATGATCAGCACATAATTTTCGATGCCGGTTTCAGATAGCGTGATCTTATAATCAGGAATGTTGTTACCGATGTTGGCGACTACTGCATTATCTTCAATCGCCTGCATGAAAACTTTTGCCGTGCTAGCAGGCGTCGCCTGAACCACACGCTGCGCCAGACTTTCAACACTGCTTTTCCTAAGTTGATGCTGTAACGCCTGCCCATAAAAAGCCAGCAGCGTGACGACAAGTGCGATGGCAGGCCAGCGACGAAAACGCGGCGCGACAGGCCACATGCTGGTATTAGCGGTATAAATAAATAATGCAGACAGGGCAATAAAGGTCAGACAATCGCGCCAGTACAAGCCGAGCATCGAGCTTGCTTCACCTGGTGTCGTGTTGAGTACGCTCAGGGCAAATCCATAGCTAAATGCTGAATTGAAATTATTCCATGCGTATAACTGCAAAGTAATATCTGCCGCAACCGGAATTAATAAAATAATCGCCAGTACATTTCTGATTAATTTATTGTTTATACATTTCAGTGTCAGCAATATCAGTGCAAAAACCAGCGTACGGTTAATCACCGCATTATATTTGGCATGGATAATATTTACGCCAATGACTATTAGCAGAGAAATCACTACCGTTAAAAAAGCGGCAAGCCGTGGAGGGGTGTTAACCAACTTCTGCGAAAACAATGTGGACATAATAGCCTGATTAGCCTGGCAAAATCTTTCCTGACGTAATCATTATGACTGCAAGAATGAACGCGCGGAGAAGACTCTGTGGAGAAAAATTCGCCAGAAGTTAACAAGTAACCGCTGGAAAGTCAAACCGCTAAAAAGTGTAAGGGCACCCGTAAAAACGGGTGCCTGAGAGCAGGTTAATCCCAGCTCAGGATAACTTTCCCGGACTGGCCTGAACGCATTGCGTCAAAGCCCTGCTGGAACTCATCAACGGAGAAACGATGAGTGATAATTGGCGACAGATCCAGACCAGACTGGATCAGTGCAGCCATCTTGTACCAGGTCTCAAACATCTCACGGCCATAGATGCCTTTGATGAACAGTCCCTTGAAGATTACCTTGTTCCAGTCGATAGACATGTCTGACGGTGGAATACCCAGCATGGCGATACGACCACCGTGATTCATGGTATCCAGCATGGTACGAAACGCTGGTGGCGCACCGGACATCTCCAGGCCTACGTCGAAGCCTTCGGTCATGCCCAGCTCTTCCATTACGTCGCTCAGGCTCTCTTTAGAAACATCCACCGCGCGGGTCACACCCATTTTGCGTGCCAGTGACAGACGGTACTCATTGACATCGGTAATCACGACATTACGCGCACCAACGTGCTTCGCCACCGCTGCCGCCATAATCCCGATTGGGCCTGCGCCGGACACCAGCACATCTTCACCGACCAGGTCGAAGGAGAGCGCGGTGTGTACCGCATTGCCGAACGGGTCGAAGATAGAGGCCAGATCGTCAGAAATGTTGTCCGGGATTTTGAACGCGTTAAATGCCGGGATCACCAGGTATTCCGCGAAGCAGCCCGGACGGTTTACGCCCACGCCAATGGTATTACGGCACAGGTGCGTACGCCCACCGCGGCAGTTACGGCAGTGACCGCAGGTAATATGACCTTCACCGGAGACGCGGTCGCCAATTTTGAAACCTTTTACTTCCTGGCCGATACCGACCACTTCGCCGACATATTCGTGGCCCACCACCATCGGTACCGGAATGGTTTTCTGCGACCACTGGTCCCAGTTGTAGATGTGAACGTCAGTACCGCAGATAGCCGTTTTACGAATTTTGATCAGCAGATCGTTATGACCGACTTCCGGCTCCGGCACGTCGGTCATCCAAATCCCTTCTTCCGCTTTCAGTTTGGATAACGCTTTCATCACACGTCCTCAGGCAATTACGCCCAGCTGTTTTCCGATGCGGGTAAAGGCTTCCACCGCACGTTCAATTTGTTCAGGCGTATGCGCCGCAGACATCTGGGTGCGGATACGCGCCTGACCTTTTGGCACCACCGGGAAGAAGAACCCGGTGACATAAATCCCTTCTTTTTGCAGTTCGCGGGCAAAGTTTTGCGCGATGACCGCATCGCCCAGCATGACCGGGATGATCGCGTGGTCGGCACCGGCCAGGGTAAAGCCTGCGGCACTCATTTTTTCACGGAACAGACGAGCGTTGGACCACAGACGGTCGCGCAGTGCAGCGCCTGATTCCACCATCTCCAGCACTTTGATGGAGGCAGAAACAATAGCTGGTGCCAGGGAGTTGGAGAACAGATACGGACGGGAGCGCTGACGCAGCCACTCAACCACCTCTTTGCGCGCAGCGGTATAGCCGCCAGATGCGCCGCCCAGAGCTTTACCGAGCGTACCGGTGATGATGTCCACGCGCCCCATCACGTCGCAGTATTCGTGAGAACCACGGCCATTTTCGCCGACAAAACCGACCGCGTGAGAATCATCAACCATCACCAGCGCATCGTATTTGTCTGCCAGGTCGCACACGCCTTTCAGGTTGGCAATCACGCCGTCCATGGAGAACACGCCGTCGGTGGCGATCAGCACGTGGCGAGCGCCCGCTTCGCGGGCTTCTTTCAGGCGCGCTTCCAGCTCAACCATGTCGTTGTTGGCGTAACGGAAACGCTTCGCTTTGCACAGACGAACGCCGTCGATGATGGATGCGTGGTTCAGGGCGTCGGAGATAATCGCATCTTCTGCGCCGAGCAGGGTCTCAAACAGACCGCCGTTGGCGTCAAAGCAGGAGGAGTACAGAATCGCGTCTTCCATTCCGAGGAAGCTCGCCAGCTTTTTCTCAAGCTGCTTGTGGCTGTCCTGTGTGCCGCAGATAAAGCGCACGGAGGCCATACCGAAACCGTGGGTGTCCATGCCGTTTTTCGCAGCGGCAATCAGCTCAGGGTGATTCGCAAGACCTAAGTAGTTATTCGCACAAAAGTTGATCACATGGCTGCCATCGGCAACGGTTATGTCCGCCTGCTGAGCAGACGTGATAATACGCTCTTCCTTGAACAACCCTTCTGCACGTGCAGTTTCGAGGTCGCTATTTAACTGTTTGTAAAAATCACCACGCATTGCAATTCTCCAGACTCGGCAAATTTCGGGACATATTACCCAAACCTATAGTTCATGACGAGATGACACATTATCTCTTCTCGTTTTTGCAGCATAAATCACGTGTACCCTTGCGCTATGTCGGTGAATGGCTGAAAGGGCAGCCATACTAATGATATGATAGGCACATTAGCGTCCGGGATTGTCCCCGGGCCCCACACTTCAAAGGTACAGTTATGATCATCGTTACCGGCGGCGCAGGCTTTATCGGCAGCAATATTGTTAAGGCTCTCAACGACAAAGGCATCACCGACATCCTGGTGGTTGACAACCTGAAAGATGGCACCAAGTTCGTCAACCTGGTGGATCTGAACATCGCTGACTATATGGATAAAGAAGACTTCCTTATCCAGATTATGGCAGGTGAAGAGTTCGGCGAAATCGAAGCTATCTTCCACGAAGGTGCTTGCTCTTCCACTACCGAGTGGGACGGCAAGTACATGATGGACAACAACTATCAGTACTCTAAAGAGATCCTGCACTACTGCCTGGAGCGTGAAATTCCGTTCCTGTATGCCTCTTCTGCAGCAACCTACGGCGGTCGCACGTCAGACTTCATCGAATCCCGCGAATATGAGCAACCGCTGAACGTCTACGGTTACTCTAAGTTCCTGTTCGACGAATACGTTCGTCAGGTTCTGCCTGAAGCGAACTCCCAGATTGTGGGCTTCCGCTACTTCAACGTCTACGGGCCGCGCGAAGGGCACAAAGGCAGCATGGCGAGCGTGGCGTTCCACCTGAACACCCAGTTGAATAATGGCGAAAGTCCAAAACTGTTTGAAGGCAGCGACGGCTTCAAGCGTGACTTCGTTTATGTCGGCGATGTTGCTGCGGTGAACCTGTGGTTCCTCGAAAACGGCGTGTCCGGCATCTTTAACCTGGGTACGGGCCGTGCGGAATCCTTCCAGGCTGTTGCAGACGCGACCCTGGCGTATCACAAAAAAGGCAGCATTGAGTACATTCCGTTCCCGGAAAAACTGAAAGGCCGCTATCAGGCGTTCACTCAGGCTGATCTGACTAACCTGCGCGCAGCAGGCTACGACAAGCCGTTCAAGACCGTTGCCGAAGGCGTAACGGAATATATGGTCTGGCTGAACCGCGACGCGTAAGAAACAAGCATGAAGATACTGGTGATCGGCCCGTCATGGGTGGGCGACATGATGATGTCGCAAAGTCTCTATCGCACGCTCAAGGCGCGCTATCCCCAGGCGATAATCGACGTGATGGCACCTGCATGGTGCCGTCCGTTGTTATCGCGTATGCCGGAAGTTAACGAGGCGATCCCGATGCCGCTCGGCCACGGGGCGCTGGAAATCGGCGAACGCCGCAAGCTCGGCCATAGCCTGCGCGACAAGCGCTACGATCGCGCTTACGTGCTGCCCAACTCTTTCAAATCTGCCCTGGTGCCCTTCTTTGCTGGTGTGCCTCATCGCACCGGCTGGCGCGGTGAAATGCGTTACGGTCTGCTGAACGACGCCCGGGTGCTGGATAAAGAGGCCTGGCCGCTGATGGTGGAGCGCTATGTGGCACTGGCCTACGACAAAGGCGTGATGCGCAGTGCGAAAGACCTGCCACAACCACTGCTGTGGCCACAGTTGCAGGTTAATGACGGTGAAAAATCCCAGACCTGCAACGCCTTTGGCATTTCGTCTGAACGTCCGATGATCGGCTTCTGTCCTGGCGCAGAGTTCGGTCCGGCAAAACGCTGGCCGCACTATCACTACGCAGAACTGGCAAAACAACTGATTGACGAAGGCTATCAAATTGTCCTGTTCGGTTCGGCAAAAGACCACGAAGCAGGTAACGAAATCCTTGCCACTCTGAGCACAGAACAGCAGGCCTGGTGTCGTAATTTGGCCGGAGAAACTCAACTTGAACAGGCAGTTATCCTGATTGCCGCCTGTAAAGCCGTGGTCACTAACGATTCCGGTCTGATGCACGTCGCCGCGGCGCTCAATCGCCCATTGGTTGCGCTGTATGGCCCAAGCAGCCCGGACTTCACACCGCCACTCTCGAATAAAGCGCGCGTTATTCGTCTGATTACCGGCTATCACAAAGTGCGTAAAGGTGATGCGGCGGAAGGTTATCACCAGAGCCTGATCGACATCACGCCACAACGCGTGCTGGAAGAGCTTAACGAACTGCTGTTGAGCGAAGAAGGATAACGGATGCGGGTATTGATCGTTAAAACCTCTTCGATGGGCGATGTTCTGCATACGCTGCCGTCTCTGACGGACGCCATGCAGGCCATTCCCGGCATTCGTTTTGACTGGGTGGTGGAAGAAGGCTTCGCGCAGATCCCCACCTGGCATGAAGCGGTCGACCGCGTGATCCCGGTAGCGATTCGCCGCTGGCGCAAAGCCTGGTTTTCCGCGCCGATCAAAGCCGAACGCAAGGTATTTCGCGAGGCAGTGCAGGCTCAGCATTATGACGCGATCATTGATGCACAAGGGCTGGTCAAAAGCGCCGCGCTGGTGACAAGACTGGCACACGGCGTAAAGCACGGCATGGACTGGCACAGCGCCCGCGAACCGCTGGCAAGCCTGTTCTATAACCGTCGCCACGCTATTGCAAAGCAGCAGCACGCGGTGGAACGCACCCGTGAACTGTTTGCCAAAAGTCTGGGCTATGCAAAACCTGAAATGCAGGGTGATTACGCCATTTCACAGCATTTTCTCCACAATTCACGGCAAATTAACGCGCCTTATCTGATTTTCCTCCATGCCACTACCCGGGATGACAAACACTGGCCGGAAACCCACTGGCGTGAGCTGATTGGTTTACTGGGCAACGCAGGTTTGCGCATCAAACTGCCGTGGGGGGCACCGCATGAAGAAGCACGCGCCAGACGCCTGGCGGAAGGGTTTGATTACGTGGACGTCTTGCCACGCATGAAGCTCGACGGCGTGGCACAAGAGCTGGCGGGGGCTACGGCAGTGGTATCGGTTGATACTGGCCTGAGCCACCTGACGGCCGCGCTGGATAGACCTAATATTACGCTTTATGGCCCAACGGACCCGGGCCTTATCGGCGGCTACGGAAAAAATCAATATATCTGCCGCCCGGAACATTCATCGCAGCTGAGCGACCTCAGCGCCGCTGCGGTATTTGCGCAATTAGAGCCTTTGCTGGCAGCAGAGAGAGCCTATGTCTGATTTTTTCTCGGCAGAGCGCCCACCAAAGCGCGTGCTGATCATTAAGCTGCGTCACCACGGTGACGTGCTGCTTACCTCACCGGTCTTTACCGTGCTGAAAAAGAACTGGCCGAACGTTGAAGTCGACGCGCTGGTCTACGACGACACGCAGGCGATGCTGACCAGCCATCCTTATATCGATCAGGTACATACCATTGGTCGCAACTGGCGCAAAAAGGGCTGGTTCGAGCAATTCCGTCTGTATCGCGCCCTGGTCAATACGCTGAAAGGGCGTCAGTACGATGTGCTGATTAACCTGACCGAACACTGGCATGGCGCGCGTCTGGCGCGTCGACTGAAGCCACGCGTCTCCGTCGGCTTTAAGCCGGATAAACGCAGTGGTCTGGCTCGTCGTCGCTGGGTGAAATCCTTCACCACGCTCTACCCGGCGATTCAGGATAACAGCCGTCATATGGTGGAAGTGAACCTGGACGCTCTGCGCCGGATCGGGATCCACCCGCAGTCTGCTGAAGACAAACATACTCTGTTTGTACCGGGCGATGCGGCGGAAACCTCCGTCGCTGAGAAACTGGCCGGGTTTGGTCTGAAGAGTAAATCCTACATTCTGGTGCACCCGACGTCGCGCTGGATGTTTAAGGCCTGGGATATCAAAAAGCTGGCGGCGACAATCGATAACCTGGCGGCTCGCGGTCTGCCAATCATTCTCTCAGCAGCCCCGTCGAAAGAAGAAACCGCGTATATGGATGAGCTGCGCGCTGCGCTTACCCAGCCGGTGTTTGATTTAAGCGGACAGCTGAACCTGAAAGAGCTCGGCGCACTGATGAAGCACGCGCGTATTTACTTCGGCGTTGACTCCATGCCGATGCACCTCGCGAGTGCCGTGGGGACCCCGACCGTGGCTATCTTTGGCCCAACCGGGGCAATCAAGTGGGCGCCGTGGGGGGTAAATTACCGCGTGATCACCGCCGGATTTACCTGCCAGCCTTGCGGTAAGGCGGGCTGCGGTGACGGAGGCGTTTCCGACTGCATCACCGCCATTACCCCGCAACAGGTGCTGAGCGCGATTGATACCCTGCTGCTGGAATATCCTGCATGAAGCTGGCGATCGTCCGACAGACCTACAACCCCAATGGCGGCGCGGAGCGTTTCGTTTCCCGCGCCTTAAACGTGCTGGCCCAGGACACCACCCTGGATGTCACGTTGATTGCTCGCCAGTGGGAAGATGCGTCAGGCTGGAAAACGCTGACGGTAAATCCGCCGTTTCGTAACCGTATCGCCCGTGAATCCGGGTTTGCAGTGGAAGCGGCCTCGCATTTTGCTCAGTTCGATATTGTGCAAAGTCATGAGCGTATTCCCGGGGCAACTATTTTCCGCGCAGGCGACGGCGTACACGCCACCTGGCTTGAGCAGTATGGCCGCATTCTGTCGCCGCTGGCGCGCTGGGCGCAGTCATTCAGCCGTTACCATCGCTATATTTTGCAGGCGGAATCGCAGATGTTTACCCATCCGCAACTGCGCAAGGTGATCTGTAACTCAAAGATGGTGCGCGATGACATCGCCCGCCGCTTCGCGCTGACGGATGACAAGCTAACGGTTATCTATAACGGTGTCGACACCGCCCAGTTTAGCCCTGACGTACGCACACTTTCGCAACGTGATGTGCTGGGGATCCCACACACCGCACCGGTGCTGGCCTATGTCGGGTCAGGTTTCAGCCGTAAAGGTGTTGCGACCGCGCTGCGTGCCATCGTGCCTCATCCTGACGTTTGGCTACTGATCGCCGGACGAGATAAACACGCGCGCAAATTCGAAAAGCTGGCACAGACGCTGGGGGTTTCTTCGCGAGTGAAGTTCCTGGGGCCGGTTGCTAACGTGCGTGAAGTGTATGGCACGGCGGACGCACTGATCCTGCCGACGCTCTACGATCCATTCCCGAATGTCTGCGTGGAAGCGCTGGCTTGCGGTCTGCCGCTGCTCACCAGCCACGGCTGCGGCGCGGCAGAGTGGATAACAGAAGGACAGAACGGCTGGGTGCGTGATGCGCTGGACAGTGAAGGCTACCAGCAGGCTATCACCCACTGGCTGAAAGGCCGTGATCAGGGTGTTGATTATTCAGCGGCTGCGCGCGCTACAGCTGAACCCTACACCCTGGACAGAATGGCAAAAGAGCTACAGGCGCTTTATCGCGATCTGCTGCGCTGAGCCGCTTCAGAGAAGACTTTCTCCATCGCGTCCAGCATACATTCGCGAGTAAAGTGGATGCTCAGGTAATCATAACCCTGTTGCGCCAGCTTCTCGCGAAGGGTCGCGTCGTCATACAGCTTCACAATGGCATCGTGCAGTGCGTTCTCATCACGCTGTGCGACCAGGATCCCGGTCTGACCATCAATCACCGCATCACCCGTTCCGCCGGCATCGGTCGCGATGGTGGCAATGCGAGATGCCAGCGATTGCAGGACACCCTGGGGTACACCTTCCATATCGTGTGAAGGACTCAGCGCAATATCAAACGCCGGGAACCAGCTCTCCGGGTCACTCTGATGTCCCGCCATCACTACACGCTGCTGTAATCCCAACGCGACAATTTCCTGCTCCAGCGTCGCTTTATGCGGACCTTCACCGACAATCGCCAGCTTAATCTGCGGATTGTCGATTTTCGCCAGGGCGCGCAGCAGCACGCTATGACCTTTGTTCGGACGCAGATGCGACACCACACCAAGCCAGAAATCATCCTGCGACAAACCACAATGCGCACGGGCTTCGTGCTTATCTCCCGGACGGAAACGCTGCGTATCGACACCACTTGGCACCGACGTACTCTGTGACATCGGAACACCAATATTCGCCACCTGATGGCGCAGCGCTTCACCGGTTGTCACGATATGTGCGCAGGCCGTTCGAAACAGCCAGCGCGTCGTCCAGTTATTACGCGGTACGCCTGAAGCATGGCGGGTACGCACCAGCGGCACAGGATTAGAGAGCGTCAGATTCGCCAGCGCCACCAGCCAGGTATCGGCAGAGTTATGGCTATTGATGACATCGATAGACTGGCGGTTATCCTTCAGCCAGCGACGCAGTAACTGCAGGTTTTTAAGGTTCTTACGCTTCAACGGCATCGTGACAACCGTCAATCCAGCATCACGCGCCAGCGTATGCAGCGGTGCAGTTTCCGGACAAAGAAGGGTCACCTGATGGCCACGCTGAATCATCCCGAGCGATTCGTTAATAATGCGCAGAGGCTGTCCGCCTTTGCCGCCGTCTGCTTCAGTGTGAACAATATGCATACATTTCCTGTTAAGAATCTCGCCAGCATGACGCTAATTTGCCCCCTGAGGGGATCTTTGTCCCTCCAGGCATATGTTTTTAGTATCCACCGGATATAATACAGCACGAATGGTACCACCAACATGGGTGGCCTGCCCTGAACGCAACGGAGAAAGCATGTCCGACACACCTTTATTGAGCCTTGTAGTCGCCGTCTATAACGGTGAAAAATTCCTGAGTGCATTTTTCGACAGCATCAAAGCTCAACATCTGGACAGTCTGGAACTGGTCGTTGTGGACGATGGGTCAAGTGATAACTCTGCGGCCATCATTGCGCAATATGCCAGTGAATTCCCGTATTACAAGGTTATCGAACAGACCAACCAGGGCGTCTCTGCCGCCCGTAACACCGGTCTGGCAGAAGCAACTGGCGAATATATCGCGTTCCCGGACATCGACGATGTGATCTACCCGGGAATGTACCCACGCCTGCTTGAGATGGCGAAGAAAAACGATCTCGACGTCGCCACCTGTAACGGTACCTATATTTATGATGACGGTAGACCGTCGAAAAAAATCTTCCCGTCCGACAAGCTGCAATCCACCGACGTGCTGGACGGCCCAACCTGGCTTCAACGCGCGCTGGCGTCGCGTAAATTCCTGCATGTGACCTGGCTTAATATTTACCGCCACGCCTTTATTAAAGAGCAGGGGTTCACGTTTGAGCATGGACTGCGTCACCAGGATATCCCGTGGACGACCGAAGTGTTGCTTACCGCAAAACGCGTTCAGTACACCGACGAAACGTTCTATGACTATCTCATCCATTCCGCTTCGGTATCACACACGCCAGGCACGGATGACACGCGGATGCGTAACGCGCGCCACTATATGAAAATCCTTGAGATGCTGGATGTTATCAACCAGCGCTACCCGGATGCCGTACGCCGCGTGCCCGCCTGCCAGTGGCAAATCGCGAAAGAGGGACTGGGTATTCTGCACGCGATTAACAACATTGGTGATGCAGCCAAAAAGCGTGAAATTATTCAGGAACTGTTCGATCGCGGGATCTGGACGCTTATCTGGAAAAACGCCCGTGGGCTCCGCCAACATTGGCGACTGGGTCGCCGTTATTTCCGTTTAAAGCGCTATCTGGCATAAGAGATAGCTTTACCTGGCTTAAATGCTTAGAATTTGCCCGCCGAAACTAAAAAAACGGATAATCGCTTGGAATTGTTGTATACCGCCCTGCTCTACATCATTCAGCCACTGGTGTGGTTGAGACTGTTGCTTCGTAGCCGTAAAGCACCTGCGTATCGTAAACGCTGGGCTGAGCGCTATGGCTTCTGCCGCAATAAAGTCGCGCCGGACGGTATTTTGCTGCATTCCGTTTCTGTCGGCGAAACGCTGGCGGCTATTCCGCTGGTACGCGCCCTGCGCCATCGTTATCCCTCTTTGCCGATCACCGTCACCACCATGACCCCAACCGGTTCTGAGCGTGTGATGTCCGCATTTGGCAAAGACGTGCATCACGTCTATCTGCCCTACGATCTGCCCTGCGCCATGAACCGTTTCCTCGAAACTGTTCGCCCAAAGCTTGTGATCGTGATGGAAACCGAGCTGTGGCCAAACATGATTTCCGCCCTGCATGCCCGTAAAATTCCGCTGGTGATTGCCAACGCGCGCCTGTCAGAGCGCTCGGCGAAAGGGTACGGCAAGCTGGGCAAATTTATGCGCCGCCTGCTTAGCCAGATCACGCTGATTGCCGCGCAAAATGAAGAAGACGCCGCACGCTTTGTCTCTCTTGGTCTCAAACGCAACCAGCTCGCGGTAACCGGCAGTCTGAAATTCGATATTTCGGTCACACCTGAACTCGCTGCCCGTGCGGTGACGCTGCGCCGCCAGTGGGCGCCGCGTCGTCAGGTCTGGATTGCGACCAGTACTCACGACGGCGAAGAAGCGATCATCCTGCAAGCACACCGTAAGCTGCTGGAAAAATTCCCGGATTTACTGCTCATTCTGGTGCCTCGTCATCCGGAACGTTTCAAAGACGCCCGCGAGATGGTGCAGAAAGGCGGTTTCAGTTTCACCCTGCGTAGCAGCGGTGAGATCCCTTCAAGCAGCACCCAGGTGGTGATTGGCGATACGATGGGCGAACTGATGCTGCTGTACGGCATTGCCGACCTCGCCTTTGTTGGCGGTAGTCTGGTCGAACGCGGTGGTCATAACCCGCTGGAGCCGGCGGCACATGCGATTCCGGTGCTGATGGGGCCGCATACATTTAATTTCAAAGATATCTGCGCTAAATTGCAGCAAGCCGATGGTTTAATTACCGTGACCGATGCGGACTCGGTGGTCAAAGAGGTCTCGACCTTACTGACCGACGAAGATTACCGTCTGTGGTACGGTCGCCATGCCGTCGAAGTGCTGCATCAGAACCAGGGCGCACTCACCCGTCTGTTGCAACTTCTTCAACCTTATCTGCCTCAGCGGAGCCACTAATGTCTCAGCGTCTGTCGGTCGTGATGATCGCCAAAAACGCCGCCGACCTGCTTCCCGATTGCCTGGCCTCAGTCGCCTGGGCCGACGAAATTGTCCTCCTCGATTCAGGCAGTGAGGACAACACGGCAGACATAGCCCGTGCTGCAGGTATTAAGGTGTACATCAATACGGACTGGCAGGGCTATGGCATCCAGCGCCAGCGTGCGCAGGAGTATGCCACCGGCGATTATGTCCTGATGCTCGATACCGACGAGCGCATCACGCCAGAACTTCAGCAGGCGATTCAGAGCGTGCTCTCTGCGCCGCAGCCAGGTGCGGTGTACAGCATCGCGCGTCGTAACTACTTTCTCGGCCGGTTTATGCGCCACAGCGGCTGGTACCCTGACCGTGTGATGCGCCTGTACGAGCGCCAGCGTTATCAATACAACGATAACCTGGTGCATGAATCCCTGGCGTGCGATAACGCGACTGTCGTTCCTCTGACGGGCGATCTCTTGCACCTGACCTGCCGTGATTTCTCCAGCTTCCAGCGCAAACAACTCAACTATGCCACTGCATGGGCGCAGGAGCGTCATCAGCGCGGCAAGAAGGCCACGTTGACCGGTATCTTCACCCACACGCTGGGCGCGTTCCTGAAAACGCTCCTGCTACGTGGTGGTGTGCTGGATGGTAAACAGGGGTGGTTACTGGCGGTGGTGAATGCCCAGTATACTTTCAATAAATACACCGAGCTGTGGGCACTTAGCCGCGGCTACTCAGAGAAAACGTGAGCCATGAGCACAAGAGCGATTTATCCGGGTACCTTTGATCCGATCACTAACGGTCATCTTGATATCATCACCCGTGCGGCGAGTATGTTCGACAAGGTGATTCTGGCGATAGCAGCCAGCCCCAGCAAGAAACCAATGTTTGATCTCAACGAACGTGTGGCGCTCGCCAGCGATGCGGTCTCTCATCTTTCGAACGTTGAGGTAGTGGGCTTCAGTGACCTGATGGCTAATTTCGCCCGCACCCAGCAGGCTAATATCCTGATCCGCGGCTTACGCGCAGTAGCAGATTTTGAGTACGAGATGCAGCTGGCGCACATGAACCGACACCTGATGCCGGAGCTGGAAAGCGTGTTTCTGATGCCTTCCAAAGAGTGGTCATTTATCTCTTCTACGCTGGTGAAAGAAGTTGCACGTCATCACGGTGATGTGACCCATTTCCTGCCGGTTAACGTCCATCAGGCGTTGATGGAAAAATTAAAATAGCTCTATTTCTGGCACTGACGGCAATAAAACGTAGCGCGCTGAGCGTGCTTCGTTGCGATAATCGGCGTTCCGCACACGCGACATGGCTCACCTTTACGGCCATACACCTGTAGTTCCTGAGCAAAATACCCCGGCTTACCGTCACTCTGCAGGAAATCCTTCAGCGTTGTTCCACCCTGCTCAATGGAACGCAACAGTACCACTTTAATCACCCTCACCAGCAGCTCACACTCTTGCGCCGACAGTGAAGAGGCCAACCGATCAGGATGGATCCCGGCAGCAAACAGTGATTCACTGGCATAGATATTCCCCACGCCAACCACCAGTTTGTTATCCATCAGCCAGGGTTTAATCGGGGTCTTCTTCTTCGCACACTTCTCTTTCAGGTATTCCGCATTAAACGCCTCTGAGAGGGGTTCTGGCCCCAGATGTGCCAGCACACTGTGACCTTCAAGCTCTTTAGCCCACAACCATGCGCCAAAGCGTCTTGGGTCAGTGTAACGCAGCACTTTGCCGTTGCTCATTACCAGATCGACGTGGTCGTGCTTTTCCGCTGGCAGTTCTTCAGTGAGGATACGCAGGCTACCGGACATCCCAAGGTGGATAATAATCCAGCCGTCGGGCAGCTCCAGCAGCAAATACTTAGCGCGACGCTGAACGCTGAGGATCGGTTTGTCGCTTAACGCATGGATCTCATCGGAAACCGGCCAGCGAAGACGCCCATTACGGACAACCGCATGAAGAATAGTCGCACCGACCAGATGCGGCTCAATACCGCGGCGGCTGGTCTCTACCTCTGGTAATTCTGGCATGGTTCCTCCGTTGAGATACAGAATGCAAAAAACCCCGCAGTTGCGGGGTTTTTCAATACAAGGAGACTAAAATTATTTGATTTTAGCTTCTTTGTACAGTACGTGCTGGCGTACAACTGGATCGAATTTTTTCAGTTCCAGTTTTTCCGGCTTAGTACGTTTGTTCTTCGTGGTGGTGTAGAAGTGACCTGTACCAGCAGAAGAAACCAGCTTGATTTTCTCGCGAATACCTTTAGCCATGATTTATTTCCTCTTTAAGTACTTAGTACTTTTCGCCACGGGCACGCAGTTCGGACAGAACTGTATCGATGCCTTTCTTATCAATTACACGCATACCTTTAGCAGATACACGCAGGGTGACAAAACGCTTCTCGCTCTCAACCCAGAAACGGTGAGAGTGCAGGTTCGGCAGGAAACGGCGTTTAGTCGCGTTCAGTGCGTGGGAACGGTTGTTACCGGTCACCGGACGCTTGCCAGTAACTTGGCAGACTCGGGACATGTCTATTCTCCAAAAATCAAATTAGCTCGAGCTTCGTATGGGGTATCGGCGCCTCGTCAGGCTTTACAGCCCGGTCATCGCATAGTTCTAAGTGAACTCTCGATTGCCAGGCCCAAATGCCAAACCCGAGATTCTCAAAGGTGGCGTAGTATACGCTGACTCGGCGGTGTGCTCAAGTCCCGAACAGACAAAGATCCCGATGGATCGCGAGAAATGGCCTAAATCCAGCCATGTTCTGCAAAAGAAATGTACTCTCCGCGGCCAATTATCAGATGGTCCAGCACACGAATGTCCATGAATTGGCAGCATTTGATAATGCGTTCGGTGATTTCTTTGTCAGCTTTGCTCGGTTGTGCACAGCCAGAGGGGTGATTATGCGCGAGGATCACGCCGGCTGCATTCACTTTTATCGCTTCCCGCACAATTTCACGCGGATGTACCTCTACGTGGCTCAATGTGCCCGAAAAGAGGCGGCTATGTTTCAGCACTCGATTTCGGTTGTCGAGAAAGATCACCATAAAGATCTCGCGTTCGACATCTGTTAGCTGGCTTTGCAGGAATTCGCGCGTCATCGCAGGCGTAAGGATCAGGTCTTCCTTCTCCATACGGACATTGTAAAAACGGCGGGCAAGTTCGGCAATGCCCCTCAATTGGGTGTATTTCGCCACGCCGATCCCCTCGACATGCTTAAACTGGGCCAGATCGGCAGTCAACAAGTCATACAGTGAACCAAAATGTCCTATCAGCTCTTTTGCCAGCGTAAACACCGTTTTTCCGGACGTCCCGGTACGTAAAAAGAGCGCCAGGAGTTCATCATCTTTTAACAGGGTCACACCATAGCGCAGCAGTTTTTCGCGCGGCAGCAGCTCATCCTCTTCTTCCATGCTCTTTCTCCCTTTTCCCCTCATGCTGCCACAAGCCAGACAGGCGCTCGACGGCGACGTTGCAATCTTGCGTAACGCCTCGCAAAGTGTCCGAAGGACAAAATCACCCCGTATTAGGGATTGTGATAAAATGCCCGCTCTCTGGTGAACCCCAACAGGAAAGAATCATGATGAGCCTGGCCGGTAAAAAAATCGTTCTTGGCGTGAGCGGCGGTATTGCTGCTTATAAAGCGCCGGAGCTGGTGCGTCGTCTGCGTGATCGCGGGGCCGATGTGCGGGTCGCGATCACTGAAGGCGGTAAAGCCTTTATCACTCCATTGAGTCTGCAGGCCGTTTCAGGATACCCGGTATCTGACAGCCTGCTTGATCCGGCCGCCGAAGCCGCGATGGGACATATTGAGCTTGGAAAATGGGCTGACCTGGTTATTCTTGCCCCAGCGACAGCGGATTTAATCGCTCGTGTGGCGGCCGGAATGGCAAATGACCTGGTCTCAACCATTTGCCTGGCCACGCCTGCCCCCGTCGCTGTCGTACCCGCGATGAACCAGCAGATGTATCGCAATGCCGCCACCCAGCATAATCTGGAGACGCTGGCCGCTCGTGGCCTGTTAATTTGGGGACCGGATAGCGGCAGTCAGGCCTGTGGCGATATCGGCCCAGGGCGTATGCTCGACCCACTGACTATCGTTGATATGGCTGCAGCCCATTTTTCCCCTGTCAACGATCTGCAACATCTCAATATCATGATTACTGCGGGTCCAACGCGTGAACCGCTGGATCCGGTGCGTTACATCACTAACCACAGCTCCGGTAAAATGGGCTTTGCGATTGCGGCAGCGGCGGCTAAGCGCGGTGCGAACGTTACGCTGGTGAGCGGCCCGGTCTCATTACCTACACCGCCGTTTGTTCAGCGCATTGATGTGACTACCGCGCTGGAAATGGAAGCCGCAGTACAAGCACATGCGCAAAACCAACAGATTTTTATCGGCTGTGCGGCCGTCGCCGATTATCGCGCCGAGACCATCGCCGAGGCTAAAATCAAAAAGCAAGGCGATGAATTAACAATAAAAATGGTGAAAAACCCGGATATCGTTGCCGGTGTCGCCGCACTAAAAAGCCATCGACCTTACGTTGTTGGGTTTGCCGCAGAAACAAATAATGTGGAAGAATATGCCCGGCAAAAACGTACCCGCAAAAACCTCGATTTGATTTGCGCGAACGACGTATCGCTGGCCACGCAAGGATTTAACAGCGACAGCAACGCACTGCACCTTTTTTGGCAGGATGGAGATAAAGTCTTACCGCTTGAGCGCAAGGAACTCCTGGGCCAACAATTACTGGACGAGATCGTTACCCGTTATGATGAAAAAAATCGACGTTAAGATTCTGGACCCGCGTGTTGGCGAGCAATTTCCGCTGCCAACCTATGCCACCTCCGGCTCTGCCGGACTTGACCTGCGAGCCTGTCTCGATGACGCCGTAGAACTGGCTCCGGGTGCCACTACTCTGATCCCGACGGGTCTGGCGATCCACATTGCTGACCCATCACTCGCCGCAGTGATCCTGCCACGTTCTGGCCTGGGCCATAAGCATGGCGTTGTGCTGGGTAACCTGGTCGGCCTGATCGACTCTGACTACCAGGGTCAGCTGATGGTTTCCGTCTGGAACCGTGGTCAGGACAGCTTCACTATTGAACCTGGTGAGCGTATCGCGCAGATGGTCTTCGTACCTGTGGTACAGGCAGAATTTAACCTGGTGGCAGACTTTGACGCCACCGACCGTGGCGAAGGCGGCTTCGGCCATTCCGGGCGTAAATAATCGCCCAATAAATACGCGTCCCACAGCGCCATAATGCAATAACAAACCGCAAACCTCAGTTTGCGGTCGCTGTGTGGATGCCAGCCTGGCAAGTGCTTATTTTCAGGGGTATTTTGTAACATGGCAGAAAAACAAACCGCGAAAAGGAATCGTCGCGAAGAAATACTTCAATCTCTGGCTCTGATGCTTGAATCCAGCGATGGCAGTCAACGCATCACCACCGCGAAACTGGCCGCCTCTGTAGGCGTGTCTGAGGCGGCGCTGTATCGTCATTTTCCCAGCAAAACCCGGATGTTCGACAGTCTGATCGAGTTTATCGAAGACAGCCTGATCACGCGCATCAACCTGATTCTGAAAGACGAAAAAGACACTACCGCGCGTCTGCGTCTGATTGTGCTGTTAATCCTGGGCTTTGGTGAACGCAATCCGGGCTTAACCCGTATCCTGACCGGTCATGCCCTGATGTTTGAGCAGGACAGACTGCAGGGCCGCATTAATCAGCTTTTCGAGCGTATTGAAGCGCAACTGCGCCAGGTTCTGCGCGAGAAGAAAATGCGTGAAGGGGAAGGTTACAACACGGATGAGACGCTGCTGGCAAGCCAGATTCTGGCGTTTTGTGAAGGGATGCTCTCCCGCTTTGTACGTAGCGAATTCAAATACCGTCCAACGGACGATTTTGACGCCCGCTGGCCGTTAGTGGCTGCCCAGCTGCAGTAACACCGTAGGCCCGGTAAGCGTAGCGCTTCCGGGCAATAACATTACACGCCAAACTCTTCGCGATATGCGCGTACCGCTGCCAGATGGTCCGCCATTTCAGGCTTCTCTTCCAGATACGCAATCAACTCTTTCAGGGTGATAATCGACGTCACTTTACAGTTGTAATCGCGCTCCACCTCCTGAATTGCGGAGATATCACCGCGACCACGTTCCTGACGATCCAGAGAAATCAGCACGCCTGCAAGCGTCGCACCATTGGCCTGGATAATTTCCATAGATTCACGAATTGCTGTACCTGCGGTGATTACATCGTCGACCAGCATCACGCGGCCCTGCAGCGCGCTGCCGACCAGATTCCCACCTTCACCGTGGGTTTTGGCCTCTTTGCGGTTAAAACAGTATGGCACGTCACGGTCATGATGTTCTGCCAGTGCCACCGCGGTGGTGGTCGCAATCGGAATGCCTTTGTAGGCCGGGCCAAACAGCAGGTCAAAATCAATCCCGGAATCCACCAGCGCTTCGGCATAGAAACGGCCTAACAATGCCAGATCGCGCCCGGTATTAAACAGCCCGGCGTTGAAGAAATAGGGACTCTTACGCCCGGATTTCAGCGTAAATTCGCCAAACTTAAGTACCTGCTTGTTAAGCGCAAACTCAATAAACTGGCGCTGATACGATTTCATGGATTCGCTCCTTTGTCTTTTCTGTCTTACAGGCAAAAAAAAGGCGACTCATCAGTCGCCTTTAAAATCAATTTTCTAACGCCGCCTTCTGCGTCGTTACGATAGATTCGATTCCCCCTCGGGCCAGAGCCAGCAAGGTAAGAAGTTCTTCATGGGTGAATGGCTCACCTTCTGCAGTGCCCTGCACTTCAATGATGCGACCGTCTTCGGTCATCACCACGTTCATGTCCGTCTCGGCAGCGGAGTCTTCCACGTACTCCAGATCGCAAAGCGCTTCACCGTTAACGATGCCCACGGAAACGGCTGCAACCATCCCTTTCATTGGGTTGGTTTTCAGCTTACCGGCTGCAACCAGTTTATTCAGGGCATCGGCCAACGCCACACACGCGCCAGTAATCGATGCCGTACGCGTACCGCCGTCTGCCTGAATCACGTCGCAGTCAAGAGTAATGGTGTATTCACCGAGGGTTTTCAGGTCAACAGCAGCACGCAGCGCACGCGCGATCAGACGCTGAATCTCCATGGTACGGCCACCCTGTTTACCCTTTGCCGCTTCGCGGGCATTACGGGTATGGGTCGCACGCGGCAGCATGCCGTATTCAGCCGTGATCCAGCCCTGACCCTGACCTTTCAGAAAGCGCGGAACACCTTCTTCAATAGATGCAGTACACAGTACTTTGGTGTCACCAAACTCAACCAGCACGGAGCCTTCAGCGTGTTTTGTATAGTTACGGGTCAGGGTGACGGGACGCACCTGGTTGGCGCTACGACCTGCTGGACGCATGATGAATTCTCCGGCTTGAAACGAATGTGGCTGCGCATTATACGGATAAAGGACGCTTATTCCTATCCTGAGAAGCCCCCGAAAGCTATAATCCCCCCATCTCTCCTTTAAAAACGGGAATATCTATGATCCGCAGTATGACCGCCTACGCCCGGCGTGAAATCAAGGGTAGCTGGGGTAGCGCTACCTGGGAAATGCGCTCGGTAAACCAGCGCTATCTGGAAACCTATTTCCGTATGCCGGAGCAGTTCCGCAGCCTTGAGCCAGTCGTACGTGAGCGTATTCGTACGCGTCTGACGCGCGGTAAAGTGGAATGTAACCTACGTTTTGAACCTGATGCCAGCGCGCAGGGCGAACTGATCCTCAACGAAAAACTGGCAAAACAGCTCGTTAATGCAGCGAACTGGGTCAAAATGCAGAGCGACGAAGGCGAAATCAACCCGGTTGATATTCTGCGCTGGCCAGGCGTCATGGCCGCCGGTGAGCAGGATCTGGATGCCATTACCGCTGAAATTCTCAGTGCCCTCGACAGCACTCTGGATGACTTTATCGTTGCCCGCGAAACCGAAGGTCAGGCACTGAAGGCGATGATTGAGCAGCGTCTTGAAGGCGTTAGCACTGAAGTGGCGAAAGTGCGCACCCATATGCCAGAAGTGCTGCAATGGCAGCGCGAGCGCCTGGTCGCCAAACTGGAAGAAGCCGAAGTTCAGCTTGAAAATAACCGTCTGGAACAAGAGCTGGTGCTGATGGCACAGCGTGTTGACGTAGCCGAAGAGCTGGATCGTCTTGAAGCGCACGTCAAAGAGACCTACAACATCCTGAAGAAGAAAGAAGCTGTAGGGCGCCGTCTCGACTTTATGATGCAGGAATTCAACCGCGAGTCGAACACCCTGGCATCTAAGTCAATCAATGCCGAGGTAACCAACTCAGCGATTGAACTTAAGGTTCTGATTGAGCAAATGCGCGAGCAGATCCAGAATATCGAGTAACGCCTTCCGGATGGCGTCGGCTGGCGCCATCCATTATTATTTCTAATCCGTTACATACCTGATTTTATCATCTCACTACCACCCATCAGCCATTTACGGCGAACATTGATAATATTTTATATGGCAAACTGAATCGCCTTAGAAAATCTCAATCGTGATCTTGCGCACAAATCGCTAACCTCCCCACGTTCACTCCGGAGGTTATATGTTGCTTCACATTCTCTATCTTATTGGTATCACCGCAGAGGCCATGACAGGCGCACTCGCCGCCGGACGTCGCCGGATGGACACCTTCGGCGTGATTATTATTGCCACAGCGACCGCGCTGGGCGGCGGTTCTGTACGCGATATCCTGCTTGGTCATTATCCACTCGGTTGGGTTAAACACCCTGAGTACGTGATTATCGTGGCGACGGCCGCAGTATTAACTACCATTGTTGCCCCCGTAATGCCTCATCTACGCCGCTTGTTCCTGGTGCTTGATGCGCTGGGGCTGATCGTCTTTTCGATCATCGGTGCACAAATCGCGCTCGATATGGGTGAAGGGCCTGTGATCGCTACCATTGCCGCGGTGGTCACGGGTGTATTCGGAGGTGTGCTGCGCGATATGTTCTGCAAACGTATTCCTCTGGTCTTTCAAAAAGAGCTGTATGCAGGCATATCCTTTGCTGCAGCAGTGCTCTATATCGCCCTGCAGCATTATGTTTCTAATCATGATGTGGTGGTCATCTCCACACTGCTGTTCGGCTTTACAGCGCGAATGCTGGCGCTGCGGCTGAAACTTGGGCTGCCTGTTTTTCACTACAAACACAGCGCTCATTGATGTCAAAATCCCTTGATGTGCTGCTCCGCTAACCACTTTGCCAGCACATCAACCTGAAGCGCGTGCATCCAGTTAACGATTTGCCGCGCTTTCTCCTCTCCCGTTCCCGGTAAGGACTGCCAGTCCTTTTCGTTACGCGCACTCATCTTCTGCCAGGACATGTCCCCCATAGCCTTCAGCGAAGTCTGTGTCAGCGGCACACCCAACGCCATAAGCCAGCGAATAAAAGGTTGCTCACGTACCAGATTAAAGCGATGCCAGAGCGCTAACCCACGTGCTGCGGAAAACCCCGGCGTAGACTGCAGCTGCGCCTGAGTTAACAACAGCCATGAGAAGAGATGTTCAAAATGATGTGCCTGCCAGAGTGCCCGCCAACCTGACTCTCCCAGCCCTTCAATGTTAAATACCTGCTTTGAACTGAGCCACGTCAACCGGGCAAAGAACTGTTCCATACACTCCGGCGAGGCATAAAAACAGCTCATTGAATGATAACGCGAGGGCGGAGGAACTGGTTTTTGTCGGTCCGCCCCTCGCCAGACGACCTTATCAAAGCGCGGGATACCCTGGCCGGCCAGGCTTACCTGTATCTGATCGCCCGGGGCGATATCCAGCCTCTGCCAACGACCGACCGAGCCCAGGCTCACTCGCTGCACCTGCTTGTCGTCCAGTTGCACAGGTTCCAGGGCAGCCACGACGGAAATTTTGCCCGTTCGCCCTACGGTAAAACGAATATCACTGACCTCTGTTACTTGTGTTGCAGGAGAATATTTCCATGCGACGACCCAGCTACCTTCCCCAGGCAACCAATTTTCACCCTGGGGAGAATCTGCGGATCGCACCACAATGCCATCCGTGGCAAAGGGTAATGCCATGTTTTGCCAGGTTGAACGCTGTTTCTCGACGACTTCTACAGTCTCAACTGGCAAGGTATAGCGTGCCGTAAGAGGAAACCCTGCACTGGAAAGTTCAGACAACATGCTTTGCATATCTTTGGGTCCATCCGGCCAGGCCCAGATAAATATTCCTGTCTGTTTCAGAATCGCGTTGTCCTTTTGCCGCATCATCGCACCCGCCACTTTTGCGCGCGCATTCACTCCCCCCATCTGTTGTTGAATGTGGTTCTCGCGCAACCAAAAAAGCTCCCCTTGAAGGACACTGTTTGCCAGCGCACCCGACACGTCTTTAGGGACTGACGGGATTAAACGCACTTGTGCAGTCCAGTCCTCACCTTTAAGGCCATTACCACGACTGATGGCCTGAGTTAACTTTCCGTCACGATAAACCAGCGTCACCGCCACACCGTCGACTTTTGGCTGCATCCAGAGATTGTGCCGGGCATGCATCCACATGCGAAGCGCCTCTTTACTGGTCACTTTATGAACCCCCGTATGGGCGACAGGATGTTTGATATTTCCCGTCAGGGCAGGAATGGCGGCGTCCAGTGATTCACTGCCAAAACAGTGCTGCCACTGTTTTAACCGGCCGCTAAGCTGGTCGTACACCTCGTCATTGACCTCACTAACGCCCTGTTTCCAGTAGGCATCATCCCAGTGTTTGATTTGCGCACTTAAGGACGCAA
Organism: Enterobacter sp. 342; assembly: GCF_036663495.1. Classification (NCBI taxonomy): domain Bacteria; kingdom Pseudomonadati; phylum Pseudomonadota; class Gammaproteobacteria; order Enterobacterales; family Enterobacteriaceae; genus Enterobacter; species Enterobacter sp. 342. The sequence goes on from NZ_JAWUEI010000037.1 coordinate 27,062, forward strand.
TTTCTTTCTCTGCTTTTGCCTGCGACCACACCGGGCACACCGCAACCCCATAGCCACACCACAACAGCATTAACCCGCTTATCCATCGCCACATCGCTACCCCTCCTTTGCCTTGCAGGAGGTATACCCGGATGCCTGAAACAACGCTAACGTCAACGTTTCACAATGCGAGACGCTATCCGGTATTTCTTTTGGTTGCTGAAAACCACAGATAAAACCTGAAAACGGCACGCAAAATTCAATATTCGAGGGGAAAAAGTGTGACAAAGGCTACGTCACAGAGCGGTGACGTGTATAATAAGCCCGTATGTAGGACTTCTTCGCTAACACATACAAAAGACTCTCATGGCTCAAGGCACGCTTTATATTGTTTCTGCCCCTAGTGGCGCGGGTAAATCCAGCCTTATTCAGGCACTGTTAAAAACCCAACCGTTGTACGACACACAGGTTTCTGTTTCTCACACCACGCGAGCGCCGCGTCCAGGTGAAGTGCACGGTGAACACTATTTCTTTGTGAATCACGACGAATTCAGAGCGATGATTGGCAGAGACGCGTTTCTTGAACACGCAGAAGTGTTCGGTAACTACTATGGCACCTCGCGTGAAACCATTGAGCAGGTTCTGGCAACTGGCGTAAATGTGTTCCTGGATATCGACTGGCAGGGCGCACAACAGATTCGCAAGAAGATGCCGGACTCACGCAGCATCTTTATTTTACCGCCATCGAAAGATGAGCTGGATCGCCGCCTGCGCGGTCGTGGCCAGGACAGCGAAGAAGTGATCGCAAAGCGTATGGAACAGGCAGTTGCAGAAATGAGCCATTACGCGGAATATGATTACCTTATTGTGAATGATGATTTTGATGCCGCGCTGAGCGATCTCAAAACCATTCTTCGCGCAGAACGTCTGCGTATGAGCCGCCAGAAGCAGCGACATGACGCATTAATCACCAAACTGTTGGCAGACTGAACCCACTTTCAGTATCATGCCCAGTCATTTCTTCACCTGTGGAGCATTTTAAGTATGGCACGCGTAACTGTTCAGGACGCTGTAGAGAAAATTGGTAACCGTTTTGACCTGGTGCTGGTCGCCGCGCGTCGCGCTCGTCAGATGCAGGTAGGCGGTAAAGATCCGCTGGTACCGGAAGAAAACGATAAAACTACCGTTATCGCACTTCGCGAAATCGAAGAAGGTCTGATTAACAACCAGATCCTCGACGTGCGTGAGCGCCAGGAGCAGCAAGAGCAGGAAGCCGCAGAACTGCAGGCCGTAACCGCTATTGCTGAAGGTCGTCGTTAATTAAACCTGCGGGTCGCCCTTGTATCTGTTTGAAAGCCTGAATCAACTGATTCAAACCTACCTGCCTGAAGACCAAATTAAGCGTCTTCAGCAGGCGTATCTCGTTGCACGTGACGCTCACGAGGGCCAGACACGTTCAAGCGGTGAACCCTATATCACGCACCCGGTAGCGGTAGCCTGTATTCTGGCCGAGATGAAACTCGACTATGAAACACTGATGGCCGCTCTGCTGCATGACGTGATTGAAGATACCCCTGCCACTTACCAGGACATGGAACAGCTGTTTGGCAAAAGCGTTGCCGAACTGGTAGAAGGGGTCTCTAAGCTTGATAAGCTGAATTTCCGCGACAAGAAAGAGGCGCAAGCCGAAAACTTCCGCAAGATGATTATGGCGATGGTGCAGGATATCCGCGTCATTCTCATCAAACTCGCTGACCGTACCCACAATATGCGCACGTTGGGCTCACTTCGCCCGGATAAACGTCGCCGCATTGCCCGTGAAACCCTCGAAATCTACAGTCCACTGGCGCACCGTTTAGGTATCCATCACATTAAAACCGAGCTGGAAGAGCTGGGTTTTGAAGCGTTGTACCCGAACCGCTATCGTGTGATTAAAGAGGTGGTGAAAGCCGCACGCGGTAACCGTAAAGAGATGATTCAAAAGATCCTCTCGGAAATTGAAGGACGTTTACAGGAAGCGGGAATTCCGTGCCGCGTCAGCGGTCGTGAAAAACATCTGTACTCCATCTACTGCAAAATGGTGCTCAAAGAGCAGCGTTTTCACTCGATTATGGATATCTACGCGTTCCGCGTGATCGTCCACGACTCAGATACCTGCTATCGCGTGCTGGGGCAGATGCACAGCCTCTACAAACCGCGTCCTGGGCGCATGAAAGATTACATCGCCATTCCAAAAGCGAACGGCTATCAATCTTTGCATACCTCGATGATCGGTCCACACGGTGTACCTGTCGAAGTGCAGATCCGCACCGAAGATATGGACCAGATGGCAGAAATGGGTGTGGCCGCACACTGGGCGTATAAAGAGCACGGCGGTGAAAGCAGCACGACCGCTCAAATCCGCGCCCAGCGCTGGATGCAGAGCCTGCTGGAACTTCAGCAGAGTGCGGGCAGCTCGTTTGAATTTATCGAGAGCGTTAAATCCGATCTCTTCCCGGATGAGATTTACGTTTTCACCCCAGAAGGTCGCATTGTCGAACTGCCTGCTGGGGCAACACCGGTCGACTTCGCTTACGCAGTGCATACCGATATCGGGCACGCCTGCGTGGGTGCACGCGTCGACAGACAGCCTTACCCGCTGTCTCAGCCGCTCTCCAGTGGCCAGACGGTGGAAATTATTACCGCGCCGGGTGCACGTCCGAACGCGGCCTGGCTGAACTTTGTCGTGAGTTCTAAAGCACGCGCCAAAATTCGTCAGTTACTGAAAAACCTCAAGCGCGATGATTCCGTCAGTCTGGGACGTCGTCTGCTCAACCACGCATTGGGTGGCAGTCGTAAGCTGGCTGAGATCCCGCAAGAGAACATTCAGCGTGAGCTGGAGCGCATGAAACTCGCCTCGCTTGATGACCTGCTGGCAGAGATCGGCCTCGGTAACGCCATGAGTGTAGTGGTAGCGAAAAACCTGCAACAGGGGGATGCCTCAGTTGCGCAGCCTGCCACGCAAAGCCACGGTCATTTGCCTATCAAAGGCGCAGACGGCGTGCTTATCACTTTCGCAAAATGTTGCCGTCCAATCCCTGGCGACCCGATTATTGCGCACGTCAGCCCAGGTAAAGGGCTGGTGATCCACCATGAATCCTGTCGAAACATCCGCGGCTATCAAAAAGAAGCGGAGAAGTTTATGGCGGTCGAGTGGGATAAAGAGACCGCGCAGGAATTTATCACCGAAATTAAGGTGGATATGTTCAACCACCAGGGTGCCCTGGCGAACCTGACGGCAGCGATTAACACGGCCTCTTCCAACATTCAGAGCCTGAACACGGAAGAAAAAGATGGCCGCGTCTACAGCGCCTTTATTCGTCTGACCGCCCGCGATCGCGTGCATCTGGCGAATATTATGCGCAAGATCCGCGTCATGCCGGACGTGATTAAAGTCACCCGAAACAGAAACTAGTTTTATGAATGCACAACGTTATGCACGTATCTGCGAGATGCTCGCCAGGCGTCAGCCAGACCTGACGGTCTGCATGGAGCAGGTCCATAAACCCCATAACGTTTCTGCCATTGTCCGTACTGCAGACGCCGTCGGCGTGCATGAAGTGCACGCTGTCTGGCCGGGCTCCCGCATGCGAACCATGGTATCTGCCGCTGCAGGCAGTAACAGCTGGGTTTCTGTCAAACACCACCAGACCATAGGCGAAGCCGTAACCCACCTGAAAGGGCGCGGTATGCAGGTACTTGCCACTAACCTGTCCGCTAAGGCCGTAGATTTCCGCGAGATCGACTACACCCGTCCGACCTGTATTTTGATGGGTCAGGAGAAAACCGGGATCACTCAGGAAGCCCTGGATCTGGCGGATCAGGACATTATCATTCCGATGACCGGTATGGTTCAGTCCCTCAATGTTTCAGTGGCCTCCGCGCTTATTCTTTATGAAGCGCAGCGCCAGCGTCAGAATGCCGGGATGTACAAACGCAGCAACAGTATGCTGCCGGAAGATGAACAGCAGCGCCTGCTGTTCGAAGGTGGTTATCCGGTGCTGGCTCGCGTTGCGAAGCAGAAAAAATTGCCTTACCCCCACGTCAACGCGCAGGGCGAAATTGAAGCCGATGCCGAGTGGTGGGCCACCATGCAGTACGCCGGTTAACCGATGAAAGGCCGCCTGCTGGATGCTATCCCGCTCAATAGCCTGACGGGCGTGGGCGCGGCGCAAAGCAGTAAACTGGCTAAAATAGGCCTGCACACGGTGCAGGATCTCCTGCTCCACCTCCCTCTGCGTTACGAAGACCGCACCCAGTTGTACAAAATTGGTGATCTGCTCCCTGCCATTTATGCCACCGTTGAAGGTGAAGTCCTGAACTGCAATATCACCTTTGGTGGACGCCGGATGATGACCTGTCAGATCAGCGACGGCACCGGCATTCTCACCATGCGCTTTTTCAACTTCAGCGCGGCAATGAAAAACAGCCTGGCGACAGGTCGCAGAGTGCTGGCCTATGGCGAAGCCAAACGCGGAAAATACGGCGCAGAGATGATCCACCCGGAATACCGCGTACAGGGCGATCTCAGCACACCGGAGATGCAGGAAACACTTACCCCGGTTTACCCGACCACCGAAGGCATCAAGCAGGCGACGCTGCGTAAACTCACCGATCAGGCTCTGGAACTGCTGGATACCTGCGCCATTACCGAGCTTCTGCCGCCAGAACTGGCGCAAGGTATGATGAGCCTGCCCGAAGCACTGCGAACCCTTCACCGTCCACCGCCATCGCTACAGCTCAGCGATTTAGAAAGTGGTAAACACCCCGCTCAACGGCGTCTTATCCTTGAGGAATTACTGGCACATAACCTGAGCATGCTGGCGCTTCGCGCGGGTGCGCAACGTTTCCATGCCCAGCCCTTAAGCCTGCGTGATGAGCTCAAAGATAAGCTGCTGGCCTCGCTGCCGTTTAAACCCACCGGTGCACAGGCGCACGTCACCGCCGAGATCGAACGGGATATGGCGCTTGATGTACCGATGATGCGCCTGGTGCAGGGTGATGTAGGCTCCGGTAAAACGCTGGTTGCCGCCCTGGCAGCCCTGCGTGCCATTGCCCACGGCAAACAGGTGGCGCTAATGGCACCGACGGAACTGCTGGCCGAACAGCACGCCAACAATTTCCGTGCCTGGTTTGCGCCGCTGGGCATTGAAGTGGGCTGGCTTGCCGGGAAGCAAAAAGGCAAAGCTCGCCTTGCACAACAGGATGCAATTGCCAGCGGTCAGGTACAAATGATTGTTGGCACACATGCCATCTTCCAGGAACAGGTACAGTTTAACGGCCTGGCGCTGGTGATTATCGACGAACAGCACCGCTTTGGTGTGCATCAGCGTCTGGCGCTGTGGGAAAAAGGGCTGCAACAGGGCTTCCACCCGCATCAGCTGATCATGACCGCGACACCGATCCCCCGCACCCTGGCGATGACCGCCTACGCCGATCTGGATACCTCCACCATCGACGAGTTGCCGCCGGGTCGTACGCCGGTCACAACGGTCGCCATTCCTGACACGCGTCGCAGCGATATTATTGACCGCGTACGCAACGCCTGCACTCACGAAGGGCGTCAGGCGTACTGGGTCTGCACGTTGATTGAAGAGTCTGAACTGCTGGAAGCGCAGGCTGCAGAAGCGACGTGGGAAGAGCTGAAACTGGCACTGCCAGAGTTGAACGTTGGTCTGGTTCACGGACGAATGAAACCCGCGGAGAAACAGGCGGTGATGCAGTCGTTCAAACAGGGGGAGCTGCATTTACTGGTTGCTACGACGGTCATTGAAGTAGGCGTTGACGTGCCAAACTCCAGCCTGATGATCATCGAAAACCCGGAGCGTCTGGGGCTTGCCCAACTCCACCAGCTGCGCGGACGTGTTGGCCGCGGTGCGGTAGCGTCCCACTGCGTACTGCTCTACAAAGCACCGCTCTCGAAAACTGCACAGATGCGTTTGCAGGTGCTGCGCGACAGCAATGACGGTTTTGTGATTGCGCAAAAAGACCTTGAGATACGTGGCCCGGGGGAACTTTTGGGCACGCGGCAGACAGGGAATGCTGAATTTAAAGTGGCGGATTTGTTGCGCGATCAGGCTATGATCCCCGAAGTTCAACGCCTGGCCCGCCATATTCATGAACGCTACCCCGAACAGGCGGCAGCGTTAATTGAGCGCTGGATGCCGGAAACCGAACGTTATTCCAACGCCTGACCTCAGGCAAACATCGGCAGCATCAGGTACAGCTTAATCACCAGCGCGTTGACGATATCAATAAAGAACGCACCGACCATCGGTACCACCAAAAACGCCATATGCGATGGGCCAAACCGTTCAGTGATCGCCTGCATGTTGGCAATAGCCGTTGGGGTTGCCCCCAGACCAAACCCGCAGTGACCCGCTGCCAGCACCGCCGCATCGTAGTTTTTGCCCATCATGCGCCAGGTGACAAACATCGCGTACAACGCCATAAACAGTGCCTGCACTGCCAGAATGGCTACCATCGGCAGCGCCAGCGAGGCCAGTTCCCACAGTTTGAGGCTCATCAGCGCCATCGCGAGGAACAGCGACAGACAGACGTTGCCCAGCACTGAAACCGCACGCTCGAACACACGATAAAACCCCATCAGCGCCAGACCGTTGCTCAGGATCACCCCGATAAACAGCACACAGACAAACGTCGGCAGTTCAAACGCGGAACCTGCCAGCCATTGCGCAACCACCTTGCCCACCGTCAGGCAGATGGCAATCATCGCGATGGTCTCAATCAGCACCAGTGAAGTAATGCTGCGGCCGACATCCGGTTTTTCGAATGCAGTAGGCACCAGCTCATCGTCCGGTCTGCCGTCCGGCGTGGTGGAATGTTTCACCAGATAACGCGCCACCGGGCCGCCAATCAGGCCACCCAGCACCAGGCCAAAGGTCGCACAGGCCATCGCCACTTCAGTTGCGTTTTCAAAGCCATAGCGCTCGATAAACAGCTTGCTCCACGCCGCACCGGTACCGTGTCCCCCGGACAACGTAATTGACCCAGCCAGCAACCCCATCAGCGGATCCAGGCCAAGCAGTGTTGCCATCCCGATGCCGATGGCGTTTTGCATCAGCAGCAACCCCACCACCACAATCAGGAATACGCCAAGCACTTTACCGCCCGCCCGCAGGCTCGCGAGGTTGGCATTCAGGCCGATGGTGGCAAAAAAAGCCAGCATCAGAGGGTCTTTCAGGGACATATCAAAATCAATTTCCCAGCCCATGCTTTTTTTCAGCACCAGCAGGGCCAGCGCCACCAGCAGGCCACCGGCGACAGGTTCGGGAATGGTGTATTTCTTCAGAAGGGAAACACTATGTACCAGCTTACGGCCAAGCAGTAAGACCAGCGTTGCGGCAACAAGGGTCGACAACGTATCGAGATGAATCATAGAAGGCTCCTGTATTGCGCGTGTTCCATACACACGCGGCGTTATCCTGGGCCGGTTTGCGCTCTTCATGAGCCACCGGCGCAAAAAGTGTAATTTTTTTTCCCGAGACGTTGTAGAAAACCTGCTCAAAGCGGCAGATTTTCTTCCTTTTTTTTGTTGGCAATCGTTTGCTTTTACCAGACGGTCAGATAAAATGCCCGCTTTTCCACCGTGGGATTGCCGCCGATGTCCGTTAACACCATAGAGTCGCCCGATGCGCAACCGATTGCGCAAAAGCAAAATAGCGAACTGATTTACCGCCTTGAAGACCGCCCGCCTCTTCCTCAGACGCTTTTCGCCGCCTGCCAGCATCTTCTGGCCATGTTTGTGGCGGTGATCACCCCGGCGTTACTGATCTGCCAGGCGCTCGGTTTACCGGCTCAGGACACTCAGCACATCATCAGCATGTCTCTCTTTGCCTCTGGCGTGGCCTCTATTATTCAAATTAAAGCGTGGGGTCCGGTGGGTTCGGGTTTATTGTCGATTCAGGGCACCAGTTTTAACTTCGTGGCGCCACTGATTATGGGTGGTACAGCACTGAAAACCGGTGGCGCGGATGTCCCGACCATGATGGCGGCGCTATTCGGCACGCTGATGCTGGCAAGCTGCACTGAAATGGTCATCTCCCGCGTACTGCACCTGGCGCGCCGCGTGATCACCCCGCTGGTATCCGGCGTGGTGGTGATGATTATCGGCCTTTCTCTGATTCAGGTTGGCCTGACTTCCATCGGCGGCGGTTATGGCGCAATGGCCGACCACACCTTCGGCGCACCGAAAAACCTGCTGCTGGCGGGTGTCGTGCTGGCGATCATTATTCTGCTTAACCGTCAGCGCAACCCGTATCTGCGCGTCGCATCGCTGGTGATTGCCATGGCGGCGGGTTATCTGCTGGCATGGGCGCTGGGCATGCTGCCAGAGAACACCGCGCCAACCAACAGCGCGCTGATCACCGTTCCAACGCCACTCTACTACGGCCTGGGCATTGACTGGGGTCTGCTCCTGCCGCTGATGCTGGTCTTTATGATCACCTCTCTGGAGACCATCGGCGATATCACTGCCACTTCAGACGTCTCCGAGCAGCCGGTTTCCGGCCCGCTGTACATGAAGCGCCTTAAAGGCGGCGTGCTGGCGAACGGTCTGAACTCATTTGTTTCTGCGGTATTCAATACCTTCCCGAACTCCTGCTTCGGCCAGAACAACGGCGTGATCCAGCTGACTGGCGTTGCCAGCCGCTACGTTGGCTTTGTCGTTGCGCTGATGCTGATCGTCCTCGGTCTGTTCCCGGCAGTGAGCGGCTTTGTTCAGCACATTCCTGAGCCGGTACTGGGCGGCGCAACGCTGGTGATGTTTGGCACAATTGCCGCTTCCGGCGTACGTATCGTTTCCCGCGAGCCGCTGAACCGCCGCGCGATTATGATTATCGCTCTGTCGCTGGCCGTGGGCCTGGGTGTTTCTCAGCAGCCGCTGATCCTGCAGTTTGCCCCGGACTGGGTGAAAAACCTACTCTCTTCCGGCATTGCCGCAGGTGGTATCACCGCTATCGTGCTGAACCTCGTATTCCCGCCTGAGAAAAATTGATCTCTCTCACGGCAGGCAGTCAATGCCTGCCGTGACATCTAATTACACCATTCCCGCCTTGAGGATTGCGCATAAATCGTGCATAACTCCTTTATGTGCGTTTTGCGGGATGGAAGACCATGAAATTTATTGGAAAGCTACTCGTCTATCTTCTGGTAGCCGTGCTGATTGTGGTGCTGGCGCTCTATATCCTGCTCCAGACCCGCTGGGGAGCGAATCAGGTCAGCAACTGGGTGACGGTAAATACCGACTACGAGCTCAGTTTCGACAAGATGAATCACCGCTTTTCGTCGCCTTCCCACATCATTCTGGAAAACGTCACCTTTGGCCGGGATGGCAAGCCCGCCACGCTGGTTGCGAAAAAAGTCGATATTGGCCTCAGTAGCCGACAGTTCACCGATCCGCTGCATATGGACACCATCTCCCTGTTCGATGGCACGCTGAATCTTTCTCCTCAAACTGCGCCGCTGCCTTTCCAGTCAGACCGTCTACAACTGAACAACATGGCCTTTAACAGCCCCAATACGGAGTGGGATTTAAGTGCCCAGAAAGTGACGGGGGGTGTCAGCCCCTGGCAACCAGAAGCAGGCAACGTGCTGGGTAAAAATGCGCAGATCCAGATGAGCGCAGGCTCGCTCACCCTGAACGGCATGCCGGCCACCAACGTGTTGATAGAGGGTCAGTTGAACGGCAAGGAAGTGGTGTTGAATACCATCGGTGCCGATATTGCACGCGGTTCACTCACCGGCTCCGCCCTGCGTAACGCTGACGGAAGCTGGATCATCGACACCCTGCGTCTGAACGAGATCCGCCTGCAGAGCGATAAAACGCTGATGGATTTCTTCGCACCGCTGACCACCATCCCCTCTCTGCAGATTGGCCGCCTGGATGTAACCGATGCCCGCCTGCAGGGCCCGGACTGGGCAGTCACTGACCTTGATTTAAGCCTGCGCAACCTGACGCTGAGTAAAGGCGACTGGCAGAGCCAGGAAGGGCGTTTATCCATGAACGCCAGCGAATTCATCTACGGTTCGCTGCATCTGTTTGACCCAATCCTGAATGCGGAATTCTCTCCGCAGGGCGTGGCGTTGCGCCAGCTCACCTCCCGCTGGGAAGGCGGCATGGTGCGCACCTCTGGCAACTGGCAGCGCGACGGCAAAGCGCTGGTGCTGGACGATGTCGCCATCGCCGGGCTGGAGTATACCCTGCCGCAGAACTGGAAAACGCTGTGGATGGAGCCTCTGCCGGAATGGCTGAACAGCGTGATGCTGCAAAAATTCGGTCTGAGCCGCAACCTGGTGATCGACATCGATCCGACCTTCCCGTGGCAGATCACCTCTCTTGATGGCTATGGCGCGAACCTGCAACTGGTGAAAGATCGCCAGTGGGGCGTCTGGGGCGGTAGCGCAACCCTGAACGGCGCGGCGGCAACCTTTAACCGCGTGGATGTACGTCGTCCGTCACTGGCACTGAATGCCAATGCTGCCACGGTGAATATTACTGACCTGAGCGCGTTTACTGAGAAAGGCATTCTGGAAGCCACCGCGACGGTTTCACAACTGCCGCAACGGCAAACCACTGTTAGCCTGAACGGACGCGGTGTGCCGCTGAACGTGATCGAGCACTGGGGTTGGCCAGCGCTGCCGATTGCGGGCGACGGCAACATTCAGCTCACCGCCAGCGGCAGCGTGCAGGACAAGGCCCCGCTGAAGCCAACCGTTAACGGGAAACTGAATGCAGTGAATATGGATAAGCAGCAAGTCGAGCAGACAATGGCCGGTGGAGTGGTATCGACGATTCAGGCAGCACAATAAATAAGCCGGGTGGCGGCTACGAGGTTTTGTTCCCTCTCCCGGTGGGAGAGGGCCAGGGTGAGGGCATCAGACCGCACAATTCCTGATGAATCAAAGATGAATCACCACCTCATTCCCCTCGGCTTTCACCACCACACCCCACTCGCTGCCTGCGTGTGAGCCGCCCTTCACGCCGCTCACCTTCTGCACGTTGCGCAAGCATACCGACCAGTTTTGTGCGTCTCCCGCGCCGGTAAGGGTCACGATTTCGCCCCGACGTGATGCCTTCAGCGTAAACGCCACGGAGCCGTCCGCCGCAGGGACTTCGCTCACCGCCGTTGCGCCATCGTCCAGGTTAAACAGCTGAAAGGCAGTGCCCTCGTTCCACGCATAGTCTGGCTTCTGTTTATTGTTTTTTGTGAATGCGGTAAATGTTGGGGAGTACGAAGCGCTAACATGAGGATTTTCTTAGGAATTAACTGAAATGACCCGGTACAGGTCAAAAGAGAGGTGAAAAAAGTGTGTAGGGGTATGTGGTAAATGCCCGAAAGTAGCTATAATGCGCCCCGCCTCCATGTAGCAATGCAGGCGCGGAAGATCGTCATCTCCGGTGAGGTGGCTGGACTTCAAATCCAGTTGGGGACGCCAGCGTTCCCGGGCAGGTTCGACTCCTGTGATCTTCCGCCAAAAATCATATCAAATTTATATAAATTTTTTACCAATAAAAAAATGCCTATTGGTTTTGGTTACTCTTCATGGTATGTTTTTCTCGGCTCCACCTTAAATTCTCAAAGTTGTTTCGCTTTGTTAAATAGAATGTGAGTGCGATACGCCCTCTGAACTATTCTGGTTAATCTTTTCGATTAATCTGTTGTGTATATGATTGCAAAAAGTGATTGGGTGGAGCCATTATATAACAAAGGATGATGTCATGTCGTTAAAATATCGAATTACGATCATTAACAGCGAAAGACAAAAAAAAGGCCAGCCATTACTACCAATCCTAAAAAACAATGAACCACAAAGTTCCATATATAATGGCAGAACTGAATGGGCAAACCCTAAGCATTTTATTAAATATAGTTTAAATGCATCAGATTTATTATTGTTTGCAGATGCCATTTCTAATCGCGAACTACCAATAGAATCTTACAGCGATATTGCTGAATTAATTGAAGTTCCTACAGGTCAGTTTCTACATATCATCTACAATAATACCAGTCAAAATTATAAACAATTTCAAATAAATAAAAAATCAGGTGGAATGAGGACCATATCATCACCACAGCGTGGTGTTAAAGTCATCCAAGAAAGACTTAAGGCGATTTTTGATATATTATATCGTCCAAAATTAGCTGCACATGGATTTATTTTAAACAGAAGCATACAATCTAATGCAGAGAGACATGTAAAGAAAAAATATGTTGTTAATATTGATTTGCTTGACTTTTTTGATTCAATAACATTCGCTCGAATATTTGGTCTTCTCAAATCACCACCTTTTAATTTTGGAATTAAAGCAGCCAGTGCTGTAGCTCAAGTATGTACACATAAAGGGAAACTTCCCCAAGGTGGAATCACCTCTCCAGTATTATCAAATTTAATAGCTTCATCTCTTGATAAAAAGCTAACATCATTTGCAAAAAGAAATAACGGACAATACACTCGATATGCTGATGATATTACTTTTTCATTTAATAGCCCACCATCTGACAAGATAGTGAATGAAACCGATGGTTTATTATCAATTGGTGAGGAGCTAAATTCCATTATTTCTAGCTGCGGATTTACTGTTAATCAAAAAAAGTTCAGACTGCAAACAAAAAAAGAGAGGCAGGAAGTAACAGGGCTTACTATCAATCAAAAAGTAAATATAAGCAAAAGATATATTAAAACTACAAGAGCAATGATTCATGGTTGGAAAAAAGATCGACAAGCAGCTGCTGAGAATTTTTTAAAGCTTCATCACAAAGCACATAGAACGCCACCAGATAACTTAGTTGAACATTTTAGAAATCATATATATGGGCGTTTAAGTTTCATAAAAATGATTCGCGGCCCCGAGTTTTCTACATATTTGAAGATGACTGCCCATATGGCATCATTAGATGCGAAACCAACGAAAGAAGGAGCCAGAGCCATGAAGGAAATTGAGATGTTTGATGTTTTTTTGTGTCACGCCAGTGAAGATAAAGAAAGTATTGTCTTTCCATTATACAAAGCATTAGAATCAAAAGGTATTAATGCTTTTATTGATAGCGAATATATTGAATGGGGTGATTCATTAATTGGAAAAATAAATAACGCATTAGCAAAATCAAAATTCGTTATTGCCATATTAACTAAAAACTCAGTCATTAAACATTGGCCAGCAACTGAGTTAAAGAGTGTTTTAGCTAGGGAAGGTGCGAACAAGTTCCTGATATGAGATCATCATATTCATCCGGAGCGCATCCCAGAGGGACATCATGAG
>NZ_JAWUEI010000038.1:0-38187 GCF_036663495.1 Enterobacter sp. 342
AAAGCGTGCGTATTGCCTGAAAACACAACCCGCTACGGGGGAGACTTACCCGAAATCTGATTTATTCAACAAAGCCTCTGGAAGATTAAATGCTGTTTGTAGGGATTCTCGATGGCTGGCTGGCTAAAGTAAAATCACTTGTACCGATCGATGTTTGAATCATGATAGGTAAAAACTATCATAACTAGTTTATCGATCTGTAATAACGATCAATATTTGCTTGACTAAACACAAATCTATTACTAAAGAATAGAGTGTGGTTACGAAAGGTGTTTACAACTAGCTGTCTATAAACGAATTTTTCTCGCCTTGTTTAAAGGTTGGATTACATGAATTTTTGAGAAGTGTGTGTGGGTTTTGTGAAGAATGGACTTCCCATAGCTTCGCAGAAGCTCTATGAACCTTCTGATAAATGGAATCCAGCCGATGAGCCTGAGATGCTTTTGCTGTTGTGCTGCATTCTTTTGAAGAATCTTCTCTGTGATTTCGTTTCGTCTTCCTTCTCTGAATCGCATTTCTAGTTCAGCAATTTTTTCGCCTATGCTCTCGCTTCGCACAGTCGCTCTGGCAATCTGTTCTACAGGAACAGGAACAGGAACAGGAACAGGAACAGGAACAGGAACAGGAACAGGAACAGGAACAGGAACAGGAACAGGAGCAACAGGTTGGTCTTTTATCGATATGTCGCTTCGCAGAGCTTCTAAGTGGTCGGGGTTGTAGTTAAGCCGATTACTGAGATTTGCCCAGGAGTAGCTCTTGCCCAATTGCGAAGCTTTGAAAGCTATGCCTGTGTATTCGAAAGAGAAGCCGTTCATTTTACCGGTAGAGGCAATATTGGCCTTCCAGGATACTTCAGCTTCTTCCAGACGTTTTGTGAAAGTCAAAAGGTCCGGCTTATCAGATAAACTTTTATCAATAATCTGCTGTAAAGCTTCTTTTGGTGAAGGCTCCCCGGTTCGTTCTGAAAGCATCTGTTCATTACGGGAAACTTTTCTTCGCTTCTGTTGCTTTGGTGTAATGGAAGGGGCTGGCTTGGTCACTGTCAGACCGTGAGCGATTTCGAGTTCACTAATGATCCGTGTGCTGATAAGGTTTTCATTCCTACCCAAGTAGAGCTTACCTCCATTGAGGTCTATGCGACTTGCGATAATGTGTATGTGCTGACCAGCCGGATCGTCATGAAGCACATAGCAACGAACATGAGTATCACTGAATCCCATCCTCTTCATGTAGTCGTCAGCTATCCTTGCCCATTGGTCATTCGATAATGATTCACCATCAGGTAAGCGAAGCGAGTTGTGCCAAACTGGTTTTGCGACATCCTGGCGAAGATGCTTGGTGCTATCGAACTCTGCAATCATTTCATGGGCGGTGTCACCCAGCATATTGCCCCCGATTACGACTGGATCGCATTTATGATGTGCTCCCGGTTTCAATGCGTATTGGACCACACCAGCGAAGCTTTTACCCCTTTTGATCTTCTGCATACCCTTCATAGGGTTTGCTCCATATGTCAGCATTTAGCAGGTGCTGGCGAAGCTCTTCCAGTTGTCGTTTCACTGCGAAAAGCTCTGTATGAGTAAGCTTGCTGTCTTTGCTCTTACCATCGATATGGATCGCAATTCGATTTAGCTTTTGCGATATGTCAGTTAAAGCTATCCAGGCTTTGGTATTAATAGCTGGTATAACTGGAGGCAATTTTTGAAGGGAAGCCATACGAAGCCACTCTCCTTTTCTCATAGAGCCTCGTTTTGTGTTGAGAAGTTGCAGTTCAGTGTTATTTAATCTGACACTGATACAATGAGTCCGTAAATGATTTTTTAGTTTTACGGTATCTACTATGGAAAATTGAGGAGAGTTGTTTGATGTGGTCATATGTATATCCTTTTACATGCTGTCCATAATGTCATTTAATATTTATATTATTTAATAATAAAGTCAACCCATTGGTTCTATATTCCGACAACTGTATTTGGTTTAGAGAAACAACGGGTTTTTTATGGTTTAGAAGTATCTGCTTAAGGGTGGCGAGGAGTTGGGTCTTGATTGTTTATTGCGACAGAGATATAACTCTCAGGATATAATGTGCCCGTGTATGGATTGAAGTCACTTTTTTCATCAAATAATAGTGAGAATTCTTTCTTGTTATTTTCAGGAGGTATTTTATCTGTTCTGTTAATACCAAGTGGATTAAGAAATTTATCAAATGCTTTCGAATAACTATCTAATATGTCAAAATTAGCCACTTCAAATGATTTTCCTTCGACGAGATTCATTGAACCATTCAATATTTCACATCTGTTTTGACTCACCGCACAATAGACTTTTGCGTGGAAATTATTCTTACTTTTAAGTTCATCAATAAGTACTGATCCTAAGTCGAATTTTTCCATGTCATCATAACTAATCATATTGGTTTCTGAAAAAGCTCGCTTAAAGGATTTAGATTGACCGTTTCTTACAAATATCTTTGTCTTTTGCGGGTTAACTCTGGAAAGAACATTTAGCCATGTATTTACCAAATCTTTCTTATTTAAAAATTGGTGGCCGACGAAAGGGGATATAATATATACCTCATCATAAAGAAAATCCCACCTTGTCAGTAATTTGTATAGCCAAGTCATAATAGTTGTTTTTGTATGAACCCCAAATAATGTTTCCGATAAAGGTTGAGCACCGAAAATATTTAATAAGCCAAACTGATGGTGTTGAAAGTCTGATGTTTCGTGATAATCACTATAAAATATCGCATCATGTTCCTTTCCACATGAGCAGTAAAATGGAAAACGGATTACAATGTATTTTGGAGAACCACCACGACTTGCAAGATCCCAGTTAATATAATTACTATAGTTATTGGATATTGCATTCCATTTTTGATCTTTTAAAAATGTGTATGATATGTTTTCTAAATTACTGTGACAGTCTTCACATATGAATAAAGGATTATCATTAAAATCATAACCCCGGTGCCTGTCAGTCAAAATAGTGTTTGTTTCAACAAAACTTTGAATAGTTTTAATATTTGAGTATTTTTGGGGTTTTTGTTGATTGGTATCACTTAAAAAATAAAAATCTTCCTTGATTCTTTCTGGATTGAAATTTGATAGTTCCGGATTGGTTATTTCCACTTTAAATGTATTATTGCAATTTTCACATTTTCCGATCATTACACCTTTTTCATCAAAGGCAGGTATAATGGTTTGTCTCTCTGGCATCGGGAAATCAGAAGTAAACACCTCATAATATTCTAGAGTATTTGAGCAGTATGGACATTTCCCTCGCGTAGATATAGTCTTTTTAGGATCAGCAATGGAGTGCTTCATACTTCTTAAGAAGTCTTTATCATCAATTATGATTTTACCATCTTCAAACTTCATGATTTTTCCTACTCTTGTTGATTGTTCAAGACTATTAGTGTTTATACATAAGTATAATGTGTAGAGCTATTCTTTTTCAATCATAGAGCAGAAAAAGCAAGGCAACGGGAGAAGCGGAGCTTCTCTGAGTTAGCTCTTGCTTAATTAAAAAACCAATCCATATTGACTAAAGTTAAAAAAAGGATAAAGTTAAAATAAAAAGGAGATGAATATGTATAAATATATAAAATTTAAATACACTGAGGATAGATTATTGTTTCTTCTGCGAATCTATATATTCTTATTACTAATAAAAATAATCACATTGATTGTTTAGATGTCAAGAAATAAAAGTCACTCTATTCTTTGATAAATAGTATTTTGGTTATCTTGTTTCATGGGAGGTGTATAAGCGATATAATTTATAATAATTAAACAAGCAATGCCGAAAATTGAGTAATATAGATGCTTTAATGAATCAGCCTTAGATGTATTTGGATTTCCATTCTTATCTTTACTTGGTTTCATGAAATATTGCAATGTTAATGCTATAGTAATAATTATATTGATTAGAAGTAAACCAAGCCAAAAAGAGTTATTAGTGTATTGGTTTTTAAAAACTTCAGTGGAGAACTTCAATATGTTGTCGATGAATCCAAACATGTAATATATCCTATTTTTTTATAATTACCGATGTATGCTATCTATTTTTAAATCCAGTGAACACACTAAGTGTTCACTGGATTACTTAAGCTGCTAACCCTTCGTTAGGACGATCTGAATCCTCTCTGCTATCTTTTTCAGCAGCATAAGTAGATTCACGAGATTTCGTTGACATACCTGAACCATAGATTCGTTGAGCTTCACTATTCTCAGGTTTCCATGCCCAGTTTGAAACATCAACTTTTTGTTCCGATTCCATTTTTTCAAGAAAATTTAAACCAAATACATTCATAGTTCACCTGCTATTTGAAGTTAACCAATTTGCAATGGACCCAGAAATATCCATGCCGGATAAATCTTCGATCCACAACCATTGACCAGCAGAATTCACCTCTAAAAACCACCAGTCATTATTTTCATCAACGATGAAATCTAAAGCCCCATATCGAAGGTTTAACTTAGACAGTAAAGAATTTATTTTTCCCTTCACCGAAGTGGG
Source organism: Enterobacter sp. 342 (assembly GCF_036663495.1). Taxonomy (NCBI): domain Bacteria; kingdom Pseudomonadati; phylum Pseudomonadota; class Gammaproteobacteria; order Enterobacterales; family Enterobacteriaceae; genus Enterobacter; species Enterobacter sp. 342. Next base: position 4,522 of record NZ_JAWUEI010000038.1, read on the forward strand.
TGCATCAATTTTCCAATGTGGTGTATTAGGTATATCGTATCTACGCCAGTCTACTTTTGCCTTGTCTGAATGCTGAGAGTCTATAGCACAAGCAAAATGTTCATTTCCAATTACTGTGTATCTAACTTCGAATTTTTTATTAACATATTTTTGAAGAGTAATTGGGTTTTCTGAATCGTTTGAGAAACTTTCTAATTGTTCCAAAGTGATTTTGTTTACATATAGACCTAATATCTCACCTGATTCAGAGACATACATATCTTGCGACATGAATTTAACAACCGAATCAGGATAAGTAGTTAAGAAATTTTTGAGGTCTTCTTTGGAGTTTGAAGTTATAAATGCTGGATTATTTAGCCCAACTTCATTAGCTATTTTATGTTGAAAATACTTGTTATCAGCGAGAGTTGCATCTCTTACATGATTAAACCAGCAACTTTCAGATAATGCATTATATAGACCAAAAAGGCTTTTATTCCATTCAGATCGCCATAATCTGAAACCGTTACTTTGATCTTGCTGTTGTTCAGAATTGACTTGAACAGATACCCGCCTTGGCCAAACACATTTTACGGATGAATTTTTGATCGTTTTTCCGTTCTGGGAGATAGTCCATTCAGAGCCATCAAAGCTAATTTTGGTATCTTTAAGGGCTTCTATATCTAAATTCAAACGGAAATAGTTATCACCGAGTTTCATCGAAACTACATCTGCATGAACATCGTTACTGTCAGTAAGTATCAAGATCATTGTTAGGATGTGTCTGAAATTTTTTGTTCATTTAATATCCGATAGTTATGTTGCATCGTCAATATTAATTTTTATCTAGTGTAATTTATTGATTTAAAAGAGTTTTAACCGCTATATTGGTTTTCATAATCTAATTTCAATTCGGTATTATATCTTTTCTTTTAGTTCTTTTTGTAAACTATGTTGCTTTTACTTGACTTAACTAGACTTTTGAACTCGATGGCTTTGTGCTTCTGGTGGCTATGGAGTAATCTAATGTGTAGTAAAACTATGCTAAGGGCCCAATCGATTACTATGTATATCAATAAATTAGCTATTAGAAACTATAAAAACTTTCGAAGCTCAAATTTCTACTTTGTTAAAGGCTCAGTGAATACAATTATCGGTGAAAATGCTTCGGGAAAAACAAATTTATTTAATGCGATGAGATTAATTCTAGATGATTCTCTCCCAATGAATTCTAGGATTCTATCTAATGAGGACTTCTACCGTGGATTATCCGAACCCTTTGGTCATTGGATCATAATTACGCTATATTTTGATGATTTAAGTGAGTCGGAGGAGGAACAGGTCCTTGCCAACTATACAGTAAATGATGGTAATGATAAGTCTATAAAGGAAGGTAATTATACTTTTATATATCGACCTAAATTTCATATTCGACAAAAGCTGTATGAGTTAACATTAGAAGATGACAATGTGGAAGCAAGATCCGCTTCTTTTACTGAATTTGCATCTAACCATATTATTTCTAAAGAAACATATGAAGCAGTAGCTTTTGTTAGAACAAAGGTTGATTTGAATAATGACGAAATTTATAAACAAGTAGTTGGTGATTTTGATAGTTACTCCTTTTCAAATCCTAATGATGATGATGCTACTGTATTAGGGGTTAAGAAGCCACCTTACTTTGCCTTAGGCAGCGAAGTCGCTTGCACTTATGTCAAAGCACTTAGGAATGTAGTTGCAGATCTTAAATATTATAAAACGAATCCATTGTATAAATTACTTACTTTAAAAAGTAAACAAATTGATGATAGAAGAGATATTGTAGAAAATGTTAAAGAGATCAATGGTAAAATTTCAGCTATACCTGAAATTGAGAGATTGAGTAATAAGATATCTGCTTCATTACTTAATACAGTAGGCTCGACTTATTCCCCTAAAATATTAGTATCCTCACAACTTCCAGAAGATTTCACAGAATTAATTCAATCACTTGGCTTAGTGGTTGAAGATTCTCTGGATTACAATGGCTCAGGAAAGATTGATGATCTGAGTCTTGGTGGAGCAAACTTAATTTATCTTGCTTTAAAGTTATATGAATACGAAGAAATAAGGGATAGTGAAGAGCATATTACTCACTTCTTGTTAATTGAAGAGCCCGAAGCACATATTCATAATCATATCCAAAAAACCCTTTTCGATAACTTCAATTTTAAAAATACGCAAGTGTTTGTTTCTACACATTCAACACAAATTAGCTCTGTATCAAAAATATCATCAATGAATATATTATCACGCCAAAATGGATTCACTGATGTATATCATCCATCGTTTGGTTTGACGCCGAAAGAAATTTCTTCCGTAGAGCGATATCTTGATGCAATTCGTAGTGACCTTTTGTTTGCTAAAAGTGTCATTCTGGTAGAAGGCGATGCAGAACTTATTTTAATACCAGCAATGGTAAAAGAAACGTTAGGAATTAGTTTAGATGAGTTGGGTATAAGTCTTATCAAAGTAGATGGCACTGTTTTTAAACATATTTCTAATCTTTTCCATGAAAAACGGTTGAAAAGAAAATGTGCAATTCTCACGGATCTTGATTCGGCCTATGTAAAAGTAGCTGATAATATTTTTGATGCGGATTTTGTCGAATCTCTGGTAGATGCCGAAGATGATGGATTACGAAGAAAAGAAGAGTTAGATAAATATATTGAAGGTAATGAGTTTATAACTGTTCATTACGCAGAAAATACTTTCGAAACTGAGCTTGTTCGCTACGATGAAAACAATAACTTGTTTATAGAAGTTATGAAAACCGAGTATAAAAAAGAAGCGTATTTTAAAAAGGCTGAATCAGACATAAATTCATCTGATCTCAGAGTTCGGTATAAAAGAGTATTAAAGTTTGCAAAGAAAATAGGGAAGGGATGGTTAGCTACTGAAATGGTAGAACATCTTAGTGTTGATAATCGTGTTCCTGATTATATTTTACAGGCCATTCAATTTGTTCTTCGGGATAGAAATGTTGAGCCTATATATCAAAAAATGCTTGACTACAATATGTCTTTAATGGGGGTTAAAGCATTTGACTGTATAAATGCCGAAAAAGATTTTTCTAGTAAAATGATAGAATATAAGAAACACTTCAATGACAGTTTTGTAAGATTGTTGGAGTTATAGTTTATGCCATATAGAAATTTAACTTCTGAGCAAATGGATGCCGTTAAATTCAACGGGAATTTATTATTAACGGCATGTCCAGGGTCGGGTAAAACAAAAACGTTGGTTTCTAAACTTTGTTTCATTTTAGAAAATAAAGAACTATTTTGTATTGGTAAAAAGAAGATAATTGCTCTTACATATACAAATATAGCAGCCGATACGATTCTTGAACGGATTATGTCATTCGGCATAAGTAGTGAATCTTTATGGATTGGAACAATACACAGTTTTTGTTTGAATTGGATTATAAAACCTAATGTAGATAAGATACCAAGACTTTGCCGAGGATTTAGTGTAATTGATGAACATGAAAAGGAATTTTTCATAAATGAATTAAAAGAAAAACATGGCCTATCTGCAAATGATAAAGTTTTTACTAATTTAGATTTTAACCTTGGTCAGTTTTATTCCCGTGGGACCAAAGAACATTTGATTGTAAAAGAATATCATAATCATTTGTATGAGAAAAAATTAATCGATTTTGATTTGATATTAAATCTGACTTGTCGAGTGTTGACAAAATACAATGCACTTTGTGAAAGATTGTCTTTACTTTTAAGGTGTATTTTAGTCGATGAATATCAAGATACATCTCTTATACAATATGAGATACTCAGACAAATTGTATTAAAGAAAAATACAATGATTACTTTTATTGGGGATAAAGAGCAAGCTATATACACTGGTTTGGGGGCTGTCGTAAAGAATAGAGATGAATTAATTAATTGTTTCCAACTTGATAATCTAACCGAGATGAAATTAACGGGGTGTTTCCGTAGTAGCCAATCTATTGTTGATTTTTATAGTAAATACAAAGACGAAGATTATGAGATTAATTCACTTTCAGATAATAAGGATTTCAACTCAGTAATTTTTAAAGAAAGCGAGGTAGATGTTTCTCAACTGCCGATTTATGTATCAGGTATTATTAGAACTCATTTGGCTCAGGGAGTACTTCCAAATGAAATTGCTATTCTGTGTCCTGGTTGGTTTGATGTGATAAAACTTTCAAATGATATTGTTACTCTTAATCCGGATATAGAAATTGATGGAGTCATGATCTCTCCTATACCTAAAAACAATGAGAATCTTTGGCTTGCTTTAGTTAAACTATTTTTAATTAGGAGAGTTCCCTCTAATTTTAATACTAGACAGAAGCTATTGCGGGATTTCCTTCAAGAATTAAATGTTGTTGCACCCTATACTGAATCGTTGTCTCCTAAAAAAATATTAAAGATTATTAATAAAATATCATTATCTGTGGATTATAATTGTGAAATTGATGTTTGGTTGAGACAGGTTATAACGAGATTTTGCCATTCTATTAATTTGGGCATAAGTAATGATAGCTACTATTATCAAGAAATGGAACTTTTGATTAATGCCACATTGAAAAGAATGTTAAAGTATAATATGGCTTATAAAGCAAATGAATTACATTTGTTTTTCAATTTTAGAAGCGGTGTTAAAATCACAACTTGTCATTCGACAAAAGGTGATGAGTATGAAGTGGTCATTTGCACTGGATTACTAAATGGGAAAATACCTAATTGGAATGATATTATAAATTGTAGCTCAGAGCATCAAAATTATGTTGCCCGTAGACTTTTATATGTTGTTTCTTCGCGTGCAAAGAAACATTTATATATGATATCAGAGAGAGGTTACAAGACAAAAAGGGGATATCCATATCAGACAACTCCACAGCTTTGATCTCGCATTTCTTGTATTGTTTGCCAGTTCATACAGAAAATCGCTTTTGTTCGTTACTGCCTATGTATCTTGGTTCAGAAAAAAGTGATATAAAAACAGAAAGTTATGTCTTAGGAGGGAATAAGGGGCTGGAAGATTTAACCCCTTATAGAGTTGTTATGCCGCAATAGCTTTAAACTTTTGAGCAATGACATAATCACTCCACCATTGCATGAGAACCATTCGTTCTGCGAGATACTCGGCACGATTATATGCTGCAATTATTTCATCTTTCTTCGAGTGGGCAAGGGCGGCTTCTAAGACATCAGTCCTAAACTGTCCAGACTCCTCAGCAGCCGTTCTAGCGATGGATCGCATACCGTGGGCTACAAGCTCACCTCCGAAGCCCATACGGATTATGGCCGCATTAGCTGTTTGTTCATGCATATGGTTAAGAGGAGCCTTTATGCTTGGAAACACCCATTCACGATGCCCACTTATCGCTTTCATTGACTCCAGGACTCTCAAAGCTTCTTTGCTTAGTGGAACTTTGTGAGGCTTCTTCATTTTCATAAACTCAGCCGGGATGTTCCACATTGAGTTATCGATATCTATATCAGCCCATCTTGTGCGAACAGCTTCACCAGGACGTACCCAGGTCAGTAACTGCCATTCAATCAGCAATCGTGTCTCCAAACGAACAGAGGCATTGTTTAACACCAATAGGAAGCGGGGTAACTCGGAAGGGGGTAATGCAGGCATATTCTGCTTTTTAGGCTTACTGAACCGTTGCCCAAGGTTGTCAGCCGGATTGAATTCGATAAGTTCCTCAGTTGCTGCATAACGGAAAATTTCATTTAATCGGGAAATGATTCGCCGTAAAGTTTCGAGGACTCCTCGTTGCTCAATAGGGTCAAGATGTTGCTTTAAGAGTTTAGGTCGGATCTCATTGATAGGAACATTACCCAAGCCGGGAAAGATATTTCTCTCCAGGCTTCGCCAGATATCTTCTGCATGGTCTTGTGAGATACCTGATGTCTTTACCTTCTCATCTAACCATTTCCTTGCCACGGCTTGGAGAGTGTGTTCAGTAGCATTCTTTAAGGCATTAGCTTTATCGTTGTTATGGATTTGAGGATCAATGCCATTGGCAAGCAAGGAAAGGTATTCATCTCGTAAGGCTCTGGCTCTTGCCAGTGTAAGGTGAGGATATGTTCCTAAGCTCACCTTAGTTCGCTTTTTGGTCACCGGCACTGCATACCTGAAATACCAATTCTTCTTCCCTCCTTTCGAGAGGGGGGCGATTCGTAGGATCAAACCATCCCCGTCGAACAAGTTGATTTCTTTGGCGGCTGGCTTGGTGCTTTTGATTTCAGTGTCAGTGAGCTTCTTAGCGATTTTTGCCATTTTGGGACCCTCGATTTTAGGACCCTTCGTTGTGGGTCCCATTCAGGGTGCCATAAGTGATAGTTCTCAGCAATTCTCACTAGACTACAATAGACGTAAAAAAGCCCGCAAGGCTGGTTCCATGCGGGCTTAGTAGACTTTACTGAACTTCAGTACATCATTATTTGGTGGAGCTGGCGGGAGTTGAACCCGCGTCCGAAATTTCTACATCCTCGGTACTACATGCTTAGTTTGTCTTTACATTCGCACGCCAGCTGCGGACAAACACGCCACTAACGAACTAGCCTGATTAGTTTTAACGCTTCAACCCCAGGCAGGGCTTCCACGCGATCTCTTTTGGGTTTGACCTCTCTTTGATCCCCGTCTTAAGAGCGGAAGCTAGGGAGAGAGGGCTCAGAGCAGGTTATTAAGCTGCTAAAGCGTAGTTTTCGTCGTTTGCGACTATTTTTTTGCGGCTTTTAACGAGGCAAACCGCCCCTCGGCATGCACCTTGGGTTTCGCAAATCCCGTCGAATCCAGAATCAGCCCCAATAGTGTTGAACTCAGTATACCAGATTTCACTTCCTGGATACCAGCCCAGAACGCTAACTTATTGAATAGTACAATAAGTGTGCAGAATCAACGCCCTGCATTTTTCATGATGCGCGCTTTGTCGAGCTGCCACTCGCGCTCTTTCAGGTCAGTACGTTTATCGTGCTGTTTTTTACCCTTCGCAACGCCAACTTTCACTTTGCACCAGGCATTTTTCCAGTACAGCGACAGAGCAACCACGGTGAAGCCTTCACGGTTGATGCGTCCGTAGAGGGATTCCAGCTCGCGCTTGTTCAGCAGCAGTTTACGTGTGCGTGTTGGGTCACAAACATAGTGTGAAGAGGCGACGGTCAGCGGCGTAAAGTTCGCCCCGAACAGGAAGGCTTCACCATCTTTCAGGATCACGTAGCTATCGCCGATGTTGGCTTTCCCGGCGCGCAGCGATTTTACTTCCCAGCCCTGCAACGCAAGGCCAGCTTCGAATTCTTCTTCAATGAAATACTCATGGCGAGCACGCTTGTTGAGCGCAATGGTCGCCGAGCCTGGTTTATGTGCTTTTTTCTTCGTCATAAGTGTCGTAAAGCCGTCGGTAATCTGATTTCAAAAAGTCACCTCATTGCGTCCTGTGAGGCCTAACGCGCTATCTTAGCACGAGATGAGGCTTAGCGTTTTTTTAACAGGTGATAAATGTTATTATTTGTCCGTTGTGTGACCATGGGAAATGCTATGCCTCAGATTAGCCGTACTGCGCTTGTGCCTTACAGCGCGGAACAAATGTATCAGTTAGTGAACGATGTTCAGTCTTATCCAGCGTTTATTCCTGGATGTACCGGGAGCCGTGTTCTGGAGTCTGGTCCAACGCAGATGACCGCAGCGGTGGATGTCTCCAAAGCGGGGATCAGCAAGACGTTCACCACGCGTAATACGCTGACGAGTAATCAGAGTATTTTGATGCATCTGGTGGATGGTCCGTTTAAAACGCTGATGGGGGGCTGGAAGTTTACGCCCCTGAGCGCTGACGCCTGTCGTATCGAGTTCCATCTGGACTTTGAGTTTACGAATAAACTGATTGAGCTGGCGTTTGGTCGCATCTTTAAAGAGCTGGCTTCAAATATGGTTCAGGCGTTCACCACCCGTGCCAAAGAGGTTTACAGTGTCGCATAAGATTGCTGTGGAAGTGGTGTACGCGCTGCCGGAGAAGCAGTATCTGCAACGTGTAACGCTGGAAGAGGGCGCGACTGTTGAGATGGCTATCCGCGCTTCCGGCATCCTTGAACTTCGCAGTGATATTGACCTGGCGAAGAATAAAGTCGGGATTTACAGCCGTCCGGTTAAGCTGGGTGATGTGCTGAAAGAAGGTGACCGGGTGGAGATTTATCGTCCGTTGATTGCCGACCCGAAAGAGCTGCGTCGTCAGCGCGCGGAGAAAGCGGCTAAGTAGCGCTTTCTTCCTCCTCACCCTGACCCTCATCCAAAGGGATGGATCAACATAAAACAAAAAAGGTGCTCATTGAGCACCTTTTTGCATTTCTGACACCTGATTATTTGGTCAGGGCAGGTTTGTTGTCGATGTTGGTCAACACACCGGCGCTGCTGAAGGTCAGCGTCAGGGTTTGCTGGGTCACATCTTCATGGCCCGGTTGCTGACGGAATACATAGAACCAGGTGTTTGTGCCGAACGGATCGGACATCATCGGGGTTCCCAGTGCATAAGCGACCTGCTGTTGTGTCATCCCCACACGGATTTTGGACACATCGTTAGGGGTAAGGTAGTTCCCCTGGTTGATGTCAGGACGGTAAACCACTTTCTCCAGAGTGGAACAGCCTGCGGTCAACATCAGAAGAACCGCTGCGGCAGCGGTCAGCATTTTACAACGCATAGTGATTTGATTCCTTTTCGGGCCCGAGCAGAACGCGGCTCATATGTAATATGCCGATGATAATAGACCTTGCCCCACTTTGAAACCGGTCTGGCGGCGTTTTTGTTGTTCTCTATGACCCTGAGATCCCGAAAAAGTTTATGCCGCCAGCAGTTCTTTCGCGTTTGCGAGCGTATTACGCGTGACTTCACTGCCGCCAAGCAGACGAGCCAACTCCTGCAGACGCGCGCGTTTATCCAGCGGTTTCATGTGCGTTTCCGTCATTTCACCGTCGGTTTCTTTACTGACGATAAAGTGATGATGACCACAACCTGCCACCTGTGGCAGGTGGGTAACACACATGACTTGTGTTGATTCACCTAACTGACGCAGCAGTTTTCCGACTACTGCCGCCGTTGGACCGCTGATCCCGACATCCACTTCATCGAAAATCAGCGCCGGGGTTTCCATTTTACGTGCGGTAATCACCTGAATCGCCAGTGCGATACGCGACAGCTCACCGCCGGACGCCACTTTGGAGATGGCCTGCAGTGGCTGTCCTGGGTTAGTGGTGACGCGGAACTCGATACGATCCGCACCTTCTGCCGTCAGCACATTCTCTTCAAAGCGGACATCGATCGTAAACACGCCGTGCGGCATCGCCAGCGTGTGCATACTGTCGGTGATATGCTGACTTAACTCCTGGGCGTAATGCACTCGAATCTCGTGCAGTTGTTTCGCCGTTGCCAGCGCTTGTTCATGATGCAGGCTCACCGCCAGAGAGAGGGTTTCCTGCGAGTCAGCCTGATCGTCAAGCTGCTGCTGTTCTTCCAGCAGAGACTGATAGTAATTTGGCAGTTCTTCCGGCGTAACGTGGTGCTTACGGGCCAGTGAGATCTGACGGGAGATGCGTTGTTCCAGCTCAAACAGACGGTTCGGGTCGAGATCCAGACGTTCACAGTAGTGGCGCAATTCATCACCGGCTTCTGAGATCTGAATCGCGGCCTCTTCCAGCATATCCAGTACGCCAGAAAGTTTGCTGTCCATGCCAGCCAGTTCGGTGACCAGTTGACGAACGTTATACAGCTGGCTTTGCAGGTTCACGTCTTCGCCATCCGCAAGCATGTTGAGGGCGTTCTGACTGGTTGAGAGCAGGTGACCGCTGTTGGCCAGACGTTTGTACTCTTCGTCGATTTGCTCAAATTCACCCGCCTGCGGGTTGAATTCGTTCAACTCTTTTAACTGGTATTCCAAAAGCTCGGCGCGTGCGGCGCGCTCCTGGCTTTGCTGCTGGTGCTGGGCGAGCTCACGGCAGCTTTGATGCCACTGGCGATAGTGTTCTGCCATAAGCTGAGTGAGCGCGTACTCACCTGCATAACCATCAAGCAGGGCTTTCTGCTGTTCTGGTTTGACGAGTTGCTGATGTGCGTGCTGGCCGTGGATCTGGATAAGCAACTGGCCAAGTTCGCGGAGCTGGGAGAGCGGAACCGCTGTACCGTTGATAAAGCCACGGGAACGACCGTCGCTGCTGATCACGCGGCGAAGTAAACACTCACGTCCGTCTTCCAGTTGGTTTTGTTCCAGCCAGCGCTGGGCCGCAGGGGTATCTTTCAGGGAGAAGCGGGCACAGAGATCGGCACGGTTTGCGCCCATGCGCACCATGTCTCCCTCGGCACGGCCGCCAAGGCACAAGCCGAGGGCATCAATGGCAATAGATTTACCTGCACCGGTTTCCCCGGTGATCGCCGTCATGCCGCTGTGGAAATCGATCTCAAGCTCACGAACAATGGCAAAGTTGCTGATGGTCAGTTGTGCCAGCATAATTGTTTTCCTGTATGAAAAACCATAACTGTGTTTTCATACAGTATAAACTGGTTTTATATACAGTAAAGCGCTGGATGCAAAATCAAAACAATTTTTTTGACCAGCCAAGCTTCGAGCTTAATGTGTTGAAATAGCTGTAATCTTTCGGGTGAATGAGATTCAGGTGGTAATCACACCGACGAATAAGTACGTCTTCCCCTTCCTGGATCGGCAGCGCTATCTGGCTGTCGCAGCTGATCTCCAGGTCATTTCGGCGGTGGGAGAAGCGCAGACGAATGGTACTGCTACCGTTGATGACCAGCGGACGGGCGGAAAGCGTATGCGGGAACATGGGTACCAGTGTAATGGCGTCAAGCGAAGGGGTCAGGATCGGGCCACCTGCAGAAAGGGAGTACGCGGTCGAACCTGTCGGGGTGGAGATAATCAGCCCGTCAGAGCGCTGAGAGAACGCGAAGATTTCGTCGATATAGACTTCGAACTCAATCATGTGCGCGACTTTACCGGGATGCAGAACCACTTCGTTTATGGCGGTGCTGATCCGCTTCTGGCAGTCCTGCTGGCATACCTGCGCTTCCAGTAAAAAACGTTTTTCACTGATATAGTGACCTTCCAGTACGTCGGCCAGTTGTTGCTGGGCATTGTCCGGGTCGAGGTCAGTTAAAAAACCCAGATTACCACGGTTGATGCCGATGACCTTGATGTCATAACGCGCCAGCGTACGGGCCGCGCCGAGCATGTTGCCGTCACCGCCGACCACCACGGCGAGATCCGCCTGTTGGCCAATTTCCGCCAGCGTGCCAGTTTTGACGCTCTTCAGCTGTAGCTCCTGAGCAATCTGTTGCTCAACCATCACTTCATAGCCTTTGCTACACAGCCAGCGATACAACATTTCATGTGTCGTCAATGCAGTAGGGTGACGCGGATGCCCGACGATCCCAATACACCTGAAATGATTATTCATTTTCTGGAGGTCCTTGTGCCTGATGAATGATGACAATCTGTCTTGTTCCCTTGAATCCCGGAAACTGATCCCCATAATAAGCGAAGTTAGCGAGATGAATGCAGAAAAACGCGGAGAAATTCATGAGTAGTAAAGAACAGAAAACGCCTGAGGGGCAAGCCCCTGAAGAAATTATCACGGAACAGCATGATGAAGTTGAGGCTGTAGAGCCAGACGCATCTGCTGAGCAGGTGGACCCGCGCGATGAGAAAATTGCGAATCTGGAAGCTCAGTTAGCAGAAGCACTGAATCGTGAACGCGACGGCGTGCTGCGTATCAAAGCGGAAATGGAAAACCTGCGTCGTCGTACCGAACTGGACGTTGAAAAAGCGCATAAATTTGCGCTGGAGAAATTCGTCAACGAACTGCTGCCGGTGATTGATAGCCTCGATCGCGCGCTGGAAGTGGCTGATAAAGCGAATCCGGACAACGCAGCGATGATCGAAGGTATCGAACTGACGCTGAAATCCATGCTCGATGTGGTGCGTAAGTTCGGCGTAGAAGTGATTGCGGATACCGACGTCCCACTGGATCCTAACGTGCACCAGGCGATCGCGATGGTGGAATCTGAAGATGTCGAAGCCGGTAAAGTACTGGGCGTGATGCAGAAAGGTTATACCCTGAACGGCCGTACCATTCGTGCTGCAATGGTGACCGTGGCGAAAGCGAAAGCGTAATTTGCCGTCCTGTAGTGCCGGGTGGTGGCTTCGCCTTACCCGGCACTACAATATTATTCCGCGATACTTTCGCGCAGTGGTTTAACAGGCAGGACCTTCACCTGCTTAATCATATTGTCCTGCACGTCCAGGATATCAATATCGTACTGTTCAATTCGCACCCGCGTGCCCGCAGCCGGGATCTCTTCAAGCGCTTCGAGGATCATGCCGTTCATGGTTCGCGCTTCATCTTCCGGTAAATGCCAGTTAAAAGCTTTGTTGAGTTCGCGAATGTTGGCGCTTCCGTCAATCAGCACCGAGCCGTCGTTTTGTGGGGTCACTTCTTCCGCAAGGGAAGGGGACATTGAGGTGGTAAAGTCCCCGACAATCTCTTCCAGAATATCTTCGACCGTCACCAGCCCCTGAATATCGCCGTACTCATCAACCACCAGGCCGACTTTCTTCTTGTTACGCTGGAATTTCACCAGTTGCGTACTGAGCGGTGTTCCTTCCGGTACGTAATAAATTTCATCGGCGGCACGTAGCATCACCTCTTTGGTGAACTCTTTTTTCTCGGTCATCAGGCGGTAAGCTTCGCGCACGCGCAGCATGCTGATGGTGTCATCGAGAGAGTCGCGATAGAGCACAATACGCCCGTGCGGGGAGTGCGTCAGCTGGCGGACGATGGCTTTCCAGTCATCGTTGATATCAATACCTACGATTTCATTACGCGGCACCATGATGTCGTTTACGCTCACCTTCTCCAGATCAAGCACCGACAGGAGCATGTCCTGATTACGTCGGGAAATCTGCGAGCGGGATTCATTCACGATGGTGCGCAGCTCGTCTTTGCTGAGCGCACTGCTGATGGCGACGTCGGCTTTAATGCCCACCATCCGCATCAGGATACGGGTGACCATATTCAACAGCCAGACCAGCGGCATCATCAGGATCAGTAGCGGTGCGAGCAAGAAGCTGCTCGGGTAAGCCACTTTTTCCGGGTAAAGCGCGGCGATGGTTTTGGGTAGTACCTCCGCAAATACCAGCACCACAAACGTCAGCACACCAGTGGCAATAGCGACCCCGGCATTGCCGTACAGGCGCATCCCGACGATGGTGCCCAGCGCAGAGGCAAGAATGTTGACAAGGTTATTGCCAATCAGCACCAGGCTTATCAGGCGATCCGGCTTGCGGAGCAGTTTTTCGACGCGACGGGCGGCACGGTTACCCTGCTTAGCACGATGACGCAACCGGTAGCGGTTTAAGGTCATCATGCCGGTTTCCGAGCCAGAGAAATAGGCGGAGATGACCACCATGACGATCAGCGTAACGATCAGCGTGGTGGTAGAGATGTGTTCCAGGGGGAACTCCTTTGTTTCTTAGCCAGCAAATTGCTGTATGAAGCGGCTGCCAAAATAGGCAAGGGTGAGAATGCCCGCACCCGCGACGTTGAACCAGACCACGCGGCGACCGCGCCAGCCTTCATGGTAATGGCCCCATAGCAGGACAATATAGACAAACCACGCAACGATAGAGAGTACCGCTTTATCGATATTCTCCACGCTGAACAGGTTTTTCATGTAGAACAGGCCCGTGCAGAGCGTGAGTGTCAGCAGAACCACGCCCACCTGGGTGATGTGGAACATTTTACGTTCAATGACCATCAGCGGTGGCATCTCGTGGTTAAACGCCAGCTTTTTGTTTTTGAGCTGGTAGTCAATCCAGGCGAGTTGCATGGCGTAGAGCGCGGCGATAATCAGCGTCGCGTAGGCAAAAAGCGACAGGCCGATATGCACCAGCATACCTGGCGTCGCCTCCAGATGCGTAATGAACTCATTGGGCATAAAGGTGGCTAAAGCCAGATTGATCAGCGCAAAGGTATACACAATCGGTAGCAGTAACCAGCCGCGATTCTTAGAGGCCACAATGGTCATCACCGTGCAGATCATCAGGCTGACCAGCGAGCCGACGTTGAGGACGCTCAGGTTTTGCACGCTGCCGTCGCCGGGGATGATGCGTGATTCCAGCGCAAAAGCGTGGCTTATCAGTGCGATCACCGCGGAAAGAATAGCCATGCGCCGCCAGCCGCTGTTTTTTTGCAGCAGTCCGGGAATGATCAGCGCGAGGCTGACAGAGTAGGCAACAAGGGCGATCAGTGCGAAAACAGGCATATAGGCATCGACAGTTGTCTTAATAAGAAAGAGAAGCAGTATAACGTTACGTGACGCCTGCTCCAACCGTTGCATAACAACAAAGGCGCCTTCATGTTATACTCCGGCAAAATTCTGTGTATGTGTCGCTCATGGCGACCCAACGTTTCTACTCAGGCGAGAGACAATGTTTGATAATTTAACCGATCGTTTGTCGCGCACGCTGCGCAACATCAGCGGCCGCGGACGCCTTACCGAAGACAACATCAAGGAAACGCTGCGCGAAGTGCGCATGGCGCTGCTGGAAGCAGACGTGGCGTTGCCGGTTGTGCGTGATTTTATCAACCGCGTTAAAGAGAAAGCGGTTGGTCATGAAGTTAACAAGAGCCTGACCCCGGGTCAGGAGTTCGTCAAAATCGTTCGTAACGAACTGGTTTCGGCGATGGGTGAAGAGAACCAGGTACTTAACCTGGCGGCTCAGCCACCGGCCGTGGTGCTGATGGCGGGTCTGCAGGGGGCGGGTAAAACGACCAGCGTCGGTAAGCTGGGTAAATTCCTGCGCGAGAAGCACAAGAAGAAAGTGCTGGTGGTGTCTGCGGACGTCTATCGCCCGGCGGCGATCAAACAGCTGGAAACGCTGGCAGAGCAGGTTGGCGTGGATTTCTTCCCGTCAGACGTGGCTCAGAAACCTGTCGACATCGTTAATGCCGCGCTGAAAGAAGCGAAGCTGAAATTCTACGACGTGCTGCTGGTGGATACCGCCGGTCGTCTGCACGTTGACGAAGCGATGATGGACGAAATCAAGCAGGTGCATGCCTCTATCAATCCGGTAGAAACCCTGTTTGTTGTCGATGCCATGACCGGCCAGGATGCGGCAAATACCGCGAAAGCGTTTAATGAAGCGCTGCCATTAACCGGCGTAGTGCTGACCAAAGTGGACGGTGACGCCCGTGGTGGTGCAGCCCTCTCTATTCGTCACATTACCGGTAAGCCGATTAAATTCCTCGGTGTGGGCGAAAAAACCGAAGCGCTGGAGCCATTCCACCCGGATCGTATCGCCTCCCGCATCCTCGGCATGGGCGACGTGCTGTCGCTGATCGAAGATATCGAGAGCAAAGTTGACCGCGCGCAGGCTGAAAAACTGGCCAGCAAGCTGAAAAAAGGTGACGGTTTCGATCTCACCGACTTCCTTGAGCAACTGCGTCAGATGAAAAACATGGGCGGCATGGCCAGCCTGATGGGCAAACTGCCGGGCATGGGCCAGATCCCTGACAACGTTAAAGCGCAGATGGATGACAAGGTGCTGGTGCGTATGGAGGCGATCATCAACTCGATGACCCTTAAAGAACGTGCTAACCCGGATATCATCAAAGGTTCCCGTAAACGCCGTATTGCCGCCGGTTGTGGCATGCAGGTACAGGACGTTAACCGCCTTCTGAAACAGTTCGACGACATGCAGCGCATGATGAAGAAAATGAAGAAAGGCGGCATGGCGAAGATGATGCGTGGGATGAAAGGGATGATGCCCCCAGGCTTTCCAGGACGTTAATCGCTTTTGAGATTGCTTTTTGCCCGAAAATGAGTAAAATTTTCGGGCTTTTAATATGACACCCGGGCTCCGTTCCTCGATGGGGCCCGGTTGTTTTATTCACACAAGAGGATGTTATGGTAACTATTCGTTTAGCACGTCACGGCGCTAAAAAGCGTCCGTTCTACCAGGTTGTTGTGACTGACAGCCGTAATGCACGCAACGGTCGCTTCATCGAGCGCGTTGGTTTCTTCAACCCACTGGCCGCTGGCGCAGAAGAAGAAACTCGTCTGGATCTGGATCGTATCGCTCACTGGGTTGGCCAGGGCGCTACTGTTTCCGATCGCGTTGCTACGCTGATCAAAGCAGCAAACAAAGCAGCTTAATCTGTCACGGTGGTCATGATGAGCAATAAAGCACCTGTTGAACCGATCGTATTGGGAAAAATGGGTTCTTGCTACGGTATCCGTGGTTGGCTCAGAGTGTTTTCCTCCACTGAAGACGCTGATAGCATTTTTAATTACCAGCCTTGGTTTATCCAGAAAGGCGGTAAGTGGGAAGAGGTCGAGCTGGAAAGCTGGCGTCACCACAATCAGGACATCATCATCAAGCTGAAAGGCGTTGATGATCGTGATGCCGCGAATGCGCTGACTAATTGTGAAATTGTCGTGGATTCGTCGCAGTTGCCGGCGCTGGAAGAGGGTGACTACTACTGGAAAGACCTTATGGGTTGCCAGGTCGTTACCACCGAAGGCTACAGCCTGGGGAAAGTCATCGATATGATGGAAACCGGGTCAAATGACGTTCTCGTCATCAAGGCAAACCTGAAAGATGCATTTGGCATCAAGGAGCGGTTGGTCCCGTTCCTCGATGGACAGGTTATCAAGAAAGTCGATCTCACTACTCAAACGATTGAAGTAGATTGGGATCCTGGTTTTTAAATTCTCCGGATAAACGGTAAAAGACGGCGCTATGTGGATTGGCATAATTAGCCTGTTTCCTGAAATGTTCCGCGCGATTACCGATTACGGGGTAACTGGCCGGGCAGTAAAGAATGGCCTGCTGAGCATCCAGAGCTGGAGTCCTCGTGACTTTACTCATGACCGGCACCGTACCGTGGACGATCGTCCTTACGGCGGCGGACCGGGGATGCTAATGATGGTGCAACCCTTACGGGACGCCATTCACACAGCAAAAGCCGCGGCAGGTGAAGGCGCAAAGGTGATTTATCTGTCACCTCAGGGGCGCAAGCTTGATCAAGCGGGCGTGAGCGAACTGGCGACGAATCAAAAGCTGATTCTGGTCTGTGGTCGCTACGAAGGGATAGATGAGCGCGTAATTCAAACCGAGATTGACGAAGAATGGTCTATCGGCGATTACGTTCTCAGCGGTGGTGAGTTACCAGCAATGACGCTGATTGACTCCGTCGCCCGGTTCATTCCGGGGGTTCTGGGTCACGAAGCTTCAGCAACGGAAGATTCCTTTGCTGATGGGTTGCTGGACTGCCCACACTATACTCGTCCTGAAGTGTTAGAAGGGATGGAAGTACCGGCAGTGTTACTGTCTGGAAACCATGCCGGGATACGTCGCTGGCGTTTGAAGCAGTCGCTGGGCCGAACCTGGCTTAGAAGACCTGAACTTCTGGAAAACCTGGCTCTGACTGAAGAGCAAGCAAAGTTGCTGGCCGAGTTCAAAACTGAACACGCGCAACAGCAGCATGAACATGATGGGAATGCGTAATACGCTCCCGAATATCAGTTTACCCAGGATAAGAGATTAAATTATGAGCAACATTATTAAGCAACTTGAACAAGAGCAGATGAAGCAGGACGTACCTTCCTTCCGTCCAGGTGACACCGTGGAAGTGAAAGTATGGGTTGTTGAAGGTTCCAAAAAACGTCTGCAGGCATTCGAGGGCGTGGTTATCGCTATTCGTAACCGCGGTCTGCACTCTGCATTCACTGTTCGTAAAATTTCCAACGGCGAAGGCGTTGAGCGTGTCTTCCAGACTCACTCTCCGGTAGTTGACAGCATTGCTGTTAAACGTCGTGGTGCTGTACGTAAAGCTAAACTGTACTACCTGCGTGAGCGTACTGGTAAGTCTGCTCGTATTAAAGAGCGTCTGAACTAAGATTCGCTTAAGCGACATCCTGTTAAAAAGGGCTGGCCGAAAGGCTGGCCCTTTTTTTATCTCATCGCATCTCTCGCGTTAACTCTTTTGTCATAAATCATTTACAATGCTTGCCTCTTCCGTGGAGGGTAAGTGTATAACGTACTGCATCAGCACAACTGGAAACGCGCTGCGGCATTGACCGCACTGTTCGCGATCCTGCTGATCGTGGTGGCGCCGCTTATCTCTGTCTCGCTGCAAAAAGATCCCATGAGTGCCATGCCGGGTATGCATCATGACATGAGTATGATGTCGATGGATGAACATCATGGTGATATGCAGCACACCATGCCTGTCGACCATGCGGAAGCGTGTGGCTACTGCGTACTATTAGCCCATGTTCCGGGTGTGATGCTGGCTCTGATCGTCCTGCTCAGCGTGGTGCTGCAAAGGCTTCTTGTTAAACCACCGCGCCAGGTGGTTTGTCACTGGCACTTTTTCCCCTGGCTTTATCCTGATACCCGCGCGCCACCGCATCAGTCTGCTTTTTCCCTTTAAAAAATATCGATAACTTTTTGCCTTAAAAAGGAAAAGTATGACTACCTGCACTCCGCGCGCGGCATGGGGAAACCTGCTGCGTCGCCTGCATTTCTATATCGGGCTGTTTGTCGGCCCATTTATCTTCTTCGCTGCGCTGACCGGTACGCTGTATGTAGCAACGCCGCAACTGGAAAATGCCCTGTATCGGCACGCGCTCTACACGGATTCAGTGGGGGAGGCGCAACCTCTGGCGGAACAAATTGCCGTGGCTGAAAAAACCATTGGCACCGATCTGCGTCTACACGCCGTTCGTCCTGGCCTGGTTGCGGGTGAAACCACCCGTGTGATGTTTGCTGACCCTGCGCTTGGTCCATCGGAGACCCGCGCTATTTTTATCGATCCAGTCAGCCTTGCGGTGCGTGGCGATATGACGGTGTATGGTACCAGCGGAATTTTACCGCTCCGCCAGACCATTGATTATCTGCATACCTCGCTGATGCTGGGTGATGTCGGGCGGCTCTATAGCGAGCTGGCGGCCTCGTGGATGTGGGTTGCCGCGCTGGGAGGGATTGCCCTGTGGTTTTATACCCGACCAAAACGCCGAATTAACAATCGTTTCCAGAATCGGCGTCGCGTGCATGTGACGTTAGGCTGGACGTTGCTGGGGGGAATGCTGTTGTTCTCAGTGACTGGCCTGACCTGGTCTCAATGGGCGGGGGGAAACGTTGATAAGCTGCGTGCTGAGATGAACTGGCTAACCCCGCAGGTGAACACGACGCTTTCCGGTCAGCAGGAGATCGTGGATGAACACGCCGAACACCGTGGTCATCACAGCGGAATGATGATGCATGAGATGGCGATGGATCTTACCCATTTTGATGGTGTGCTAAGCGCTGCACGTAATGCAGGAATTGAGGCCAACAAGCTGGAGATCCGCCCGGCGAAAACAGCGAATCAAGCCTGGACTGTGACGGAAATCGATCGTAGCTGGCCGACGCAGGTCGACGCCGTAGCAGTTGACCCCAATACGATGCAGATTCTGGACAGAACCCGCTTCGAGGATTTCCCGTTGATGGCGAAGCTCACCCGCTGGGGGGTAGATTTCCATATGGGGATCTTATTCGGTCTGGTTAATCAGTTGCTGCTTGTGGCGTTTGGCCTGGCGTTGTGTGTGCTAATCATCTGGGGATACTGGATGTGGTGGATGCGTCGTCCGGCGCAATCTGCGGCAAATCCGGTCCAGACGCTTTGTCAGAGTTGGCTGGCGCTCTCGGGATGGGGAAAGGTCGTCACGGCGATAATCAGTGTACTGCTCGGGCTGGCTTTGCCAGTAATGGGCGTAAGTCTGGCTCTGTTTGTTCTGGTTGACTGGCTGCGCTGGCGAGCGGCAACTGGCGTGTCGCTCGCCGAATCATCCGCTAAATAACCTTATGGTGTGCTGATAACGACTGCCACCCGACGGTTTTCAGCACGCCCTTGCGGGGTACTGTTGCTCGCAACCGGATATTTTTTACCTAATCCCTGCGTGGTGAGATTACTGCGCGGGATATTTGCCCCTTTTGCCCACGCGTCTGCTACGACGTTCGCGCGTTTTAATGAAAGCGCCTCGTTATAGCCCTCCTCGCCATAGTTATCTGTGTGACCATCCATACGGGCATGGTTTAAGCCAGTTGCTGCCAGGCGTGAGGCCATTGTCTGGATCTGGGTTTCACTTTCCGGGCGCAGTGTGGCGTCATTTTTATCAAACAGGATTTTGTCCGACAGCCCCAGAGACCAGTCGCCGTTTAATTCGTTAAAGCCGTATGACTTCATTGCCGCTATTTGCTCTGGAGTGAATTTCCCTTTTGGCGGAGTCTGACAGCCAGCCAGGACGAGTGATGCCAGTAACAATGGCGCGAAGTATCGCTTTAACATATCGTATTCCTTTTAGGATATTGTTTTCGAACGCTGGTTTTTCACCAGATACATATTGCGGTCGGCATGCTCCAGTAATGCCTCTACTGAGGTATTTTCCCACGCCAGAGCATAACCAATGCTGAGTGACATTGATGCAGTGTGCCCATTATGCAGATCAAACGGACGGATAAACTGCTGCGATAGCGCAGCAGAAATGTGTTGGACCTCGAGTTCAGAATGCACGCCGTACAGCACCATGGCGAATTCGTCACCGCCGAGGCGGTATGATTGATAACGTTTGTCGCCAAATTCAACCATCCTGCTGGCGACTTCAATTAGCACGCAATCGCCTGCAGCATGCCCCCAGGTGTCATTAATAAATTTAAAATTATCGCCGTCGAGGAACAGCAGAGCAGAGTTTGTTTTCGCGGAGATGTCGTTCATTAATGCCGCGATGCTGTTACGAAAAGCCGCCCGATTGGCAAGACCGGTCAATGGATCGTGCATGGCGGTGCGCAGCAACTGGGCGTTTTTCGCCTGCAGCTTCAGCTGCCATTCCTCCATCTCATCCAGGAGGCTGTTGAAGTCTTCGCCAAACTGGTGAAATTCTTCGATACGACCATCTCTTACCCGGCGAGAGAAGTTGCGATTCGTCCGTACGTCATGAACGACGTCGGTAATGTTTTGCAGGGCCGTTACCATGCCATGATGCAATGATCGTGTAATGGTGAGTGCGACGACGGTAGCAAAAAGAATGCAGCCAGTGAGAACGGCAAATGACATCCAGATGAAATGGCTAATGAGGTTGTCACGTGCGGTAAGGCGAATTTCGCCGATCATCGCACCATTATGCATAACGGGCTGTGAAATCGGTTCGGGGAAAAGCCAGCGGCTGACCAACGCACCCAGCGTGTCGTTGTTATCTTCCGGGTTCCATGACCAGTAAGCAAACCGCTTTTTATGCGCGTTGACGACTTCTGCCACGGCAAACTGCCCCTGTTTACCCAGAGTGGCAAGTGTTTCGTTGGCTGCCAGTGAATCGTTGAAAACCAGGGAGGCTTCAAGGCTATGGCTCATCGTTGCGCCGGTTAATTCGAGATTTTTTTGTGCGTATTGCTTTAATGTCACGACGGATGCAAAGCAGAGCAAAAGCCATATTAACGTCATCGTTATAATGACGCTTATCATGTTGATTCGCCTCAATGTTCTTTTAAACGTTGGGCGTGGCGTTGATGTGAAATCTTTATCCATGCTGCTTATTCCGTGCAAGCATTAATACATCCGGATTGACTCTCACGCCACTTCGAGCCAACGCATCAAGATTGACAGAAAACCGTACCTGACCGTGATCGATTATCAGGCAAAAGGCACTGCCAATAGCACATTCCGGATTTTGCTCTGAGATTAATAGCAATGCTCTGCCCTGATATTGACTTATTAATTCAAGTTGTTTTGCAGGCGATTCAGACCCGAAATAAATAGCATCGCACGTTTCGGCCAGGGCTTCCTGATCGTTACGTACAATGACAGGAGTATAAGGTAACCCGCTGATTTGCCCCTCTTCGTCGCTGAGTGCACGAGTGTAGTGAGAAGAGGCATAAACGCAGAGTTTAGGCTGCCCGGATAGTGATGGCCATCGCGTATAGCTCACAATACCTGAGACAATCGAGCGTACCGATTTATCCGTTTCCGTAAGCGCGCCTGCCGTCGCTGGGCCCACCATAAGGAACAGCATTAGTGCCAGAGTGAGTCGGAAAAAAGAGATCAAGAATGAATTTCTCACCAGAATCCGCCACATCGCTCCGGAAATAGATGTCCTTGAGAGTTGCGGGCAGAATACCATTGTTTATCAAAGCCGTCATTATGTCAGAAATAACCTGGGGCCGACCTAAGCTAAATCCTACTGTTGTTTATTTTCCGATGGATAAAAACAGACTTAATTTAGTCTGCTGGAACGCATACTTTCATCCATCCCTTTTTGCCATGACTCATGCAGTTTTGCTGCGTTTTCGGCAGTATCGCAACTGGCAGGAAAAGATTTGCCTGCTAATCCCCAGGCGTGAATAAACCCCTCTTCACAGACTTTCTTCTGACCATCGGCATAGCCTCGAAGATATTCACTACGATCAACGTGTGGGTCGTTAAAACTATCGGCCAGGGTCTGGTTATCTTTAACCGGCAGGCCGTTCATAGCGTCTTCTTTACCTGCATCAAACCAGGATGGACTGGTCCAGTCGGGCTGGAAGGTGTAAGGATTGATCTGGCAGCCCGATAAAAACAGCGACAACAGCACGAGAGCAATTGAACGCATAGCCATTCTCCTTTTTTCTTCAGCATAGCCTGGCTAAAGAAAGTTGCTGTGTAATTTAAAGTTTACGTTTTTATACCATGATTTTTGCAATAAATTGGTTAGTGTAAATTAAAGTGTACGCATTTTGGATTGAAATGTTTACTTTTTATGGTATGGTGGTTTCACCTCTTTGAGGAAAACAACTATCGCAAACGAGTTTTACAGGATCGCCATCATGCAAAAAGACGCTCTGAACAACGTACATATCACTGACGAACAGGTTTTAATTACGCCGGATCAACTGAAAGCGGAGTTCCCGCTGAGCGTTGCGCAGGAGGCTCAGATTGAGCATTCTCGCCAGACCATTTCTGACATCATCGCTGGCCGCGATCCGCGCCTGCTGGTGGTATGTGGTCCTTGCTCCATTCACGATCCTGAAACCGCCATTGAGTACGCTCGTCGATTTAAAGCATTAGCGGAGGAGGTCAGCGATAGCCTCTATCTGGTGATGCGCGTCTATTTTGAAAAGCCACGTACTACCGTTGGCTGGAAAGGGTTGATTAACGATCCGCACATGGATGGCTCGTTTGATGTGGAAGCCGGGCTGAAGATTGCGCGTCGCCTGCTGGTGGAACTGGTCAGCATGGGGCTGCCGCTGGCGACGGAAGCGCTGGATCCGAATAGCCCGCAATACCTCGGCGATCTGTTCAGCTGGTCCGCAATTGGTGCGCGCACCACGGAATCACAAACTCACCGCGAGATGGCGTCTGGCCTGTCAATGCCAGTTGGTTTTAAAAATGGTACTGATGGCAGCCTGGCTACCGCGATCAACGCCATGCGCGCCGCCGCAATGCCGCACCGTTTTGTCGGCATTAACCAGGCAGGACAGGTTTGCCTTCTGCAAACGCAAGGCAATCCGGATGGTCATGTGATCCTGCGCGGGGGTAAAGCACCGAATTACAGCCCGGCGGATGTGGCGCAGTGCGAAAAAGAGATGGAGCAGGCGGGACTGCGTCCTGCACTGATGGTAGATTGCAGTCATGGTAATTCGAACAAAGATTACCGTCTTCAGCCTGCGGTTGCGGAATCGGTGGTCGCGCAGATCAAAGATGGCAACCGTTCTATTATCGGTCTGATGATTGAGAGCAATATTCATGAAGGCAATCAATCATCTGAACAACCGCGTAGCGCAATGAAGCATGGTGTATCCGTGACGGATGCCTGCATCAGCTGGGAGACCACCGATGCGCTGCTGCGTGAGATCCATAAAGATTTAAACGGCCAGCTGGCGACGCGTCTGGCTTAAGAGGTTAGGTATGGTTGCTGAATTGACCGCATTACGCGATCAAATAGATGAAGTGGATAAGGCGCTGCTGGACCTGCTGGCGCGCCGCATGGCGTTGGTTGCTGAAGTCGGTGAGGTTAAAAGCAAATACGGCCTGCCGATTTATGTGCCGGAGCGTGAAGCCTCAATGTTGGCCTCTCGTCGCAAAGAGGCTCAGGCGCTGGGTGTCTCTCCGGATTTGATTGAAGATGTCTTGCGTCGTGTGATGCGGGAATCTTATTCGAGTGAAAATGACAAGGGCTTCAAAACCCTTTGTCCGTCTCTGCGTCCGGTGGTCATTGTTGGTGGTGCCGGCCAGATGGGACGTCTGTTTGAAAAAATGCTGGCGCTTTCTGGCTACCAGGTGCGCATTCTGGAAAAAGAGGATTGGGCAAAAGCTCCTGAACTCATGAAAGATGCCGGAATGGTGATCGTCAGCGTACCGATCCATGTGACGGAGCAGATCATCGGGAAGCTTCCTCCATTACCGAAAGATTGCATCCTGGTTGATCTGGCATCTGTTAAAAATGGTCCGCTTCAGGCGATGCTGGCGGCGCATACTGGCCCGGTGCTGGGTCTGCACCCGATGTTTGGCCCGGACAGCGGTAGCCTGGCGAAGCAGGTAGTTGTTTACTGTGATGGTCGTCAGCCGGAAGCCTATCAATGGTTCCTGGAACAGATTCAGGTATGGGGCGCACGGTTGCACCGCATCAGCGCGGTTGAGCATGATCAGAACATGGCGTTTATTCAGGCGCTTCGCCACTTTGCGACCTTTGCTTATGGGCTGCATCTGGCGGAAGAGAATGTGCAGCTTGAACAGCTACTGGCGCTCTCTTCACCGATCTATCGTCTGGAACTGGCGATGGTCGGGCGTCTGTTTGCGCAGGATCCCCAGCTTTACGCTGACATTATTATGTCGTCTGAGAACAACCTGGCACTGATTAAGCGCTATTATCAGCGTTTCGGCGAAGCCATTACGCTGCTGGAGCACGGAGACAAGCAGGCATTTATCGACAGCTTCCGCAAAGTCGAGCATTGGTTTGGCGATTATGCGCAGCGTTTCCAGAGTGAGAGCCGTACATTGTTGCGTCAGGCAAATGACAGTCGCCAGTAATGTGATGATGTATATACTGAAAGCCAGCATTGCTGGCTTTTTTCATTTTGGGGAACTGTCATGGCTGAACCGCAGCTGCTGTTGAATTACACCGGGCATCTGCCTGAGTGCCCAACGTGGAGTGCAGAAGAGAGCGCGCTCTACTGGGCTGATATTCTGGAAGGGGAGATCCACCGATATCATCTGCCGACGGCGGAACACACCGTGCTTTCATTCCATGAAGAGGTGGGCTGTTTCGCCCTGCGTGAGCGTGGCGGGTTTATCGTCGCCATGCGCAATGGTATCTGGCTTACCGATAAACACGGGCTACTCCAGCGTAAAGTGTGTGATAACCCGTCTAACCCGCAACTGGCGCGCTTTAATGATGGGGGGACCGATCATCATGGGCGGTTCTATGCGGGGACGTTCTGGGGGCCGGGTGATTACAACGGCGCACTGTTGATGCGTATCGACAACGGCCTGACACCGAAAGTGATCCAGTGCGATATTCACGGGCACAACGGTTTAGCGTTTAGTCCGGATAAACAATGGATGTATACCTCTGACACGCCAAACGGCGTTATCTATCGTACGCCGCTTGATGACCAGGGGGAACCCGGCAGGCGTGAGGTATTTCATCGGTTTAAAGAAGGCGAAGGGATACCGGACGGTGCAGCGATGGATGTGGAAGGTTGTTACTGGAGCGCACTGTTTGATGGCTGGCGTATCGCGCGTTTTTCACCGCAAGGAGAGCAACTGGAAGTGTATCGAATGCCGGTACGGTGCCCGACAATGGTCTGTTTTGGTGGTGATGATATGAAAACGCTGTTTATTACCACCACGCGGGAAAACATGGATGTGGAGGAGGTGGCGAAGTACCCACTCTCCGGAGCCATCTTCACCCTGCCCGTCAGTGTGGCAGGGATGAAGAAAAGCCGCTTTATCGAACGTTAGGTCGGGTCGACCGGAACGACGTTTTCACTCGGGTAACAGCCCAGTACTTTCATTGAACGGGTGATTTCGCCCAGTTCACGCAGGGCTTTTTGCATTGAGGAAGATTCCAGGTTGGCCTGGATATCAAGATAAAACATCTCTTCCCACGGATTTCCATGAATCGGGCGTGATTCCAGTTTCGTCATGATCAGGTTGTGGTTACGCAGTACCAGCAGTGCTTCAACCAGCGCACCGGCCTGTTGGCCAGTGGCCATCAGCAGCGTGGTTTTCGCCGGTACCTGGTCAGAGACGTTAATAGCCTTGCGGGCCAGCACCACAAAGCGGGTGATATTTTGCGTCTGGTTTGCCAGGTTTCGTTCCAGTACCTGAAGGCCATACAGCGCACCACCGGCCTCGCTACCCAGTGCAGCAACGGTTGGGGAATTTGCCTGCGCCACTTTTTCCATCGCCGCAGAGGTGCTTTCAGTGTACTCAATTTTCCAGTTCGGATAGCGGTTCAGGAACTGGCTACATTGCTGGAACGGCTGCGGATGGCTGTACACCGTTTCGATTTTGCTGAGGTCAGTGGAGCCAGAGACCAGGACACAATGATCAATTGGAATGGTCAGCTCACCAACCAGCGACAGACTGGTGTGTTGCAGCAGGTCGTAGACATCATTGATGGCACCTGAGCTGGTATTTTCAATCGGGACCACCGCGTAATCAGCCTGGCCGGTTTCAACCTGATTGAAAATATCGGCAAACTTCGCGCATCCACTTTCAATAAACTCTTCGAAATGGCGGGCTGCATACTGACGTGCCGCCAGGTGTGAATACGAACCTTTCGGACCCAGAAACGCGATACGGGCAGAGTGCGGATTGGTTTTGTTCAGATGCTGCTGCAACAGCGCTTGTTGGGTCAGAACCGAGTCTTCGATGATGAGCTGGAACAAGCGGGTGATGTAATGCGCATCCAGGTGATGCGCTTTGCCGAGCTGAATCAGGCGCTCCAGCAGGTCACGCTCGCGGTCGATATCACGCACCGGACGATGGGAATCCAGTTTAGCTTTGCCCACTTCGACAGCGAGTAAGCGGCGTTCTGCCAGCAGCGCCAGTAATTTCTCATCCAGCGCGCTGATTTTAACGCGTAGATCCAGTAACGGGTTTTCCGGTGTCATAGTGTTGCCTGTCTCGTTTTATCGTTATCAATAAAAAAGGCCTCCCGGGGTGGGAGGCCTTGTTGTTCGTCTTCGCATTCTTTATCACACGACGAAACGCCTCCCATTCAGGGGAAGGTAAAAAAGAATGCGAAGAAAAACGGCGTTAGTTTCATGAAATCATCCTGTGTTTGATACCGTTAAAGTACCCGTACTGTTTTCACCCTGTCAATAAAAAACGCGCCCGAAGGCGCGTTGGCGGTACACTCAATTTAAAGGATTACTCTTCTTCAACTTCTTCCGCGAAGCTGGCGTCTTTCACCGATGTTGTGGCGCGACGGGCTTCACCTTTGTGTTGCACTTTATTGAGCTGCCGTTCCAGCTTGTTGATCAAGTCGTTAATTGCGGTGTACATATCTTCATGTTTTGCGCTGGCGACCAGATGGCCGTTTGGAGTATTGATAGTTGCGTCAGCGATGAAACCCTGCGGCTCCTTGGACAGAATGATATGTGGATTAATCAAATGAGTTTGCCATTTATCCAGTTTGGCGAGACGGTCTGCGACGTGCTGGCGAATTGCCGGAGTAATTTCCATTTGTTTACTGGTAATGTTCATTGTCATAAATTTTACCTCTTGTCTTTCCGTCTTGGTGATTCCAGCATACCCGACCTAATGTCAAAATGTGTGATTTGGATCACGTTATTTTGTCGGTTTTTGTCAGGGAATCTTTTTTGTGAGGCAGGGCAGGAAGAGGTGATATTTACCTTGTGGAAGGCAAAAATTACGGTCATAGTTGATAGGATGTGTTGAGGCTAAACCGCTTCAGCTTATATCCAGAATGAATAAAAAAACGGCAGCCTTCGGGCTGCCGTTCTACATTGAGGCAATATCAGGTGTTGCTGCTGTTTGCTGCGATGATTTTCGCTACTTTGTCAGCCTGAGCGGTCATCTGCATCTGACGGTAAGCATTTTCCATCAGCTTCAGACCATCACGCGTTGCCTGAGTATCCGGATAATCACGCAACATACCTTCTACGCGGTTAACCACGGCAACCCATGCGCCACGGCGGGTATAGTATTCCGCCACGGAGTATTCATACTTTGCCAGACGATCTTTCAGGAACACCAGACGTTTGGTCGCGTCAGTCACGTACTGACTGTTCGGGTAGCCGCGCACCAGTTTGGAGAAGTCATTGAAGGCATCACGTGCATGCTGCGGGTCACGGTCGGAACGATCCACGCCGAAGAAGCCCTGCAGAGCACTGTCGTCCAGCGCCATGTTGGTGAGGCCGCGCATGTACATTACATAGTCGATGTTAGGATGAGTCGGGTTCAGACGCATGAAACGATCGATGGTTGCCTGAGCCAGCGGCAGATCGGCATTTTTGTAGTATGCGTAGATGAGATCTAACTGTACCTGCTGCGAATACGGACCAAATGGATAGCGATTATCCAACGCTTCCAGTTGCGTTATCGCCTGTTTCCAGTTACCGTCCTGCAACTTTTGTTGTGCAGTCGCATAGATTTCATTCGGCGGATTGTCAGGGACCTGTTCATTTGAACCGGAGCAGCCCACCAAAGCCAGGCTCAACGTGGCCGCTGCCACCAGATATTTCATGCGCGTCATGACGTTTTGACTTTCCTCAAATGTTTGTCCGGGAGAAACTCTGTTCCTGCTCCCGATTAAGACCAGCTACAATAGCACACTATATTAAACGGCAAAGCCGTAAAACCCAACGTTAAACGAAGAAGCAGTTTATGGCACAACGAGTAGAACTCACCGCAACAGTCTCCGAAAATCAGCTCGGTCAACGCTTAGATCAGGCTTTGGCCGAATTGTTCCCTGATTATTCGCGTTCACGCATAAAAGAATGGATCCTTGACCAGCGCGTGCTGGTAAACGGCAAGATCTGGGACAAACCAAAAGAGAAAGTGTTAGGTGGGGAAGCTGTCGCCATCAATGCTGAAATCGAAGAGGAAATCCGCTTCGAGCCGCAGGATATCCCACTGGACATTGTCTATGAAGATGATGACATTCTGGTGATCAACAAACCACGTGACCTGGTTGTTCATCCGGGGGCGGGGAATCCTGACGGTACAGTACTTAACGCGCTTCTCCATTATTATCCGCCTATCGCAGATGTTCCGCGCGCAGGAATTGTTCACCGTCTGGATAAAGACACCACCGGTTTGATGGTGGTGGCGAAGACCGTTCCAGCTCAGACCC
This sequence comes from Enterobacter sp. 342, assembly GCF_036663495.1. Lineage (NCBI taxonomy): Bacteria > Pseudomonadati > Pseudomonadota > Gammaproteobacteria > Enterobacterales > Enterobacteriaceae > Enterobacter > Enterobacter sp. 342. The sequence goes on from NZ_JAWUEI010000038.1 coordinate 33,938, forward strand.
GTCTGGTGGAATCGCTGCAGCTGCGCGAAATCACTCGAGAGTATGAAGCGGTAGCCATTGGGCATATGACCTCTGGTGGAACAGTGGAAGAGCCAATCAGCCGTCACCCAACCAAACGTACTCATATGTCGGTGCATCCGATGGGTAAACCGGCGGTGACGCACTATCGCATTATGGAACACTTCCGTATTCATACGCGCCTGCGTCTGCGCCTGGAAACCGGGCGTACTCACCAGATCCGCGTGCATATGGCGCACATTACCCACCCGCTGGTGGGGGATCAGGTATATGGTGGTCGCCCGCGTCCGCCAAAAGGCGCATCGGATGAGTTCATCAGCGTATTGCGTAAATTCGATCGTCAGGCGCTGCACGCGACCATGCTGCGTCTTTACCATCCTATCACTGGTATTCAGATGGAGTGGCATGCGCCTATCCCGCAGGATATGGTGGAACTTATTGACGCCATGCGTGCCGATTTCGAAGAACATAAGGATCAAGTGGACTGGTTATGACCAAACTGATTGTCCCGGAATGGCCATTGCCTGCAGGTGTGGCCGCCTGTAGTTCAACCCGTATTGGCGGTGTGAGCCAGGGGGCGTGGGAGTCACTGAACCTCGGTGCACACTGTGGCGACAACCTGGAGCACGTTGAAGAAAACCGCAAGCGTCTGTTTGCTGCGGGGAACTTGCCGTCGAAACCGGTTTGGCTGGAACAGGTTCATGGAAAAACGGTGCTGAAGCTGACGGGAGAACCCTACGTTTCAAAACGCGCTGACGCCTCTTACAGTAATATTCCGGGAACGGTTTGTGCCGTAATGACTGCCGATTGTCTGCCTGTGCTGTTCTGTAACCGTGCAGGTACTGAGGTCGCAGCAGCACATGCGGGATGGCGCGGCCTGTGTGAAGGCGTGCTGGAGGAGACCGTCTCCTGCTTTAAAGATGAACCTGCCAATATCATGGCCTGGCTTGGCCCGGCCATTGGTCCCCATGCTTTTGAGGTGGGACCAGAGGTTCGTGAAGCATTTATCGATAAAGATCCGCAAGCAGTGGACGCCTTCCTGCCTTCGGGGGATAAATATCTGGCCGATATTTATCAGCTTGCTCGCCAGCGCCTGAATAATGTCGGTGTGACGCAGATCTTCGGTGGCGATCGCTGTACCTTCACCGAAAAGGGTGATTTTTTCTCTTATCGCCGCGACAAGACGACGGGTCGTATGGCAAGTTTTATTTGGCTGATATAACCTAAAGAATCAAGACGATCCGGCACGTGCCGTTTTCTTTTCACATAATTCAGGTCATTAACCTTGAATAATTGAGGGATGACCTCATTTAATCTCCAGTAGCAAATTTGACCTGTTATGGGAGGAGTTATGCGTCTGGATCGTCTTACTAATAAATTCCAGCTTGCTCTCGCCGATGCCCAGTCCCTCGCACTGGGGCACGACAACCAATTTATCGAACCTCTTCATTTAATGAGCGCCTTGCTGAATCAGGAAGGGGGATCGGTACGTCCTTTATTAACGTCCGCTGGCATTAATACTGGCCAGTTACGCACAGCCATCGATCAGGCGCTGAGCCGCTTACCGCAGGTAGAAGGTACCGGCGGCGACGTTCAACCGTCGCAGGATCTGGTGCGTGTGCTGAACCTTTGCGACAAGCTGGCGCAAAAACGTGGGGACAACTTTATTTCGTCAGAGTTGTTTGTTCTGGCGGCGCTTGAATCACGCGGTGCCTTGACCGACCTGCTGAAATCTGCCGGTGCGACCACCGCCAATGTGACTCAGGCGATTGAGAAAATGCGCGGAGGTGAAAGCGTGAACGATCAGGGAGCCGAAGACCAACGTCAGGCTTTGAAGAAATTTACGGTCGATCTGACCGAACGTGCTGAACAGGGCAAACTTGACCCAGTTATCGGCCGTGACGAAGAGATCCGCCGTACTATCCAGGTATTGCAGCGTCGTACCAAGAACAACCCGGTACTGATTGGCGAACCGGGTGTCGGTAAAACCGCCATTGTTGAAGGGCTGGCGCAGCGAATCGTCAATGGTGAAGTGCCGGAGGGGCTGAAAGGCCGTCGTGTACTGGCGCTGGATATGGGCGCGTTGGTAGCCGGGGCGAAATACCGTGGTGAGTTCGAAGAGCGTCTGAAAGGCGTGCTTAACGATCTGGCGAAACAGGAAGGCAATGTCATCCTGTTTATCGACGAACTGCACACTATGGTCGGTGCGGGTAAAGCGGACGGCGCGATGGATGCCGGGAACATGCTGAAACCTGCTCTGGCGCGTGGTGAACTTCACTGCGTCGGTGCCACTACGCTTGATGAGTATCGTCAGTACATTGAAAAAGATGCTGCTCTTGAACGTCGTTTCCAGAAAGTGTTTGTTGCTGAGCCAAGCGTTGAAGATACCATCGCGATTTTGCGTGGTCTGAAAGAGCGTTATGAGCTGCACCACCATGTGCAGATCACTGACCCGGCCATTGTTGCGGCGGCGACACTTTCGCATCGTTATATTGCCGATCGTCAGTTGCCGGATAAAGCAATCGACCTGATCGATGAAGCGGCTTCAAGCATTCGTATGCAGATTGACTCGAAACCGGAAGAGCTCGACAGGCTCGACCGCCGTATCATCCAGCTCAAGCTGGAACAGCAGGCGCTGAAGAAAGAGTCTGATGAAGCCAGTAAGAAACGTCTGGATATGCTCAATGAAGAACTGGACGATAAAGAACGCCAGTACTCTGAACTGGAAGAAGAGTGGAAAGCCGAGAAAGCATCCCTTTCTGGCACTCAGACCATAAAGGCGGAACTCGAACAGGCAAAAATTGCCATTGAGCAGGCCCGCCGTGTGGGCGATCTGGCGCGGATGTCAGAGCTGCAGTACGGCAAAATTCCTGAGCTGGAAAAACAGCTTGAGATTGCTACGCAGTCTGAAGGCAAAACGATGCGTCTGTTGCGTAATAAAGTGACGGATGCGGAAATTGCCGAAGTGCTGGCTCGCTGGACCGGTATCCCTGTGGCACGCATGCTGGAAGGTGAGCGTGAAAAACTGCTGCGTATGGAGCAGGATTTACATAACCGGGTGATTGGTCAGAACGAGGCGGTTGAAGCGGTTTCCAACGCGATCCGTCGTAGCCGTGCAGGGCTGTCCGATCCAAACCGCCCGATTGGTTCGTTCCTGTTCCTGGGGCCAACCGGTGTCGGTAAAACCGAGCTGTGCAAAGCGCTGGCTAACTTTATGTTCGACAGCGATGATGCGATGGTGCGTATCGACATGTCCGAGTTTATGGAGAAGCATTCTGTTTCGCGTCTGGTCGGGGCACCTCCGGGATACGTGGGTTATGAAGAAGGTGGTTATCTGACAGAAGCGGTGCGCCGTCGTCCTTATTCCGTCATTTTGCTGGACGAGGTAGAGAAAGCGCATCCGGATGTCTTCAATATTCTGCTTCAGGTGCTGGATGATGGTCGTCTGACCGATGGGCAGGGGAGAACAGTCGACTTCCGTAATACGGTTGTCATCATGACCTCGAACCTGGGTTCCGATTTGATTCAGGAACGTTTCGGTGAGTTGGACTATAGCCATATGAAGGATCTGGTGCTCGGTGTCGTGAGCCATAACTTCCGTCCTGAGTTCATCAACCGTATTGATGAAGTGGTGGTATTCCATCCTCTGGGTGAGAAACACATTGCGTCGATTGCGCAGATCCAGTTGCAGCGTCTGTACAAACGTCTGGAAGAGCGTGGATATGAAATTCACATCTCCGACGAGGCGCTGAAGCTGCTGAGCGAGAATGGTTACGATCCGGTGTACGGTGCGCGTCCATTAAAACGTGCTATCCAACAGCAGATCGAAAATCCGCTGGCGCAGCAGATTCTTTCCGGAGAGTTGATTCCAGGCAAAGTTATCCGTCTGGAAGCCAACGACGATCGCATTGTGGCAGTGCAGTAAGTCACAAAACGAAAAAACGAGCCGCTTGCGGCTCGTTTTTGTTTAAAAACCAGGCGAAAATTGAGGTCTGGAATGAAGTTTGCCTGGAAAGTGAGCGGTTGGAAAATAATTTTCACTTTATCCTTGCGGCTTCGGAATAACTCCCTATAATGCGCCTCCACTGACACGGAACAACGGCACACACGCCGCCAGGTCAGCAGAGAAAAGCAAAATAAACGCTTGACTCTGTGGCGGGAAAGCGTAATATGCACACCCCGCGCCGCAGCGAAAACGAAGCGGCACTGCTCTTTAACAATTTATCAGACAA
>NZ_JAWUEI010000039.1:0-35663 GCF_036663495.1 Enterobacter sp. 342
TCTGGCCATGATTTAACCCTCCAGAACAGAACCCTTTAAGTGTAGTCCTGAAGAGCTGAATCATGGTGGTAATCAGGTAAAATTTTAGTAGTGGAAGATTGATTATGTTTAAAAAACTACTAGTGTGTATATTTATTACTGTTCCTGTGGTGTCTTCAGCAAAAGATTACGGCTGTGCCTCAATTGGTTTATCAATGGAGTCATCTTTATTTGACGCACTTTCAAAAGATTTGAAAATAGACACTTCAACTGTAGACGAGACAAAAGCAAAAGTAGAAATCATTGATATTTCACCAATATCTAAAATCTATGCAAAATCATTAGCAAGGATGGATTTCAATAATGACCCAGATAAAGACAAATCAGAAGAAACTTATAACAAAATTTACTTCTCAAGCTATTATGAAAATGAAGTAAAATCTATAACTGCAAAATATACATATACAAACAAAGCAGGGAAGAAGTCTGTTTTCATTGCCACAAGCCTTATGAATAAAGATGAATGCTCTATAAGGTTCAACGGGTACATTACTCTTTCAAGAGAGTTTTAAACATAAAAGCCCCATCAGGGGCTTGTTCTAACATTCTTTCCTTCAGGAACAAAGGTAACTGCTCTGCTCCCGATTGATTAACACACCGCAATGCCTTCATTTGCGCGCTTAACCTTACAGCTACTGAGCATCCGCCACTCCGCAGGCAGCACCCGCGTTTCACCTGTCACATTAACCGTCACCACCTCGCGGATATCCGTCGACGATGCACCAATTTGTAGTTCAAACTCACCCGGCTCAACAATGCGTTTTCCGTCCCGACGGGTGAAGTTGAACATCTCAACTGGGAGCATAAAGGTGAGCGTGGCGGTTTCGCCCGGCGAGAGCGTGACGCGCTGGAATGCCTTCAGCTCCTGAAGTGGCCGTACCTGCGTGGCAACCTTATCCCTGACGTAAACCTGCACCACCTCGCTGCCACTGCGTTCTCCGACATTGGTGATGTCCACACTCAGTGCTACCTCACCGTCGACTGGCACGTGGGATCCGGCCACACGCGCCGTTCCCCAGTTAAACTGCGTCCAGCCAAGGCCGAAACCAAACGGATAACGAGACCCGAAATGGAACGCAAACGGCGTACCGCCGCTTTTGAGCTTGTGATTGTAGTAATACGGCATTGCCCCGGCACTTTTCGGTACACTCACTACCAGACGCCCTTGCGGTTCCGCACGCCCTGTCAGTACGTCCGCAATCGCCCAGCCCCCTTCCTGCCCTGGAGCCCAGGCCATCATGAACGCCGCTACTTTGTCTTCCAGTCCCTGAAGGTTGTATGGTCGCCCTCCGGTCATCACGACAATCACCGGTTTGCCGGTGGCTACCAGCGCCTCCAGAAGTTGCTGCTGCACACCCGGCAGATTCAGAGAATCGGTATCAGACCCTTCCCCTACCGTGCCGCTCTGGAACAATCCGGCGAGGTCGCCAACGCAAGCCACTACCACATCACTCTCTTGCGCAACGTTCACAGCCTCGGGGATCAAATCAGTACATTGAGAAACCGGCGACTGCTGCATCGGTTTACCGCCGCTGTCGCCCGGGAAGACCGGCGCACCGGCCATCCGTTTTTCGATGATGTGACACCCTTTGGCGTAGCGAACCTGCGAGGCACCGAGATAATGCTCCAGCGCCGCACGCGGGGTCGTGACCTGCGAGGTCTCTTCCATCATATCGCTGATGATCAAATGTACCGGGAAGCTGTAACCGCTGAGCAACGCCAGCGGGTCGTCTGCCGTCGGCCCCACCACCGCCACGCGGGGTTTACCACCCAGAGGCAAAATGCCGTTATTCTCAAGCAGTGTCAGCGAACGGGTCGCCACATCCCGCGCGACCTGGCGGGTGACATCATTCTGCAGATCAATGCCATGTTCATCGGCATACGGTTTTTCAAACAGACCCAGACGGAATTTTTCAGTCAGTAAGCGACCCACGATTTCATCGACTTTGGCCATGGAGATCAGTCCACGCTCAACGGCTTCTGCCAGATGGCGCGCGCAGTCGTCTTTCGGCAGTTCGATATCAAGCCCGGCGTTGAAGGCCAGTGCGGCAGATTCTGTCGCATCATGTGAGACACCATGATGCTGATGCAGAAGGCTTACACCACCGTAATCCGCCACGATTATCCCGTCGAATCCCCACTGTTCGCGCAACACAGTAGTGAGCAGGAAGTGGTCGCTGTGGCCAGGTTGATTATCAATATCGTGGTAGGCTGGCATCACGGAACCGGCATTAGCCAGCTTCACCGCCATTTCAAACGGTAACAGGAAGGTATCATTAAGCTCGCTAAAGCCAAGATGTACCGGCGCATGGTTGCGTGCACCTTCGCTGAACGAGTGACCCACATAATGTTTCAGGGTCGCCAGCAGATCGCGTTTATCGCCCTGTAAGCCTTTCACGTAGGCAGTGGCCATCACGCCCACCAGCCAGGGATCTTCGCCAAAGGTCTCTTCAGTACGCCCCCAGCGGACATCGCGAGAGACATCCAGCACCGGCGCCAGCCCCTGCTGGCAGCCCACAGACCGCGCCTCTTTGCCAATCTTTTCTGCTGCTCGCTGCACCAGGTCCGGGTCCCAGGTTGATCCGTAATTCAGCGACGACGGGAACAGCGTGGCCTCTTTGCACAACAACCCCACCAGACACTCCTCATGGAACAGCGCCGGAATGCCGAGACGCGTCTCTTCCATCATCATCCGCTGCAGGCGGTTAGCGGCGCGCACGCCGGTTTGTGCATCAACAATATGGGTACCCAGCGGACGCGTGATCTGCCCGACGCCCAGTTTTAGCCGTTCACTGAGCGAAGCCTGTTCACTCACCCCGGAGAATTCGTCACTCAGATCGCTGCGCTCACGATGGTTACCGTTTTCATCGAGGATCAACCAGTATGCATGCATCTGAGCGAACTTCTCTTCCGGGGTCATACGTGCCAGTAAGTCGGCGACGCGCTCGTGCACGGGACGTCCCGCGTCCTTATAGATAGCTGTCATGTTTTACTCCTGTATTGCGGAAGGGGTTGCCGGGCTGAGTTGCCCCGGGTCAGGTCTCACCTCACGTTTGCTGGCCAGCTCCCGGGCAATGGAATCCACCAGCCGGCTGTTAAGTTTGTAAATAGCAAGAAGCGCAACCATGCAGAGGAACAACGCGCAAGGGATAAGGGTGAACAGTGCATTAATGGTAGAGAGAACGTGCGGTGCCTGAGTTGCCTGTCCCGGGGCGTAATCCACCATGCCCAGCACCCAGCCAACAACCGCCCCGCCCAGTGCCAGGCCAAATTTGATGGCAAACAGCGCAGTAGAGAAGACCAGACCATCCAGGCGACGTCCGCTGCGGTGCTCTTCGTAGTCGACCACATCGGAGAACATAGTCCACTGGAGCGGCGTGGTGAGGTTTTGCACAAAGCTAAAGACAATATTGAGACCAAAGATCAGCCAGACCTGCGAAGGGGGAAGGAAGAAAATCAGCGCGCCGAAGATGACGAAGGAAATAATCGTCCACTGGTAGGCCCGGACGCGGTCAAATTTGCCCAACAGCCGTTCGGATAATAATGCGCCGCTTAAGGAGGCCACCATCCCGGAAACAATAAAGGCAAAAACCAGCTCCGGACGCAGCAGCACATAGTTGACGTAATACATGGTGGCGGAACCGCGCGTCACCACCGCCGTTAACAGCAAAATATTAAACACGAACACAATACGCCACTGGCTGTTTCCGGCCAGCAGTTTTAAATCGGTGAGCATGGAGCCGGAGGTATCATTGGGCGGAGAATAACGCTCGCGAGTCATCAGGAAGCAGCAGAAGAACAGCACAATCCCGAGTAACCCCATCAGGCTCATGGCATAGAAATAGCCTTTCTGCACATTGCCCTGTCCTAACAATGAGACCAGCGGCAGGGCAATAACCGTGACAATCAACCCACCGATAAACGACAGGCCAAAACGCCATGACTGCAGAGAGTGACGCTCGCGCGGATCCAACGTCAGCGCGCCGGGCATGGCGCAGTAAGGTACGTTAATCGCGGAATAAATCAGGCTTAAGATCGTGTAGGTCACGCAAGCATACGCAATTTTCGCCGTAGGTCCCACGTCCGGAACATAGAAGGTGATGAGGCAACTCACGCCAAACGGAATGGCGAACCACAGCAACCAGGGACGGAAACGACCATGACGCGTTTGCGTACGGTCGACCAGTGCACCAATGCACGGGTCAACAAACGCATCGACCACGCGTACCACTAAAAACATGGTGCCCATAATCGCGGCGGGCAACCCAAAAACGTCCGTATAGAAATAAGCAAGAAATAACGCTGCCGTTTGCCAGACCAGCGCACTGGCCATATCGCCTAAGCCGTAACCTATTTTATCTTTGGTACGCAATACAGAGGAAAGTGTCATTGTTATTTGCCTTTTTATCAGGTTAAAACGTATTTCAACCAGTTGCGCATCATCTGAAGGGAAATGCGCAGTAAGGCTCAAGTATTAGCAACGGTTTGCGCGCTAACAATTGTCTAAATTAACAGACAAATTATGATATTTGGTTTTTTACTTTATTTGTGATGGGGAGCAAATAAGAGGGGAAATAAAAAAGGCGAGGAATAATCTCCTCGCCTTTTCGGGTTATGGTGGTGTTACTTGTTCAGTTCTGCCAGGCTCAGCCAGGTTTGCACCACGGTGTCCGGGTTCAGGGACAGACTATCAATCCCCTCTTCCATCAGCCATGCGGCAAAGTCTTCATGGTCGGATGGGCCCTGACCACAAATCCCAACGTATTTACCCTGTTTCTTCGCCGCACGAATGGACATCGACAGCAGCGCTTTCACCGCCTCGTTACGCTCATCGAACAGCTCAGAAACCACACCGGAGTCACGATCCAGACCCAGCGTCAGCTGTGTCATGTCGTTCGAGCCGATTGAGAAACCGTCGAAGTGTTCCAGGAACTGCTCGGCCAGCAGGGCGTTGGACGGGATTTCACACATCATGATGATCTTCAGCCCGTTCTCGCCGCGCTTCAGCCCCTGACGCGCCAGCTCGTCCACAACGGCTTTCGCCTGATCCACAGTACGCACAAACGGGATCATGATTTCGACGTTGGTCAGTCCCATGTCGTTGCGCACGCGTTTCACCGCTTCACACTCCAGTGCGAAGCAGTCGCGGAAGCTGTCGGAGACGTAACGTCCAGCCCCACGGAAGCCCAGCATTGGGTTCTCTTCTTCCGGCTCATAGCGCTCGCCGCCCACCAGGTTGGCGTATTCGTTAGACTTAAAGTCAGACAGACGCACAATCACGCGTTTCGGGTAGAAGGCGGCACCCAGGGTGGCAATCCCTTCGGTCAGACGGCCGACGTAGAACTCTTTCGGTGAGTCGTAGCCTTTCATCATCTCGCGGATTTCGTTCTGCAGTTTCGGATCCTGATCATCAAACTCCAGCAGTGCACGCGGGTGAACGCCGATCATACGGTTGATGATAAATTCGAGACGCGCCAGGCCCACACCTTCGTTCGGCAGGCAGGCGAAGTCAAACGCGCGGTCCGGGTTACCAACGTTCATCATGATCTTCAGCGGCAGGTCCGGCATGGTTTCAACACTGGAACTTTTCACGCTGAAATCGAGGATATCGGCATACACGTAGCCGGTATCGCCTTCGGCGCAGGAGACAGTCACATTCTGTCCGTCTTTCATGCGCTCAGTGGCATCACCGCAGCCGACAACCGCTGGAATACCCAGTTCGCGGGCAATGATCGCCGCGTGACAGGTACGGCCGCCACGGTTGGTGACGATAGCCGCGGCTTTCTTCATGATCGGTTCCCAGTCCGGGTCGGTCATGTCGGTCACCAGCACGTCGCCTGGCTCAATACGGTTCATCTCGCTGATGTCGTGGATCACTTTGACCGGACCAGCACCGATGCGATGACCGATAGCACGACCTTCCGCAACGATTTTACCCTGCGCGTGCAGCGTGTAACGCTCCATGACCTGACCGCGAGAGCGGACGGTTTCCGGACGCGCCTGGACGATAAACAGCTTGCCGGTGTTCCCGTCTTTCGCCCATTCGATATCCATTGGACGACCGTAGTGTTTTTCAATCTGTACCGCCTGCTTCGCCAGTTCCTGAACTTCAGCATCGGTCAGAGAGAAGCGGTCACGCTGCTCCTGCGGTACATCTTCAATCTTAACCTGCTTGCCATGCTCCTGGGTTGGGGCATAGATCATGCGGATTTTTTTCGAGCCCATGGTGCGGCGCACCACCGCCGGGCGGCCAGCGGCCAGCGTTGGTTTGTGGACATAGAATTCATCAGGGTTAACCGCCCCCTGAACCACCATCTCACCCAGACCCCACGCGGAGGTGATAAACACCACCTGGTCGAAGCCGGATTCAGTATCAATGGAGAACATCACGCCGGATGAGCCCACGTCCGAGCGCACCATGCGCTGAACACCTGCAGAAAGTGCTACGCCGCGATGGTCATAGCCCTGGTGCACGCGATAGGAGATGGCACGGTCGTTGAACAGGGAAGCAAACACGTGCTTCACTGCCACCAGCACGGCATCGTATCCCTGCACGTTCAGGAAGGTTTCCTGCTGCCCGGCAAACGAGGCGTCTGGCATATCTTCTGCGGTTGCAGAAGAACGCACGGCAAAGGAGGCCTGCGCATCGTCAGCAGAGAGCTGGTTGTACGCATCGTGAATGGCTTTTTCCAGTTCCGGCTGGAAAGGTGTGTCGATAATCCACTGGCGGATTTGTGACCCGGCTTTGGCAAGCTCGGTAACGTCATCAATATCCGTTTTATCCAGCAGGTCGTAAATGCGCTGGTTCACGCCGCTCTGGTCTAAAAACAGGTTAAACGCATCGGCAGTTGTGGCAAACCCGTTTGGTACGGAGACACCCATACCCGACAGATTTGTAATCATTTCACCCAGGGAGGCATTTTTGCCCCCAACTCTGTCTACATCATTCATGCCGAGTTGGTTATACCAAAGCACCAGCGGTGACGAGCCATTGTTGGACATCGAAACAATCCTTTTGTGATATTTGATCGGAGTAAGTAACACCTGACTACGTATTTATAGTGGCATATTTATTAGCGCTAAAAAAACGGTGAATCGTGTAAGCAATTTAAATTTTCAACTTTTCGGATACTTTCCCATCACCCGCGAACCCGATGATTCCTATATATTCAGCCAGAAACCACAAAAATAAAGTCGCTATTTGAAAAATGAAATCCACTTTTCAGGAAAATCAAAAACACCGTTTCATTTATAATTAAGATAAGTTCTTTGCTGTGTAATTTACTTTTTTAATTTATGCTTTCAGACAATTAGGTATGATATTCAGGGTGAGTAAAATGGATAATGCTGTCGATCGCCACGTTTTTTATATTTCTGATGGTACGGCGATCACCGCCGAGGTGCTGGGCCATGCGGTGATGTCGCAGTTTCCCGTTTCGATTAACAGCATCACGCTGCCGTTTGTCGAAAATGAGAGCCGCGCCAAAGCGGTGAAGGACCAGATTGATGCCATCTACCAGCAGACCGGCGTCCGCCCGCTGGTGTTCTACTCGATCGTGATCCCCGAGATTCGCTCCATCATTTTGCAAAGTGAAGGCTTCTGTCAGGATATCGTCCAGGCGCTGGTGGCTCCGCTGCAAAGCGAGCTTAAGCTTGACCCGACCCCGATCGCTCACCGTACCCACGGGCTAAACCCCGGCAATCTGACCAAGTACGATGCGCGTATTGCTGCCATTGATTACACCCTGGCACACGACGACGGTATCTCTCTACGTAATCTCGACCAGGCGCAGGTGATCCTGCTTGGCGTGTCGCGCTGCGGCAAAACGCCAACCAGCCTCTATCTGGCAATGCAGTTTGGTATTCGTGCCGCAAACTACCCCTTTATTGCTGACGATATGGATAACCTGGTGCTGCCTGCCGCCCTTAAGCCTCTGCAACATAAATTGTTCGGTCTGACGATCAACCCGGAACGTCTGGCAGCGATCCGCGAAGAACGCCGCGAGAACAGCCGGTATGCCTCAATGCGTCAGTGTCGAATGGAAGTTTCCGAAGTGGAAGCGCTGTACCGCAAGAACCAGATCCCATGGCTGAACAGTACTAACTATTCGGTCGAAGAGATTGCCACCAAAATTCTCGATATTATGGGACTTAACCGTCGCATGTACTAATATGCTAGTACATTAGCTCAAATTCAGGTATCATCACCCACAACCACGGGGCAGTGTCGCCCCGAACTTGAAATCAGCAGGGATTGGTTTAAGGTGATGCCCATCACTTCCCGGTAGTCTGCCGATGAAGCAAAAATTTTCTGAGACATTCCATGAATAAAACCGACGAACTCCGCACTGCGCGCATCGACAGCCTGGTTACACCGGCTGAACTGGCACTGCGGCATCCTGTTTCCGCCACCGTTGCGGAACATGTCACGGCTTCCCGCCGACGCATTGAAAAAATCCTGAATGGCGAAGACAAACGTCTTCTGGTGGTGATTGGGCCTTGTTCCATCCACGATCTGGATGCCGCTATGGATTACGCCAAACGACTTCAGGGGCTGCGGGACAAATACCAGCATCGCCTTGAGATCGTGATGCGAACCTACTTTGAAAAACCGCGTACCGTGGTGGGCTGGAAAGGCCTGATTTCCGATCCTGACCTGAACGGTAGCTACCGTGTGAACCACGGTATTGAGCTGGCGCGCAAACTGCTCCTGCAGGTCAACGAACTGGGCGTACCAACGGCGACCGAATTTCTCGATATGGTGACCGGGCAGTTTATCGCCGATCTCATCAGTTGGGGCGCAATTGGCGCACGTACCACCGAAAGCCAAATCCACCGTGAGATGGCCTCCGCCCTCTCCTGTCCGGTCGGCTTTAAAAACGGGACGGATGGCAACACCCGTATCGCGGTAGATGCGATCCGCGCTGCCCGTGCCAGCCACATGTTCCTGTCGCCGGATAAGAGCGGTCACATGACCATCTACCAGACCAGCGGTAACCCGTACGGGCATATCATTATGCGTGGTGGGAAGAAACCCAACTATCACGCGGAAGATATTGCGGCCGCCTGTGAAACGCTGGCAGAGTTCGACCTCCCGGAACATCTGGTCGTGGATTTCAGCCACGGGAACTGTCAGAAACAGCACCGCCGCCAGTTAGATGTGTGCGATGAAATTTGTCAGCAGATCCGCAGCGGCTCAACCGCTATCGCGGGGATTATGGCCGAAAGTTTCATCAAGGAAGGCACGCAGAAGATTGTTGCCGGACAGCAGATGGTGTACGGACAGTCGATCACCGACCCTTGTCTGAGCTGGGAAGACAGCGAACTGCTGCTGGATAAACTGGCTGCGGCGGTGGATACGCGCTTCTGACGTCGTTCAAATCAGCCTTTTCATCCCACCTGGCCAGGCTGATAAAAATCCTTCAGTGTTTCCAGCAGGGCACGCGCCGCTTTTGAAAGCTGCGTGTGCCCTGGATGGATCACGCCAATGCATTTTTCAATACGCGGGTTATCCAGTGGAATACAGACCGCTCCTAACGCGGCCATCTGCGTTTCGCACAATGCCGGAACAGCGCTGCCGCCCAGTCCACTGGCGACCATCCGCCCCACCGTCACCAGTTGATGGCTCTCCAGCGCCACATCCAGTTTTCTGCCGCTTCGGGCCAGTTCCTCTTCCAGCATCAGACGTACCGCTGAGGGCCGCTGCAGGGTGATGAAATCCAGCGCCAGCAGTTCTTCCCATGACAAGCGTTTTTTACTGGCCAGAGAGGAATCTTTCGGCACAATGGCAACAAATCTGTCGAGACCCAGTGGCGTAAACAGCAGGTTATGCGTAGGTGCTGGTTCAAACGCGATCCCCATCTCCACTCGCCCTTCCCGAACCATCTCAATCACATGTTCGTTGATGACATCATGCACGGTAACGTTGATCCCGGCGTGGCGGTCGCGAAAAGCTTTCAGTACCTCCGGTAAAACATTCGCGGCAAAAGACGGCATGGCCGCGACCGAGATTTTGCCACGTTGTAGCGTAAAACATTGATGCATCGCCTCTTCGACGTTATCCCAGTCGGCAAGCAGTTGCCGCGCCATAGGTAAAAACGTCTCACCTTCCTGCGTCAGTGCCACTTTACGCGTGCTCCGCTGCAGCAGCGGCCCTCCCAGCGCATCCTCAAGACCTTTAATCGTCAGGCTCAGTGCCGGCTGGGAGAGATTTAACCGTTCGCTGGCGTGCGCGAAATTCAGAGTGTGAGCTACCGCTAAAAACGCACGTAACTGTTTGACACTCATTCTCATTTTTTATCCTGTTAACTAATTGAAAAATTTTAGTTAACAGGAAATTAATAAAAAAACCAAATGAGTGGGTCACAAATTCAAAATTAACAAATGAGTCACCGCCCCTAATGATACCGGCACGGACAACGGGAGAGATAACGATGGCGGGACTGGATAAACGCGTCAGTAGCTATGCACAGGCGCTGGAAGGGCTGACGAACGGGATGACATTGCTGGCAGGTGGTTTCGGCTTGTGCGGGATCCCTGAGAACCTGATTGCAGAAGTCAGACGCCGTCAGGTGAACGATCTGACGGTGGTTTCAAACAACTGCGGCGTGGATGGTTTCGGCCTCGGAATACTGCTTGAGACGCGGCAGGTACGCAAGGTAGTGGCGTCTTACGTCGGTGAGAACGCGTTGTTTGAGCAACAGGTATTGAGCGGCGAGCTGGAGATTGAACTCACCCCTCAGGGGACGCTGGCAGAAAAAGTGCGCGCGGGTGGAGCCGGTATTCCGGCATTTTACACCGCCACCGGCTATGGCACTCCCGTGGCGGCAGGCAAAGAAATTCGCCAGTTTGCAGGTAAACACTACGTCCTCGAAGAGGCCATTACGGGTGATTTCGCGCTCATCAAAGGCTGGAAAGCGGACTGGTACGGCAACGTTATCTATCGACATACCGCGCAAAACTTTAATCCGCTGATGGCCACAGCGGGCCGGATAACCGTTGTGGAGGTGGAAGAAATTGTGCCACCAGGTGAACTGCCTCCGTCTGCCATTCACACCCCGGGAATTTACGTCGACAGGCTGATTGTTGGCCAGTTCGAAAAACGTATTGAACAGCGCACGCTGCGCGCGGAAGGAGTCTGACAATGTTGACCCGTGAACAGATGGCAATGCGCGTCGCTCGCGAGTTGCGCGACGGTTACTACGTCAACCTGGGGATCGGCATCCCTACCCTGGTGGCGAATTACATTCCGCCGGGAATGGACGTGATGCTTCAGTCGGAAAACGGTCTGTTGGGAATGGGGGAATTCCCGGATGAGCGGAACCTCGATGCCGACATGATTAACGCCGGCAAACAGACGGTGACCGCACGGATCGGTGCTGCCATTTTCGACTCGGCTCAGTCATTCGCCATGATCCGTGGCGGTCATGTCGATCTGACCGTATTGGGTGCGTTTGAAGTGGATGTCGAAGGGAATATCGCCTCATGGATGATCCCCGGGAAGATGGTGAAAGGGATGGGGGGAGCAATGGATCTCGTTGCCGGGGCACAGAACATCATAGTGGTGATGACTCACGCCTCAAAAAGTGGTGAATCAAAACTACTCCCTCGCTGCACGTTGCCTCTCACGGGCGTGGGCTGCATCCGTCGGGTCTTAACCGACCTCGCGTTGCTGGAGATCAAGGACGGCACGTTCATTCTTCGGGAATACGCTCCGGGGGTGAGTATCGACGAGATCGTGGCGAAAACAGCCGGGAAAATAACAGTGGCGGACGACGTTCGCGAGATGCGCTTCAACTGAGGACTCAACATGAAAAACGTCATGATTGTCGGGGCAGCGCGAACCCCTGTGGGTGGTTTTCGCGGTTCGCTCGCCTCCCTTTCTGCAGTTGAACTGGGTGCAGTAGCAGTACAACACCTGCTTGCGACCAGCGGTTTGCATGCAGATCAAATCGACGAGTTGCTCTTCGGTCAGGTGCTAACGGCAGGTTGTGGACAAAACCCCGCGCGCCAGACGGCAATCCGCGCCGGGTTACCTGTCAAAACCCCCGCCACCACGGTCAATCTGGTGTGTGGTGCGGGCTTAAAAGCGGTGCAACTGGCCGCGCAGGCGATCCGCTGTGGTGATGCCGACGTCGTTATCGCGGGCGGTCAGGAGAGCATGAGCAACGCGCCTTATCTGCTGGACGGTGCGCGCTCAGGATTGCGTTTTGGTCATACGGGCCTGCAGGACAGCATGATTACCGACGGGCTATGGGATGCGTTCAACGATTACCACATGGGGATCACCGCAGAAAACATCGCCCGACAGTACGGCATTTCGCGCGAGCAGCAGGACGCCTTTGCCGTCCGCTCGCAGCAAAAAGCTGCATCCGCGGTTGAAGCCGGTCGATTCGATGCCGAGATAGTGCCAGTAACGGTGAAACAGGGTAAAAAGCCGCCCCTGATTGTCAGCCGTGATGAACAGCCCCGGCCGGGAACCACCGCAGAACAACTCGCGCAACTGCGTACCGCGTTTTTACACGAGGAAGGCACGGTCACGGCGGGTAATGCCTCAACGCTCAATGATGGTGCCGCTGCGGTGCTGTTGATGAGCGAGGAAAAAGCGCGGGAAAGTGGTTTGCCGATCCTGGGTCGCATCGTGAGTTACGCCGTGACGGGCGTCGACCCGTCTGTGATGGGCATCGGTCCGGTCAGCGCCTGTCAGACGGCACTGGCGCGGGCTGGCTGGACGCTCGATGACGTGGATCTCATTGAAGCCAACGAAGCCTTTGCTGCGCAAGCGCTGGCGGTGGGCAAGCTGCTCGGCTGGGATGAGCGCAAGGTGAATGTTAATGGTGGCGCGATTGCGCTGGGTCATCCAATTGGCGCATCCGGCTGCCGCATTCTCGTCACGCTGCTGTACGAAATGCAGCGTCAGGGGGCTAAAAAAGGACTCGTCACCCTGTGCGTAGGCGGCGGACAAGGTATCGCTTTGACCGTCGAGCGTTAAACATCTCGTTGGTACCCGAATATAACAATGATAGTGAGGAGTCGTAATGAGTGTGTTAATTGCCCTGGCGGCACTGGCATTGCTGATGCTGGCGGCCTATCGCGGATATAGTGTTATTTTGTTTGCGCCGATTGCGGCGCTGGGTGCAGTGTTGCTGACCGACCCGGGGGCTGTCGGCCCGACGTTTACCGGTCTGTTTATGGAAAAAATGGTGGGCTTCGTCAAGCTCTACTTCCCGGTGTTTCTGCTGGGTGCCGTTTTTGGCAAGCTGATTGAGCTCTCCGGTTTTTCACGCTCGATCGTCGCCTCCGCCATTCGGATCCTCGGTCGTCGCCACGCGATACCGGTCATTGTCCTGGTGTGTGCGCTGTTAACCTATGGCGGTGTTTCGCTGTTTGTGGTGGCATTTGCGGTCTATCCGTTTGCCGCCGAACTGTTCCGCCAGAGTGGCATCCCCAAACGGCTGATCCCGGCCACCGTGGCGCTGGGGGCATTTTCGTTTACCATGGACGCCCTGCCCGGCACGCCTCAAATCCAGAACATTATCCCCACCAGTTTCTTTGGTACTAACGCCTGGGCCGCGCCGTGGCTTGGGGTGATCGGTTCTCTGTTTATTATCTGTTTTGGTCTGCTCTGGCTGGAGCGTCAGCGCCGTAAAGCACTCAATAACAATGAAGGTTACGGTTCGGATCTCAAAAATGAACCAGAAACGCCGGACAACATAAACCTGCCGCATCCGCTGATTGCTATCTCCCCTTTGCTGCTGGTGGGTATCCTCAACCTGCTGTTTACCCGCTGGATCCCTGGCTGGTACGGTACGAGCCATGAGCTTACCCTGCCAGGTCTGGCGAAACCGATTGTGACCGAGGTGAGTAAGATCACCGCCATCTGGGCCGTGGAGGCGGCGCTGATCTCCGGCATTGTGCTGGTGCTGATTTTTGGTTTTCGCAATATCCGCGGGCGTCTGGCTGAAGGCAGCCGGACGGCGGTCAGCGGCGCTATTCTGGCAGCGATGAATACTGCCTCAGAATATGGTTTCGGGGCCGTTATTGCTGCACTGCCTGGTTTTCTGGTGCTGTCCAAAGGGCTGGCTGCGATCCCAAACCCGCTGTTAAACGAAGCGATCAGCGTGACCGTCCTCGCCGGGATCACCGGTTCCGCCTCGGGGGGGATGAGCATTGCACTCGCAGCAATGTCTGACACGTTTATTGCCGCCGCGCACGCCGCCAATATTCCTCTGGAAGTCCTGCACCGCGTGGCCTCAATGGCAAGCGGTGGTATGGATACACTTCCCCATAATGGCGCGGTGATTACCTTGCTGGCTATCACCGGCCTGAGTCATCGTCAGGCCTACGGCGGTATTTTCGCCATCACCCTCATAAAAAGTCTGGCAGTACTTTTTGTCATTGCCGTGTTCTATCTGACCGGTATTGTTTAAGGAGATTAATATGAATCTGAAGGGTAAAACCGCTCTGGTGACCGGTTCGACAAGCGGTATTGGTCTGGGGATCGCCCGCGTACTGGCGCAGGCCGGGGCGCAGCTGATCCTCAACGGTTTCGGCGACAGTGAATCTGCAAGAGAAGAGATTACGCGCCTTGGCAAAAAACCGGGCTACCACGATGCGGATCTGCGCGACGTATTGCAGATTGAAGCGATGATGCGCTACGCAGCGACCCAGTTCGGCGGTGTGGATATTCTTGTCAACAACGCCGGAATACAGCATGTGGCCCCGGTTGAGGCATTTCCGGTAGAGAAATGGAACGACATTATCGCACTGAATCTCTCTTCCGTGTTTCACACCAGCCGGCTGGCACTGCCTGCCATGCGTGAGAAAAACTGGGGCCGCATCATTAACATTGCCTCCGTTCATGGGTTGGTCGCGTCAAAAGAAAAGTCAGCCTATGTCGCTGCCAAGCATGGCGTGGTGGGTTTTACGAAATCCCTGGCGCTCGAAACCGCCCGCACGGGGATTACCGCCAATACGATCTGCCCGGGCTGGGTACTGACACCTCTGGTACAACAGCAAATCGACAAACGCATTGCCGATGGCGTCGCACCTGACCAGGCTCGAGACCAGCTTCTGGCAGAGAAACAGCCTTCAGGCGAGTTCGTCACCCCGGAACAGTTGGGAGAACTGGCGCTGTTTTTGTGCAGCGACAGTGCCGTAAATGTCCGGGGCGTCGCATGGAACATGGATGGAGGCTGGGTCGCACAGTGACGGGGAAGCCGGGTAAGCGTCGCTTCACCCGGCAAAAAACTAACTTGAGCAGCTTACCTCCAGCCGCTTGCCCCAGTCAGGCGGGCGGCTGACGTAATCGTCATTCCTGTCGGCAAACGGCGTGCGTAACGCCATGTGCAAACGGTGTAACTCGTCGTACTCACCCTGCTCTGCCTGCTCAATCGCCCGTTGGGCCAGCCAGTTGCGTAACACCATCGCCGGGTTCGCCGCGTTCATCTGCGCGTGCCGGGTGGTATCGTCAACCTGCTCTTGCTGCAACCGCGTGCGGTACCGGGTAAACCAGTCGTCAAACGCCTGCCTGTCGATAAACTCGTCCCGCAACGGTGAGGCTGCACTGTGCTGCTCCGTCAGGCCCAGCATCCGGAAAGTACGGGTGTAATCACTGCCTTCACGCGCCATCAGGGCGAACAGGTCATTAAGGATCTCGTTATCCCCCCGTTCCTGGGTCATCAGCCCCAGCTTGTTGCGCATCAACATGCCGTATTCACGCAGCAAAATATCCTGATAGCTGTCGAGCGCGTCATTCAGGGCATCAACGTCAATAAACGGTGACAGCGTTTGCGCAAGACGTTGCAGGTTCCATAATCCAACCGCAGGCTGATTGTCAAAGCTGTAACGACCCTGATAATCGGAGTGATTACAGATATATCCCGGTTGATAATCATCAAGGAACCCAAACGGACCGTAATCAAAGGTTAGTCCCAGGAGCGACATGTTGTCCGTATTCATGACGCCGTGGGCAAATCCTACCGTTTGCCAGCGCGCGATCATTGATGCAGTACGGGCAATCACATCCCGGAACCAGAGAACGTATTTATCATCCTCATCCTGCAAATGTGGCCAGTGGTGACCGATAGCGTAGTCTGCGAGCTGACGCACCTTTTCTGTCTCGCGGCGATAGTAAAAGTGCTCAAAATGGCCAAAGCGCAAATGACTTTGCGCAATTCGCATCAGCATCGCCCCTTTTTCCATCGTTTCGCGTGCAACCGGCGTGTCACTGGTGACAATCGACAGCGCGCGAGTGGTAGGGATCCCCAGGGCATGCATCGCTTCGGATGCCAGGCATTCACGAATCGTTGAACGTAATACGGCACGCCCATCGCCCATCCGCGAGTAAGGTGTAAGACCTGCGCCTTTCAGGTGCCAGTCAACCGTCTCCCCGTTGGAAAGCTGCTGTTCGCCAAGCAGGATCCCCCTGCCGTCGCCCAGTTGCCCCGCCCAGACGCCAAACTGGTGTCCACTATAGACCTGAGCCAGGGGTTGCATGCCTGCGAGCAGCGTTTCACCCCCCCAGACGCCAGCGCCGTCTGAAGGCTGAAACATGGCAGGCGGGATCGCCAGCTCCTCTGCCAGCTGGTCGTTGTGCCAGATAAGACGAGAATTTTGTAAGGGTGTTGGTTTGAGTGCGGTGTAAAAACCAGGCAACTCGTCATGCCAGTGAGCAGTAAAAGACAGGGTCATAAGTCCTCCTGCTTTTAGTGTAGAGGGTTTACCCGCTCTTAAACACGGGCGAAAGCAAGGGTTATCGCTGAACCAGTGTGGTGACGTGCTCTGCACTGACCGCTGGCCAGAGCGCACCCTGCATGGCGCCGACGTTAAAGGACAAGACGCGTTGCAACAGGTTGTGATCGTCGATGCCGGATAAGATGACAGACTGGCAATGTGGCGTTATTTGCCAGAGGATTGCGCGCATAAAAGGTTCAAAAGAAAGCTCCGATGCACGCTGCTGAATGAACCCTTTGTCGAAAATGACCCGTTTAAATAATCCATCATAGACCGCTTTGAGGGATGCGGCACCCGCACCAAAGTTTGCCAGAACCATCGGAAAATGGATCGCCATTCTCGCCAACTGGAGATCGTCCTTTCCGTTATTTAAACCTGGATAGTTCTCATTAACAGTAAACTCAAGAAACGGATAACGCTCGAGGATTGAAACAACGTTCCCATTGCTTAATAAAAACTCAACAATAACTGGTGTAATATTGATCCATGCAATTAACTGATGCTGAATAAAAAACAGTTTGCAGGAATCAATCAATTGCAGTTTTTCGTTAAACAACGCTAACTCTTCTGTCGCTGAGAGACGAGGGATAACGAGGTCTGTGGGGATCCTTACATCAGTGCCAACGCCAGTAAAGTTAACCAGAACCTCTAAACCTTTAAGCTCACCTGCACTATTACGGGCAGGCAGGAGCAACAGTTCAGACTGGTAAGCATTATCTAGCGTAATTATCATTGCACTCGCCCCGCATTAAAGATGAGAGAGGACATCCTGGAGCAATTGCCGACATAATTCCACTGTCTTGATTTTAATAAGATTAATTTCATTAGTTCCGTATTAATTTTCAGATTTATCCCTGAATCTAAAATAATCTTATCCTGGTTATCGAGTAATAGCCAGTTTTAGATAAAACAGACGCATGCGGGCTTAGCTAATTTTAGATAAATTTAACTTTAATCATCTTATTTGCGAAAAAACGGCATGATTTATTCGCTACCATGCCGTCATAAAGATACGTCAACGCGGACTAAATACGTCGCGCTTGCCAGAAGTTTTTACGCCAGTAAACATTATCGAGAGAAGATCGCATCACTCCACGGCTGGTCGAGGCATGAATAAACTGGTTGTCGGTATCATAAATACCAACATGAAGACCGCTTTCACCCGACCCGGTTTTGAAAAAGACCAGGTCTCCAGGCAGAAGCTCATCTTTATCAATTTCAGTCCCTATTTCTGCCTGCTTGCGCGTTTCGCGCGGAAGTTGTAAGTCAAACTTGTCGCGGAACGTCATCAGGACAAAACCGGAACAATCCACACCGCCACGGCTCATACCGCCGTAGCGATAAGGCGTACCGCGCCAGTTGCTCAGTTGATCGTTGAGACTGGCAATGACGGTAATAGAATCTGAAAGCCGTGGGTTAGGCGGCGGCGCACGATGGCTACTGCATCCCGCGAGAAATAACGCTGCCATCAGGAGAAACCAGAATCGCATTTTCAGACGAATCCTCTGCTTTTTTTGTTCTTTTCGTAATTTAGCGTGCAACTGTGCTAACAGGCAAGAAACGGTTACTCCTGCCCGGTAGAAATCAGCATCTTATGTCCCTCTATATCCAACCTGCGGAACGACATATTGTACGCAAGAGCAAGATTTGGCGGCGTAAGAACCTGATCCCGCGTCCCGCTGGCAATCATCTTTCCGCGCGACAGCAACCACACCCGATGGGCATGCCGCAGGGTATGGTTGAGGTCGTGGCTACTCATCACGATGGCGATACCCTTTCGGCTCAGGTTACTTAACAGCGAATCCAGTGCTGCCTGCTGCGCCACATCCAGACCGCTCATCGGCTCATCCAGAAGTAACATCCGCCCGTGAGGATTACCTGCCGGGTGAATCTGAATAATGACCGCCGCCAGACGCACCCGCTGCCATTCTCCGCCGGAAAGCTGGCTGGCATGCCGGGACAGTTTATCTTCCAGCCCCAGGGCCGCAGCCACTTCGGTCAGTAGTGCCGTATGTTGTTTGTCGTGCAAATGCAGCATCAGATAATGCCAGACAGGCATCGCAAAAGGTGGCATTTGTTGCTGCACAAGGTAACTGCGCCGGTGCGCCAGCGAGAGCGGCGACCAGTCGGTAAGGGCATGTTCCAGCAGCGATATCTGCCCTTGCCCGGAAGTTAGCCCCGCCATACGAGCCAACAGCGTACTCTTCCCTGCGCCGTTGGGTCCGACAAGATGCAGGATCTCTCCCGCATTGAGGGCACCGGTTATCGGCCCCAGACGTCCCTTCTCAGCAACGTCCGTGAGCTGCATCAGCAACGACATTATTTCGCAAGCGCCAGCTTGATAGACTCCATGACAATCGGATCTTCAGGTGTCATATCCGGTGAAAAACGCTGAACCACCTGACCGTCGCGACCAATCAGGAATTTTTCGAAGTTCCACAGAATGTCATCCGGGTAGAGCGGTGCCCGACCTTTGCTGGCCATACGCTCATAAAAGCCACTTCCTTCCGGCGCAACGGCCTTCGGCGCAGCAGCAATCAGCTTCGCATACAGCGGATGGCGATCTTCGCCGTTGACATCAATTTTGCTAAACAGGGGGAACGTCACACCGTAGGTCATACTACAAAACGTTTTGATCTCTTCTGCGCTGCCCGGCTCCTGGCCCAGGAACTGGTTGCAGGGGAAACCCAGCACGGTGAAACCGTCTTTCTCCCACGCTTTCTGAATATTCTCCAGCTGCTCGTACTGTGGCGTCAGGCCACATTTGGATGCCACGTTAACGATCAGCAACACATTGCCTTTGTAGCCTTCCAGCGTAGTGTCATCGCCATCAATGGTGGTCACTTCAGTTTTCAGGATATCTGACTGCATAGCATTCCCTCAGGTTGTTTTACGGATCGTGATTTAACGTCCAGCTTTTAATAGTAGCCAGATAAATACCGGCGCGCCCAGCGTAGCGGTCACTACACCAATAGGCAGTTCCGCGGCCGTCAGTGCGAGCCGGGCGATGATATCGGCCACCAGCAATGTTACCGCCCCGGCGACTGCCGAGGCCGGAAGTAAGGTTCGATGGTCGGTGAGGCCGCACAGGCGAAGCATATGCGGGATAACCAACCCGATAAAACCAATCGCCCCCGCCAGCGCCACGCTGACCCCCACCAGCCAGCCAATGGCAATAACCAGCACATTACGCCAGAACGCCATTGGCATACCGAGCTGGCGAGCGGATGTTTCACCCAGCGCGAGCATATTGAGTGGTTGTGCCTGCATGGTCGCCCACAATATGACCGGGATCAGAAGGACCATCAGCCAGCCCTGGTGCCAGTCCACGCCCCCAAAACCGCCCATCATCCAGTACATCAGTTGCCGCAGGTCAAAAGAAGTCGAGAAGTAGACCGCCCAGGTCATCAGTGCGCTACAGATGATGCCCAGTGCCACCCCGGCAAGCAGTAGACGGCTTGTCGATAAGTGCCGTCTGGCGAAACGCAGGAGAATGAGTGTTATCAGCAATGCACCAATGATGGCACTCAGGCTGATACTCCAGCCGGAGAGTGCTCCCCCGCCGAGCATGACAGCCGCAATCAGCCCTACGCCTGCACCGTTCGATACGCCGAGTAGCCCGGGTTCCGCCAGCGGGTTATCGAACAATGCCTGCATAATGGTGCCGCAGAGTGCCAGCGCGGCACCCACCAGGACCACCGCCACGGTGCGCGGCAGACGAATTTGCCAGATGAAGATCTGCCCGTCAGGGTCTAGCCAGCTTTCAGGCCCTATCCACCTGTCGCCCGCGCACAGACTTATGCCGGCGGTGACAATGAGCAGCAGCACCAGCAAAAACAGGCGACGTTTATCGGAACGGTGCTGGCGATAGGCGTAATCAAGCATGTGTACAGTTTTTTTGACGTGAGATGTAATTGATTTTACGGCGGGTTTGCCAAAGAGCGCAAAGAAAAAAGGCCGCGTGAGCGGCCTTTTTAGTTAGTTCATATTACTCTGCTTTGGGCGTTGCGTTTTCGACACGGCTTTTTAACTTCTGGCCGGGTCTGAAGGTCACCACGCGGCGGGCTGTAATGGGAATATCTTCCCCCGTCTTCGGGTTACGGCCCGGACGTTGGTTTTTGTCTCGCAAATCAAAATTGCCAAAACCGGAGAGTTTTACCTGCTCACCATTTTCCAGAGCACGACGGATCTCTTCGAAAAACAGCTCTACCAGCTCTTTGGCATCCCGTTTGCTAAGCCCAAGCTTATCAAACAGATATTCTGACATTTCAGCTTTTGTAAGCGCCATAGGTTCAATCCCTCAATGATGCCTGGAATCGCTCTTTTAATGCCTCTACACATTTGGCGACGGTAGCGGCAATCTCCTCTTCTTCGAGTGTACGGCTGGTATCCTGAAGGATAAGGCTGATAGCAAGGCTCTTGAAACCTTCTGCTACGCCCTTGCCGCGGTACACGTCAAATAAGTTTACGCCAACTACCTGATTTACGCCAACTTTCTTACATTCGGCCAAAATATCTGCTGCGGGCACATTTTCCGCGACCACAACCGCGATATCACGGCGGTTCGCCGGGAAGCGTGACACGTCCTGCGCCTGAGGAATGACGCGGTCTGCAACCGGGTTCCACTCCAGCTCGAACACGATGGTACGGCCATTCAGATCCAGTTTACGCTCCAGCTCAGGGTGAACAACACCAATGAAACCAACACGTTTGCCGTCTAAATAAATGGCTGCACTTTGCCCCGGATGCAGTGCCGGAATGGCTTCTGCACGGAATTCAATTTCAGATAATTTACCGGTCAGATCGAGAATTGCTTCCAGATCGCCCTTCATATCGTAGAAATCAACCGTCCCTTTTGCCAGATCCCAGTGCTCTTCATAGCGGTTACCGCTGATAGCACCAGCCAGCATAAGATCCTGACGGATGCCTAAATTTGCCTGATTATCCGGTACAAAGCGCAAACCGCTTTCGAAAATTCGCACACGGTTTTGCTGACGATTCTGGTTGTAAACAATCGTACCCAGCAGCCCCGTCCACAGAGACAGACGCATCGCGGACATTTCGCTGGAGATCGGGCTTGGCAGGATCAGCGCTTCCTGGCCAGGATGGATCAACTGCTGCAGCTTCGGATCAACAAAGCTGTAGGTGATCACTTCCTGGTAACCTTTGTCATTGAGCATGGTTTTCACACGCTTCAGGGACAGGTCAGCTTCACGGTGGGTGCCCATCACCAGACCCGCCTGTACAGGCTCATCAGGGATGTTGTTGTAGCCGTATACGCGAGCCACTTCTTCCACCAGGTCTTCTTCGATCTCCATGTCGAAACGCCATGATGGCGCAACGGCCTTCCATTCGTCCTGACCTTCGGTGACTTCACAGCCCAGGCGCTTCAGAATGTCGGTGACCTGAGCGTCGGCAACGTGGTGACCAATCAAACGATCCAGCTTGCTGCGACGCAGAGTGATGGTTGCGCGTTTTGGCAGAGTGGCTTCGTTTGTCACATCAATAACCGGGCCAGCTTCGCCGCCACAGATATCGATCAGCAGGCGTGTTGCACGCTCCATGGCTTTGTATTGCAATGCCGGGTCAACGCCACGCTCATAACGATGAGAAGCGTCAGTGTGCAGGCCATGACGGCGCGCACGGCCCGTGATGGACAGCGGGCTGAAGAAGGCGCATTCAAGCAGCACGTTCTGCGTTTCGTCATTCACACCGGAATGTTCGCCACCAAAGATGCCGCCCATCGCCAGCGCTTTCGCCTGATCCGCAATCACCAGGGTATCAGCGTTCAGTTTTGCTTCGCTACCGTCCAGCAGAACCAGGGTTTCACCCTCTTTCGCCATACGCACAACAATTCCACCTTCGATACGATCTTTATCGAACGCGTGCATTGGCTGGCCCAGCTCCAGCAGAACGTAGTTAGTGACGTCAACAACTGCATCAATAGAGCGAATACCACAGCGACGCAGTTTCTCTTTCATCCACAGTGGGGTTGGCGCTTTAACGTTAATACCTTTCACGACACGCCCAAGGTAACGTGGGCACGCGTCGGCGGCTTCAACCTGAATCGGCAGAGTGTCGGTAATGGTTGCAGCAACTGGCGTGATGTCTGGTACGTTCAGCTCAACCTGGTTCAGCACCGCGACGTCGCGCGCTACGCCAATGATACCTAAGCAATCAGCACGGTTTGGCGTGACGCTGATTTCGATGGTGTTGTCATCGAGTTTCAGGTATTCACGGATATCAGTACCGATTGGCGCATCCAGCGGCAGCTCAATGATACCGTTGTGATCGTCGGAAATACCCAGCTCGGAGAACGAACACAGCATGCCTTCAGACGGCTCACCGCGCAGCTTAGCCGCTTTAATTTTGAAATCGCCCGGCAGTACCGCACCAACAGTTGCCACAGCAACTTTCAGCCCCTGACGGCAGTTTGGCGCACCGCAGACGATATCCAGCAGGCGATCGCCGCCCACGTTCACTTTCGTCACGCGCAGTTTGTCTGCATTAGGATGCTGGCCGCACTCAACCACTTCACCGACGACCACGCCATTAAAGGCACCCGCAACCGGCTCAACGCCGTCAACTTCCAGGCCTGCCATGGTGATCTGGTTAGAAAGCGCTTCGCTGTCCAGCGTGGTGTTCACCCATTCGCGTAACCACAGTTCACTGAATTTCATTGTTCTGTCCTGCCCTTATTTAAACTGTTTGAGGAAACGCAGATCGTTTTCGAAGAATGCACGCAGATCGGTCACGCCGTAACGCAACATGGTCAGACGTTCCATGCCCATACCGAACGCAAAGCCGGAGTAAACTTCCGGATCGATACCTACGTTGCGCAGTACGTTTGGATGTACCATGCCGCAACCCAGCACTTCCAGCCACTTGCCGTTTTTACCCATCACGTCAACTTCCGCAGACGGTTCAGTGAACGGGAAGTAGGACGGACGGAAACGAACCTGCAGATCTTCTTCAAAGAAGTTATTCAGGAAATCGTGCAGCGTGCCTTTCAGGTTGGTGAAGCTGATGTTTTTATCAACAATCAGACCTTCCATCTGGTGGAACATTGGCGTGTGGGTCTGATCGTAGTCGTTACGATATACACGGCCCGGCGCGATAATACGGATTGGCGGTTCCTGATCCTTCATGGTACGGATCTGAACGCCGGAAGTCTGGGTGCGCAGCAGACGCGTGGCGTCGAACCAGAAAGTGTCGTGGTCAGCGCGTGCCGGATGATGGCCAGGAATGTTCAGGGCATCGAAGTTGTGATAATCATCTTCAATTTCCGGGCCAGTCGCCACGGTAAAGCCGAGCTCACCGAAGAAACTTTCAATACGATCAATGGTACGTGTAACCGGGTGCAGGCCACCATTTTCGATACGGCGACCCGGCAGAGAAACGTCAATAGTCTCTGCAGCCAGACGTGCGTTCAGCACCGCACTTTCCAGCTCGGCTTTGCGTGCGTTCAGCGCCTGCTGTACCTGCTCTTTGGCTTCGTTAATTACCGCACCCGCTGCCGGGCGTTCTTCTGGCGGCAGTTCACGCAGGGTTGTCATTTGAAGGGTCAGGTGCCCTTTCTTACCAAGATATTCGACGCGGACATTGTCTAACGCGGCAACATCTGAGGCCTGATTAATGGCGGCTGTTGCACTGGCAACCAGCTCTGCGAGATGTGACATGATTTTCCTCATTATGTCGGTGCAGACACCGATTTGGTGGAGTTATTCTCTCAAATTCAGGCACAAAAAAAGCCTCCATCGGGAGGCTTATCTGGCGCTGTTTTTCGTTTCATCTTTCACGCGCTAGCCTCCTGAATTCAGGTGCTAAAGTAAAAGAAGAAGCGGAAAATAGCAGCATTCATGCTTGCGTTACCTTGTGTGGTAAAAACCGTTAAGACCTTATTGAAAAGGTTGCACCGGTAAAAGTCAATCTTCTGATGGTGTTAAATGAAAAGAGGGAGCTAAGCCCCCTCTCTCAACTGGCTTATGCCAGTGCTGCTTTCGCTTTTTCGACCAGAGCGGTGAACGCTACTTTGTCGAATACTGCGATGTCAGCCAGGATCTTACGGTCGATTTCAACAGAGGCTTTTTTCAGGCCGTTGATGAATTTGCTGTAAGAAATACCGTTCTGACGTGCTGCTGCGTTGATACGCGCAATCCACAGTTGACGGAACTGACGCTTACGTTGACGACGGTCACGGTAAGCGTACTGACCTGCTTTGATAACAGCCTGGAAGGCAACGCGGTATACGCGTGAACGCGCACCGTAGTAGCCTTTAGCTTGTTTCAAAATTTTCTTGTGACGTGCACGTGCAATTACACCACGTTTTACGCGAGCCATGTGTGCTCTCCTGTATCTATTCTAAGTTAAAAAAGTTAAACGTTAACGACTTATGCGTACGGCAGGCACGCGATTACCAGGCCCAGATCGCCTTTAGAAACCATGGCTTTTGGACGCAGGTGACGTTTACGCTTGGTAGCTTTCTTAGTCAGAATGTGACGCAGGTTAGCGTGCTTGTGCTTAAAACCACCTTTACCGGTTTTTTTGAAGCGCTTAGCAGCACCGCGTACGGTCTTAATTTTTGGCATCTTAATAACTTCCACTTCGCATTGTTAAATAAACGAAACATAGGCGAACAAAACCTATGAAACCCGAAGGCTCCACAGATTTTGCTGCTTGAAGGCCTTACTGTTTCTTCTTAGGAGCGAGCACCATGATCATCTGACGGCCTTCGATCTTCGTAGGGAAGGATTCGACTACTGCCAGTTCACTCAGATCGTCACGGACGCGGTTAAGCACTTCCATACCAATCTGTTGGTGGGCCATCTCACGACCGCGGAAACGCAGCGTGATCTTGGCCTTATCGCCATCTTCCAGAAAGCGAATCAGGCTGCGGAGTTTTACCTGATAATCGCCATCGTCGGTACCAGGACGGAATTTGATTTCCTTAACCTGGATAACTTTTTGCTTTTTCTTCTGTTCCTTAGAAGACTTACTCTTTTCATAAAGGAACTTGCCGTAGTCCATGATACGACAAACTGGCGGTTCGGCGTTAGGGCTGATTTCAACTAAATCTACTCCAGCTTCTTCAGCCTTTTCGATTGCTTCTCTCAGACTCACAATCCCCAGCTGCTCGCCTTCCAGACCTGTTAAGCGAACTTCCTGGGCGCGAATCTCGCCATTGATACGATTCGGACGTGCCGTTTGAACTCGTTTTCCGCCTTTAATACCTTATTCCTCCAGTTGTTGAAGACTGCGGCTGCGAATCTCTTGTTGCAGCTTCTCAATCACTTCACTTACGTCCAGACTGCCCAGGTCTTTACCACGGCGGGTGCGAACGGCAACTTTGCCTGCTTCCACCTCTTTATCACCACAGACCAACATATACGGGACACGACGTAAAGTGTGCTCGCGGATTTTAAAGCCAATCTTCTCATTTCTCAAGTCTGCTTTTACGCGAATGCCCGCATTTTGTAGTTTCTGCGTCAATTCTTTAACGTAATCCGCCTGAGAATCGGTAATGTTCATCACCACGACCTGCACTGGCGCAAGCCAGGTTGGGAAGAAGCCAGCGAACTCTTCAGTCAGGATGCCGATGAAGCGCTCCAGAGAACCGAGAATTGCACGGTGAATCATTACCGGAACCTGACGCTCGTTGTCTTCGCCAACATAAGAGGCGCTTAAACGCTGCGGCAGGGAGAAGTCCAGCTGTACAGTACCGCACTGCCATGCGCGATCGAGGCAGTCATACAGGGTAAATTCAATTTTCGGACCGTAGAATGCGCCCTCGCCCAGTTGGTATTCGAACGGAATTCCGTTCTCTTCCAGCGCCACGGCGAGATCCGCTTCTGCGCGATCCCAGGTCTCATCGCTGCCGATACGTTTTTCCGGACGCGTTGAGAGTTTGACCACGATCTTCTCGAAGCCAAAGGTGCTGTACATATCGTAGACCATACGAATACAGGCGTTAACTTCGTCACGTACCTGATCTTCCGTACAGAAGATATGCGCATCATCCTGAGTAAAGCCACGAACACGCATCAGACCATGCAACGCACCTGATGGCTCGTTACGGTGACAGCTACCGAACTCTGCCATACGCAGCGGCAGGTCGCGGTAGGATTTCAGACCCTGGTTGAAGATCTGAACGTGTCCCGGGCAGTTCATTGGCTTGATGCAGTATTCACGGTTCTCGGAAGAGGTAGTGAACATCGCATCTTTGTAGTTGTCCCAGTGGCCGGTTTTTTCCCACAGCACACGGTCCATCATGAACGGGCCTTTTACTTCCTGGTACTGGTACTCTTTCAGCTTGGAACGAACGAAGGTTTCCAGTTCACGGAAAATGGTCCAGCCGTCGTTGTGCCAGAACACCATACCCGGCGCTTCTTCCTGCATGTGGTACAGGTCAAGTTGCTTACCAATTTTACGGTGGTCACGCTTCGCGGCTTCTTCCAGACGCTGCAGATATGCATTCAGCGCTTTTTTATCGGCCCAAGCGGTCCCATATATACGCTGCAACATCTTGTTGTTGCTGTCGCCGCGCCAGTAGGCGCCTGCGATCTTCATCAGCTTGAAGTGATGACAGAAGCGCATATTCGGCACGTGCGGTCCACGACACATGTCGACGTATTCTTCGTGATGGTACAAGCCTGGCTTGTCATCATGGGAGATGTTTTCATCAAGAATAGAGACTTTATAGTTCTCGCCACGCTTCACGAAGGTTTCACGCGCTTCGTGCCAGCTGACTTTCTTCTTGATGACGTCATAGTTCGTTTCGGCGAGCTCGTGCATACGTTTTTCGAGCGCGTCGATATCTTCCTGAGTCAGGGTGTGATCAAGGTCAACGTCGTAGTAAAAACCGTTGTCGATAACCGGACCGATCGCCATTTTAGTATTTGGCCACAGCTGTTTGATGGCATGACCTAACAGGTGTGCGCAGGAGTGGCGAATGATCTCCAGACCTTCTTCGTCTTTCGCTGTAATGATGGCAAGCGTTGCATCATTTTCGATCAGATCGGAAGCATCAACCAGCTCACCGTTAACACGGCCAGCGATGGTCGCTTTCGCGAGTCCAGGGCCGATGTCCAGAGCAACATCCATTGGGCTAACAGCGTGGTCGTAATGGCGTTGGCTGCCATCAGGAAGAGTAATTACAGGCATTTTATATCCTTATTTGCAGTGATGCCCCACACATAAGAGCATATACAAAGAAAATAATCGTGATTTGACAATAGATTACGACACCATCTGACCAACAATCGTCAAATTGGTTCGTCATCATTCACCCGCAGAAAAATCAGATAACGTCCGATTTACGGCAAGCCTTGCAATGTTAACACTAACAAAAGGGAGATTGCACCCTCTGCTGGCAGATTGATGTGCTGGCACTTTCGCATGAATTTGCAGGTTGCATACCCCTGGTGCTCGCATTCCAGAGATGCTGGGCTACTCTTGAACAGGTCATTAAACCCAAAGGTGCATACCATGAACGTATCCAGTAGAACGGTTGTGATATTGAACATCCTTTCAGCCACAGGTTTATTGTTAATTCTCGCCGAACGATTCCACTGGTTCTGAGCCTCACCTAAGCGGGTATAACCTAATCGCTCCCTGCGACGGGGCATTTTTCTGCCCTGTTTGATAGACTGTGCGTATTAAGGAACAAGGATTAGGTTATGCCAACAAAACGATTTGCCGTAAAACACTGGAAAATGGTGCTGGTGCTGATAGCCATCTGCGGCGCTATGCTGTTGTTACGTTGGGCGGCAATGATTTGGGGGTAAATGCGGATGACACTTCGAAAACGGGCCGATAAAAATATCGGCCCGTTCTTATTACATTTTATAACCCAGGGAAACCGTGGTTCTGCGGTCGGTATGATCCGGCGCAGTTTCTGGCGGTGAAGAGTTCCAGGTCACGTTGTAGGCCACTTTCAATCCAAAGTGTTCGTTGATAGCCACGTTCAGCGCTGTCTCAGAGTTCAGCGTCGTATCGTCGGCACCATATACAGAAACGCCTTCGGTAAATTTGGTGTTGTCAGTCATCTGCCAGGCATAGGTACCGGAAGCGTAACCGAGCGGTTGGGTTTTGGTATCGCCATCGGTGTACTCGTCATAACGTACACCAGGACCGAATTCAAAACGGAAGCTGTGTACCGGGCCATTCAGGAACTGACGACCATAACCCGCGGTGAACACATCACGCTGACGATAACCGTTGTAACGGTCAGTCAACCAGCTTGCCTGACCAAACAGGTAGTCATAATCAGTCATGTTGTAACGGCTACGTCCGCCCACCGCATATTTCTCGGAAGAGCGTTCATCATTAGCGGAGGTGTTGCTGGCATTTCCCCACAGAGACCAGGCGGTGGTGTTACCGTACCAGGTGAGCGTACTGTCCGCTGTCAGAGAGGAGCTTTTCGTGTTACCGGATTGTGCCAGGTACCCGGCGTTCAGGTTGCCTTCAAACGGTTTTTTCGCGGTGGTGGGATCGTCCATGACAGTAAAAACGGTATCATCGGCGCTCGCGTTCATTGCCACAAACACGCCACCCGCCAGCATCAGTGCAGCGGGTACTGTCTTCAAAAGCTTCATTTTATTAAGGAGTCCGTACAACAAAAAAAGAGACCACACGGTCCCGGAATCTTTCTTGAGGATCAATGACAAGGCGTCCAGAGAAAGGTAACAAATTATAAAAAGCCGCAAATAACATAGCAATGTTTTCTTATTTCATTTTTTGAATAAGAACGATCTCAAATTGCGTTTTATTTTATATATCCCGCAACTGTTTTTTCATCCGTATTCATATTTAAAATCATACTGTTATTTACATTGCCTTCCTGATAAATGGTGCCAGACTAATAGGAACCCATGCTAAAAGGAGGTAATGATGGTTGCTATCTACACTCTGACGCTCTCCCCTTCCCTTGATTCCGCCACCCTGACGCCCCAGATTTACCCGGAAGGTAAATTGCGTTGCACGGCCCCGGTCTTTGAGCCTGGCGGCGGCGGTATCAACGTGGCGCGTGCTATTACACACCTCGGCGGTAAAGCGACAGCAATATTCCCCGCAGGGGGGGCCACCGGAGAACACCTGGTCTCTCTGCTGGCAGATGAACATGTTGCCGTAGAGACAGTCGCTGCCAAAGACTGGACACGACAAAACCTGCATGTACACGTGGAATCAAGCGATGAGCAGTACCGTTTTGTCATGCCTGGCGCGAAACTCAGTGATGATGAATTTCGTCAACTGGAAGAGAAAGTGCTGGCGATAGAAAGCGGTGCACTGCTGGTAGTAAGCGGCAGCCTGCCACCCGGCGTGAGCACGGAAAAATTAACCGCGCTCATTCAGGCTGCACAGCAACGCGGGATCCGCTGCATTGTCGACAGCAGCGGCGACGCTCTGCAGGCTGCATTAGTGCCAGGCAATCTTGAGCTGGTTAAGCCCAACCAGAAAGAGTTAAGTGCACTCGTGAACCGGGAACTGACACAACCAGATGATGTTCGCACTGCCGCACAGGAGTTGGTGCGCAGTGGTAAAGCGCGACGCGTTGTGGTCTCCCTTGGTCCTCAGGGGGCACTGGCAGTCGATGAAACGTCGTCCGTTCAGGTTGTCCCGCCACCGATGAAAAGTCAGAGCACGGTAGGCGCTGGCGACAGTATGGTAGGTGCAATGACACTGAAACTGGCACAGGGCGCGTCACTGCTGGAAATGACACGCTACGGTGTGGCGGCGGGGAGTGCTGCAACTATCAACCAGGGCACGCGTCTCTGTTCACTGGCCGATACGCAAAAAATCGTTGATTACCTGTCACGCAATTAACACCTGTTCCCCTTCTTTATGAAGGGGAATTTCACGTCGTAGTCGCCAAACACTGACTATCGACTATGCTAAGAAAACTTCCATGATAACAATGAGGTGAATTATGAGCAGTGGTGACATCACTCGCTACGTCGTTACCATCAATCTTCATGAAGCATCGCTCACCGAACTGAATGAGCTCAACAACACCTTCACACGGGCTAATTTTCTGCTCACGCTCGCGGATGACGAGGGCAATATTCATGATTTAGGCACCCTGACATTTGGTCTGATCAGCGCGCTGAGCGAAGAAGAAGTTCAGGCGTTGGCCGCCAGTCTGGCGGAAACTGTGACCGACAAGCCTGCCGAAATTGAGGTGGATTCCTGGCAAAACTGGCAGAAAAAGAAACAATAAGTGCCCTGCATGAATTTAAACCGCTCAGGTGTGCGTTAGTTCGTATTTTTTTACCGCAATTATGCGCTAACTTTATGATCTGGCAGACAACATGGGAGAAACAACATGTGGCAGGCTATCAGTCATCTTTTAAGTGAGCAACTGGGTGAAGGTGAAATTGAACTGCGTAACGAACTGCCAGGCGGAGAGATCCACGCCGCGTGGCATTTACGCTACGCAGGACGCGATCTTTTCGTTAAATGCGATGAGCGGGAGCTGCTTCCGATCTTTACCGCCGAAGCTGACCAACTGGAACTGTTGTCGCGCAGTAAAACGGTGACTGTCCCGCAGGTTCTGGCCGTGGGGAGTGATCGCGACTACAGCTTTCTGGTGATGGAATATCTCCCTGCCCGTCCGTTAGATGCCCATAATGCTTTCATTCTCGGCCAACAGTTAGCGCGCCTGCATCAATGGAGCGACCAGCCGCAATTTGGTCTCGATTTTGACAACGATCTCTCCACTACCCCGCAACCTAATGCCTGGCAGCGTCGCTGGTCGACGTTTTTTGCTGAGCAACGCATTGGCTGGCAACTTGAACTGGCCGCAGAAAAAGGGCTGGAATTTGGCAATATTGATGCCATCGTTGAGCACGTTCAGCAGCGTCTGGCATCTCACCAGCCTCAGCCTTCTCTGCTACACGGTGATCTGTGGTCAAATAATTGCGCACTAGGCCCCAACGGCCCTTATATCTTTGACCCGGCCTGCTACTGGGGTGACAGAGAGTGCGATCTGGCAATGCTGCCGCTGCATCCGGAGCAGCCACCGCAAATATACGATGGGTACCAGTCGGTCTCGCCCCTGCCGCCCGGTTTCCTCGATCGCCAGCCGGTGTATCAGCTTTATACGTTGATGAACCGTGCCATCCTGTTTGGCGGAGAACACCTGGTCAACGCACAGCGGGCCCTTGAACGCATACTTGCCGCGTGAAGACAGATAAGGGTGGCTCTCGCGCCACCCTTATCTGTTACAGAAAACCGAGCACTGAGAAGAAGAAGTACCCCGCCACAATGATGATCACCGGGAGGATATAGAGCGGGAAAATTTGCAGAAAAATGGTGTGACGCGGCACAACAATGCGGGATTCAATCTGCTCCCGGCTCATCCCTTCCGGGCCTTTGGCCTGCTCCAGAATTAACTGGTCCTCAACTCCTTCGCGTAGAAAGCGCGTCTGACGGCTCATTCGTGCGCCAGAGGCCTGCAATGCGAGGGCGATAAAGATCAGTGCGTAAATGACCCAAAAGCCGATATTCAGTTGCTGGTGAAAATCCGGGGTGGGTGAGTTAAACCAGAAGACATTCAAGAATGGCGTATTAAAACGAATCATATCAATCATGACATGCGCAAAATCAAGCATTACCGCATTAATACCCGGCTGTTTTTCGCTGTGATCGTACATAAATTTCAGTACAGAGATCAGCGTAGAAATGACTGCTGGAATAAAAATCACCCAGCCAGCAATACGTTTTAAGACCGCGATGCGTCCAGCTTGTTGATACGTCATCAGTTCCTCTTCATATAGACGCGTTATTTGTGCCTAAGTCTACCTGCTGGTCATCAATTTCGCCCGATCTTTAAAGGCAATATGCTAAATTGCAGGTTGTGCTTAGCACTTATCGTCTGTCGAACACCCTGGATAAGGAGACGTTGTGATGTCGACACCGCGCCAAATTCTTGCCGCAATTTTTGACATGGATGGATTACTGATCGATTCCGAACCGTTGTGGGATCGCGCCGAACTGGACGTCATCGCCAACCTTGGCGTGGATATCAGCCGCCGTAATGAACTTCCTGATACGCTTGGCCTGCGCATTGATATGGTCGTCGATCTGTGGTTTGCCCAACAACCGTGGGTTGGCCCGGGTCGTGACGAAGTGACCGCACGCATTATCAGCCGCGCCATCACGCTGGTAGAAGAGAACAAACCACTGCTGCCTGGCGTTCGTGAAGCCGTCGCACTGTGTAAAGCTCAGGGGTTGAAAGTCGGTCTGGCCTCTGCTTCACCGCTGCATATGCTGGAAAAAGTGCTCATCATGTTTGAACTGCGCGACAGTTTCGACGCGCTGGCATCAGCGGAAAAATTGCCTTACAGCAAACCGCACCCGCAGGTCTATCTGGACTGTGCCGCTAAGCTGGGTCTTGATCCACTCAACTGCGTTGCGTTTGAAGACTCCGTAAACGGTATGGTGGCGTCGAAAGCCGCACGTATGCGCTCCATTGTGGTGCCCGCTGAAGAAACCCGCCACGATCCCCGGTTTGCCCTTGCCGATGTGAAGCTCACTTCACTGGTCGGGTTGACGACGCATCATCTGCAGGGCGGTTAATGCCTGCGTTGGGTTTGTGACAAACAGTTACACCGTCACCTCTTCCGCCTACTGTATAAAAACCCTATACTGTATGAATTGACAGTTTTGTGGGTTTTATCATGACGGCGGAAGGCCACCTGCTTTTTTCTATTGCGTGCGCAGTATTTGCCAAAAACGCTGAACTTACCCCTGTGCTGGCGCAGGGGGACTGGTGGCATATTGTCCCTTCCGCCGTATTGACCTGTTTGCTGCCCGACATAGACCACCCCAAATCCTTCCTTGGGCAACGCCTGAAGTGGGTCTCGAAACCCATCGCCCGCGCATTTGGCCACCGGGGGTTTACACACAGCCTGCTAGCCGTGTTTGGCCTGCTGACGCTCTTCTACTTAAAAGTGCCCGAAAGCTGGATTGTCCCTGCGGATGCCATCCAGGGGATGGTGCTGGGCTATTTAAGCCATATTCTCGCCGATATGCTGACGCCTGCGGGCGTGCCGCTGCTTTGGCCCTGCCGCTGGCGTTTTCGTTTTCCCATCCTTGCACCGCAGAAAGGTAACCAGCTTGAGCGCGTATTGTGCATGGCGCTGTTTGCCTATGCTGTCTGGATGCCGCAAACATTGCCCGAAAACAGTGCAGTCCGCTGGTCTTCCCAGATGATTAATTCGCTGCAATTTCAGTTCAATCGTTTTATTCATCATCAAATCGAACAGTAAACAGACAAAATTACCGCATTTGTCATAACCCATTCCATTTGGATATAAGCGCTACATCACACTTCTGCTAACCTTCCGCCAACAGGATCGGTAAAAACCGACCCCATAATAAATCAGGAGAACGGGGATGAATTTTCCACTCATCGCGAACGTCATTGTGTTCGTTGTATTGCTATTGCTTCTCGCGCAGGCGCGCCACAAACAGTGGAGTCTGGCGAAAAAAGTACTGGTTGGTCTGGTCATGGGTGTTGTATTTGGTCTGGCATTACAGGCGATTTATGGCTCCGACAACCCAGTTCTGAAAGATTCCATTCAGTGGTTCAACATTGTCGGTAACGGCTATGTCCAGCTGCTGCAGATGATCGTTATGCCACTGGTGTTTGCCTCTATTCTGAGTGCCGTTGCCCGCCTGCATAACGCGACCCAACTGGGTAAAATCAGCTTCCTGACCATTGGTACGCTGCTGTTTACCACGCTGATTGCAGCGCTGGTTGGTGTACTGGTCACCAACCTGTTCGGCCTGACTGCCGAAGGGCTGGTTCAGGGAACGGCTGAAACAGCGCGTCTGACCGCGATTCAAACTAACTACGTGGGGAAAGTAGCTGACCTCACCGTGCCGCAAATGGTGCTCTCCTTCATTCCGAAGAATCCGTTTGCTGACCTGACAGGTGCCAACCCAACTTCCATCATCAGCGTGGTCATTTTCGCCGCATTCCTGGGTGTGGCGGCACTTAAACTGCTGAAAGACGATGCACCAAAAGGTGAACGCGTGCTGACCGCTATCGATACCCTGCAAAGCTGGGTGATGAAGCTGGTTCGTCTGGTGATGCAGTTAACCCCTTATGGCGTTCTGGCACTGATGACCAAAGTGGTTGCTGGCTCTAACCTGCAGGACATCATCAAACTGGGTAGTTTTGTGATTGCCTCATACCTGGGTCTGGGCATTATGTTTGTGGTGCACGGTATCCTGCTGGGTGTGAACGGCGTTAGCCCGCTGAAATACTTCCGTAAAGTCTGGCCGGTACTGACCTTTGCCTTCACCAGCCGTTCCAGCGCCGCGTCTATTCCGCTGAACGTTGAAGCACAGACCCGTCGTCTGGGCGTGCCAGAGTCTATCGCCAGCTTCTCAGCCTCTTTTGGTGCCACCATCGGTCAGAACGGTTGTGCGGGTCTCTACCCGGCGATGCTGGCGGTGATGGTTGCGCCAACCGTGGGTATCAACCCACTTGATCCAGTCTGGATTGCTACACTGGTTGGTATTGTGACCGTAAGTTCCGCAGGCGTTGCGGGTGTTGGTGGTGGCGCAACCTTCGCCGCGCTGATTGTGCTGCCTGCACTGGGACTGCCGGTAACGCTGGTCGCGCTGCTGATCTCCGTTGAGCCGCTGATCGACATGGGCCGTACTGCGCTGAACGTAAGCGGCTCAATGACAGCCGGTACGCTAACCAGCCAGTGGCTGAAGCAGACTGACAAAGCGATTCTGGAAAGTGAAGACGACGTCGAACTGGCGCACCGTTAAACACTGACAAATAAAAAAACCGCCTGATTGAAGTGAACCCCGAAAGTTGGACATCCAATGATTAGGGGTTTTGCGTTTCAATGGGCAGAAAAAAATATTCATCT